>NZ_JAQQPT010000004.1:0-311147 GCF_036688725.1 Pseudomonas lactucae | reverse complement strand
CGCACCGCCCCTCCCACGTTTTGAACGGTGAACACATTCAAAATGTGGGAGGGGCGGTGCGACGATTCGACTTGCTCCCGATGGCGATTTGACAAACAGCGAAGATCTTAAGCCGGAATCGCCTTGGCCTTAGCCTCGCGATCCCACACCCGATGCTGCGCAATCGCGGCAAAGAACGCCTTGAACGCCGCAGCATCAGCCCCCACGATCAGCCCCGCATCCACCTCCAGTTTCAGCAGATCCAGCAGTGGCTTCACGTCACTGGCAACCGCAATCGCCTTCAGATGCTTGTACGCTTCCAGCACATAGTGCAGCGCCACACCATCACCGCTCAACGCTTGCACCGACTCCTTACCGCCCGGGATAAACACCGCGTCAAACGCAATGGACGGCATGCCTTCCATCGACGCATCCACCGGCAGGGTCTTGCCATCCGCCGTGGTCACAGGTGCCGAGGTCGGCCCCAACAACTTGGCATGCGCACCCTCGGTCTCCAGCGCTTTTTTCAGCGCATCGATCGCCGCACCGTCTACGCCATTGGCCGCCAGAATCGCCACTTTACGCGTCTTGATATCACCCGACAGCAGGTTCACCTGGCTCAAAGCCGGTGACTTTTTCACCGATGTTTCACGCGCAGGCACAGTGCCCTTGGTCGGCACCGGCAAGCCGAGGTTTTGCGCAACACGCTTGGCCAATTCAAGATCGATATTGGCCAGAATCTCGTTCACCTGACGGGCGCGGATAAACTCGCGTTCCACTTTGCCCAACTCGAAGCTGTACGCCGCAATGATGTGCTCTTTCTCATAGTGGCTCATGCTGTTGAAAAACAGCGTGGCCTGGGAGAAGTGGTCACCGAACGACTCGCTGCGCTCGCGTACCTTGTTGGCGTCGACACGCTCGTAATAGGTTTCGAAGCCGCCATCCGTCGGCCCTGCCGGCGTCTCCTTCGGCCAGCCGCCATCGATAGAGTTCGGCTCGTAAGAAGCGCGGCCCTTGTCTATCACAGTACGGTGCTGAGCATCGCGCTGACCGTTATGGAACGGCGCGATGGAGCGGTTGATCGGGATCTCATGGAAGTTCGGCCCACCCAGTCGGCTGATCTGCGTATCCGTGTAGGAAAACAGACGGCCTTGCAGCAAGGGGTCATTGGTGAAGTCGATACCCGGCACGATATGGCCAGGGCAGAACGCAACCTGCTCGACTTCGGCGAAGAAGTTATCCGGGTTGCGGTTAAGCACCATCTTGCCCAGCGGCGTAATGGGCACCAGCTCTTCAGGAATAATCTTGGTGGGGTCCAGCAAGTCGAAGTCGAATTTATGCTCATCTTCTTCGGCGACCACCTGAACGCCCAATTCCCACTCGGGATAATCGCCCATTTCAATCGACTCCCACAGATCTCGGCGATGGTAGTCGGTGTCTTTACCCGCGAGCTTTTGCGCTTCGTCCCACACCAGGGAGCAGGTGCCAACCTTGGGTCGCCAGTGGAATTTCACGAAGCTGGATTTGCCTTCGGTGTTGATCAGGCGAAAGGTGTGCACGCCAAAACCCTGCATGGCGCGCAGGCTTTTTGGAATCGCTCGGTCAGACATCGCCCAGATCACCATGTGCGCCGATTCCGGCTGCAGCGAGACGAAATCCCAAAAGGTGTCATGGGCCGAGCCACCGGTAGGAATCTCGTTGTGTGGCTCAGGTTTTACCGCATGCACAAAGTCAGGAAACTTGATTGCGTCCTGAATGAAAAACACCGGCATGTTGTTGCCGACCAGGTCGAAGTTGCCTTCGTCGGTGAAGAACTTCACGGCAAAACCGCGTACGTCACGCACGGTGTCGCCGGAGCCGCGCGGGCCTTGCACGGTGGAAAAGCGCGCAAATACCGGAGTTTTATGCTCTGGGGTACGCAGGAATCCGGCCTTGGTCAGCGCTGAATGGTCGCCATAGGATTGAAAGTAACCATGTGCGCCAGTCCCGCGGGCATGCACGATGCGCTCCGGAATACGCTCATGGTCAAAGTGCGTGATTTTTTCACGCATGATGAAATCTTCAAGCAGAGAAGGGCCACGAGAACCGACCTTCAGGCTGTTCTGGTTGTCGGAAATTTTCACGCCTTGGTTAGTGCGCAAGGCTTGGCCGGTCGCGTCGGACCGGAACGCTTCCAGTGCCTGCAGCTTGGCGTTGGTATTGCCACGGTCCAGGGTATCGGTGCCTGCAAGTTCACTCTTCGGCGGGGTAGCTGGCTTCTTGGTGCTCATCAGTCAAAACTCCTTATTCAAAGTGGCCAGAGCGGTCCCCGGCTCGTTTGAGCAAAACCCAGGCACGGCACCTGGAAATCGCGTTGCCTAAGTAGTGACTGATGGTGTCTTGGGCCGTTCCTTTTTTATGACCTTTGATCGCGTTATTGCCAAATCGCTGGATGAATGCGAAATAAATGCTAAGAAACGCTAATCGGACAGGCTAAAATGCGCGCCCGGCTAACCGCTGATCCCTTTTCCATGCGCCCCACAAGGTTCGCTACGTGATCGAGTTTCAAAACGTCCATAAAACCTACCGCGTCGCCGGTAAGGATATTCCCGCCCTGCACCCCACCAGTCTGCGCGTCGACAACGGCCAGGTGTTTGGCCTGATCGGCCAC
Organism: Pseudomonas lactucae; assembly: GCF_036688725.1. NCBI lineage: Bacteria > Pseudomonadati > Pseudomonadota > Gammaproteobacteria > Pseudomonadales > Pseudomonadaceae > Pseudomonas > Pseudomonas lactucae. Next base: position 308,518 of record NZ_JAQQPT010000004.1, on the reverse strand, counting down.
TCGGGCGCGGGTAAAAGCACCCTGCTGCGCCTGATCAACCGCCTCGAAGAACCGAGCGGCGGCCAGATCACGGTCGACGGCGAAGAAGTCACCGCCCTGGACGCCAACGGCCTGCGCCGTTTCCGGCAACAGGTCGGCATGATCTTCCAGCACTTCAACCTGCTGGCGTCCAAGACCGTCGCCGACAACGTGGCACTGCCGCTGACCCTGGCCGGCGAATTGTCGCGCAAGGACATCGACCTGCGCGTGGCTGAACTGCTGGCCCGCGTCGGCTTGTCGGATCACGCCAAAAAGTACCCGGCGCAATTGTCCGGCGGCCAGAAGCAGCGCGTCGGCATCGCCCGAGCCCTGGCGACCAAGCCCAAGATTTTGCTGTGCGACGAAGCCACCAGTGCCCTCGACCCGCAGACCACCGCCTCGGTGCTGCAGCTGCTGGCCGAGATCAACCGTGAGCTGAAACTGACCATCGTGCTGATCACCCATGAAATGGACGTGATCCGTCGCGTGTGCGACCAGGTGGCCGTGATGGACGCCGGCGTGATCGTCGAGCAAGGCTCGGTGGCCGACGTGTTCCTGCACCCGCAACACCCGACCACCAAACGTTTCGTACAAGAAGCCGAGCAGGTCGACGAAGGCGAACAGCGCGATGACTTCGCCCACGTACCCGGCCGTATCGTGCGCCTGACCTTCCAGGGCGACGCGACCTACGCGCCATTGCTGGGTACCGTCGCCCGTGAAACGGGGGTGGACTACAGCATCCTTGCCGGGCGTATCGACCGCATCAAAGACATCCCCTACGGGCAACTGACCCTCGCCGTCACCGGCGGTGACATGGAAGCGGCGTTTGCACGCTTTACCGCCGCGGACGTTCACATGGAGGTGCTGCGCTAATGGACGTTTTCCTGAATTTTTTCGCCAACGTTGACTGGTCCGAAATCTGGCTCGCCACCGGCGACACCATGATCATGCTGTTCGGCTCGCTGTTCTTCACCGTCGTGCTGGGCCTGCCGTTGGGTGTGTTGCTGTTCCTGACCAGCCCGCGCCAGCTGTTCGAACAAAAAGGTTTGTACGCGCTGCTGTCGCTGATCGTAAACATCTTGCGTTCGCTGCCGTTCATCATCCTGCTGATCGTGATGATCCCATTCACCGTTCTGATCACCGGCACCTCGTTGGGAGTAGCCGGGGCGATCCCGCCACTGGTCGTGGGCGCCACGCCATTCTTTGCGCGCCTGGTGGAAACTGCCCTGCGCGAAGTGGACCGCGGAATCATTGAGGCCACCCAGTCCATGGGCGCCACCACCCGCCAGATCATCACCAATGCACTGCTGCCCGAAGCACGCCCCGGCATCTACGCGGCGATTACAGTGACGGCGATTACACTCGTGTCCTACACCGCCATGGCCGGTGTGGTCGGTGCCGGTGGCCTGGGTGACTTGGCGATCCGCTTCGGTTACCAGCGTTTCCAGACCGATGTGATGGTGGTTACCGTGGTGATGCTGTTGATCCTGGTGCAAATTCTGCAAACCCTCGGCGACAAGCTGGTGGTGCACTTTTCTCGAAAATAACGGCCATTGCCGGCCCAAAGCCGGCACATGCCCGAACAAGGAGCTTGTTGGATGAAAAAACTACTGGTTGCTTTCGCCGCCGTCGCCGCGTTTTCCGCCCACGCCGAGACCCTCACGGTCGCTGCGTCGCCAGTGCCGCATGCGGAAATCCTCGAATTCGTGAAACCTGCCCTGGCCAAGGAAGGCGTGGACCTGAAGGTCAAAGTCTTTACCGACTACGTTCAGCCCAACGTTCAAGTGGCCGAAAAGCGCCTGGACGCGAATTTCTTCCAGCACCAGCCATACCTGGATGAATTCAACAAAGCGAAGGGCACTCACTTGGTGAGCGTCGGCGCTGTGCATCTGGAACCCCTGGGCGCCTACTCCAGCAAGTACAAGAAGCTGGACGAACTGCCGAAAGGCGCCAACGTGGTGATCCCGAACGACGCCACCAACGGCGGCCGCGCGCTGTTGTTGCTGGCCAAGAGCGGCCTGATCACCTTGAAGGACCCGACCAACATCCTGTCGACCATCAAGGACATCACCGGTAACAGCAAAAACCTGAAGTTCCGCGAACTGGAAGCCGCCACACTGCCGCGCGTACTGACCCAGGTCGACCTGGCACTGATCAATACCAACTACGCCCTGGAAGCCAAGCTGGACCCGTCCAAGGACGCCCTGGTGATCGAAGGCAACGACTCGCCTTACGTGAACATCCTGGTCACCCGCGAAGACAACAAGGATTCGGACGCGGTGAAGAAGCTGGTTGCAGCACTGCACACACCTGAGGTGAAGCAATTCATCGAAGAGAAGTACAAGGGCGCGATCAAACCGGCGTTCTGATCCAACCTTCAATCTCCAAAACACTGGAGATTAAAATGTGGGAGGGGGCAAGCCCCCGATAGCAGAGTGTCAGTCGATGAAGATGTTGACTGACCTGCCGCCATCGGGAGTAAGCCCCCTCCCACATTTGCTTTGTGTTGTCTTCACTTGCGCTGCAACAACCCCGGTAACTGCGCCACCAGCTTCTGGTTGTTCAACGGCGCCCGAATAAACCCACGCTGCGTCCCGTCCGGCCCGATCAGCGCGAGGTTGCCGCTGTGGTCGACGGTGTAGTTGGGCTTGCTGGTGTCAGCCGGGATGAACGGGATGCTCACCGCATTCGATACCTTCTGCACGTCGTCCACATTCGCGCCGGTGAGGCCTGCAAATTGTGGGTCGAAGTAGCCCAGGTACTGCTTGAGCTGCGTCGGGGTATCGCGGTTCGGGTCGACACTGACCAGGATCACCTGCAACTTATCCACCGCCTCCTTGGGCAGTTCGCTCTTGATCTGGCGCAGTTGGGCGAGGGTGGTCGGGCAGATGTCCGGGCAGAAGGTGTAGCCGAAGAACAACAGGCTCCACTTGCCTTTCAATGCGTTGACCTGCACCGGCTGACCGTCCTGGTTGGTCATGGTCACCGCCGGCAGTTGACGGCTCTGCGGCAGCAGGATGATGCCAGCGTCAATCAGCGCAGTGGGATCACCCTGGCCTTTGCCCGACAGCACTTTATTAACAGTCAGGCCCATGATCAGCGCGACGATCGCCACAAGGATAAAGACGGTTTTTTGAGTTCGAGTCATAGGTTCAACAATAAGTAATGGTCTACGAGCAGGGCGATGAACAACAAAAACAGGTACCAGATAGAGTACTTGAACGTGTTGATCGCCGCGTGCGGCCGACCGCCACGGTACAACACCCAGGCCCATTGCAGAAAGCGCCCACCCAATACCAGCGCGCATATCAGGTACAGCGGGCCGCTCATGTGGATGACATAGGGCATCAGGCTCACCGCCAGCAGGACGCAGGTGTAGAGCAGGATATGCACCTTGGTGTAGTGCTCGCCGTGGGTCACCGGCAGCATCGGGATGTCGGCCTTGGCGTATTCCTCTTTGCGGTGGATGGCCAGCGCCCAGAAATGCGGTGGGGTCCAGGCGAAGATGATCAGCACCAGCAGCAGCGGCTCGGCGCTGATGTGGCCAGTGACGGCGACCCAGCCCAACAACGGCGGCGCAGCGCCGGCCAGCCCGCCGATGACGATATTCTGCGGCGTCGCGCGCTTGAGGAACCCGGTGTAGATCACCGCGTAGCCGAGCAGTGAAGCCAGCGTCAGCCAGGCCGCCAGCGGGTTGGTGAACGCCAGCAACAGCGCCAGGCCCGCAACCGCCAGAAACAATGCAAACGCCAGCGCCGCGACAGGCGATACGCGACCTTCCGCCAGCGGCCGCTTGTGAGTGCGCGCCATCACCGCATCGATGCGTCGGTCCACCACATGGTTGACCGCCGCCGCGCCGCCTGCACACAGCGCAATGCCGAGGTTGCCGAACACCAACACCGTCCACGGCACCCCGGCGCGCGTGGCGAGGAACATACCCACCAACGAGGTGATGAGCATCAGCACCACCACTTTCGGCTTGGTCAGCTCCAGGTAGTCGCGCCAGATAGCCCGGCCGTGACGGGCGCCGATCAAGGTCGCCATGGCATCTCTCCTTTAAGGGTGACAAGGCCCGCCACGGGTTTGCGCGGGCTGAAGCGCCAGCCGAACAACCGCGGGTGACGCACTCGAACCAGGCTGGTGCGCGCGTGGTAGTTCACCAGCACCAGCGTCAACAATAAGGCCGCACCGCCAGCGTTGTGCGCAACAGCCACCGGCAGCGGCAGACCGAACGCCACATTGCTCAGGCCCAAGCCAATTTGCGCGGCCAGGGCGATCAGCAGCAAGCCGGCAAGCCGGGTCATGCCTACCGCGCGCAATTGCCAGGCCAGGCCCAGCAGCACCAGGCTGACCAGCACCGCGCCGATGCGATGGGTCAGGTGGATGGCCGTGCGCGCTTCGCTGTCGAGCTGGCCGCCCAGGTAGTTGGGGCCAATGTGCTGGGTCAAGTGAAAGCCGTTGGCAAAGTCCGCCGCCGGCCACCACTGGCCATGGCAGGTCGGCAAATCGACACAGGCCACGGCCGCGTAGTTGGAGCTGACCCAACCGCCAAGCGCGATCTGCCCGATCACCAGCACCAGCCCGGCGGTGGCCCAATATTGCAGGCGCTTGGGCACGACCAACGCAGGCAGTACCCCGGACAATCGCAGCGTCAGTAAAAGTAGCAGACTCAAGGTCGCAAACCCGCCCAACAGATGGCCGGTCACCACCTGCGGCCAGAGCTTCAAAGTCACCGTCCACATGCCGAACGCCGCCTGGGCGAATACCACGGCCAACACGAACAGCGGCAACTTCACCGGCTGACCAGGATCATGTCGGTGACGCCACGAACGCGCCGCCAACAGCGCGATCAGCACGCCCAAGGTGCCGGCGAAGTAGCGATGGGTCATCTCGGCCCAGCCTTTGTCGGCCTCCACCGGCGCGTCGGGAAAATGCAGCTCGGCATGGGCCAGTTGGGCCTCGCTTTGCGGCACGCTGATAAAGCCATAGCAGCCCGGCCAATCCGGGCAGCCGAGGCCGGCATGGGTCAGGCGGGTATAGGCACCGAGCAGCACGACGATCAGTGCCAGCAAAGTGGCAAACAACGCGAGGCGAAATCCAGGTTTGGCCATGACGGTGCCCTTATCCGATATTCGACAGTTTCAGCAGGTGGCGCAGGTCGTTGAGCAAGTCCTTGCCCTTGACCTTGGCGTCGTAGCGCAGCACCAGGTTGCCGTGGGGATCGACGATCCACAGCTGCGCCTCACCCGGCGCAGCGGCGTTCTTGGTGAAGGTCGAGAGGTCCAGCGCGTAACGCTGCAATTGCGGGTACTCGGCCTTGAGCTTGGCTTCGTAGTCAGCACTCACCGGTTGCGCACTGGCCAGGGCATGACTGGCGCGAGAGGCGTCGCGGCCCAGGCCAATCTGCAACTGCCGCGCGAGGTACACCAGTTGCTGGCAGTCCGCAGCGCAGGCCGCGGGCGCGGTGACCAGCAGTTGCCAGCGCATTTCATCGGCCTGCACGCCAATATCGACGCGGGTCTGGCCGTTGCCGATCATCTCACCGTGGTAGCTGCGGCTGTCCGGCACCCAGAACTGCAGCTTGTACATAAAGGTGGCCAGCACCATCGGGCCGATCACCATCAGCAGGATCAAGAGCAGTTGCCAGCGGCCTTTGCGCCGATCAGGCCGTTCAGACATGTTGAGTGGATTCGTGACCGCTCCCATGGGGCTTCTCCTTTTTGTTATGCCATCCGAGGTAGAGGTAAAGCGCAAGCAATGCCAGGGCCATGGCAAACCACTGCACGGCATAGGCCAGGTGTTTTTCCGGCCCCATGGCGACCACTGGCCAGGTGGTTTCATACGTCCCGGGGCCGGCTTCGGCGCGCAGCTCGTAGGCAAAACCGCTGCGGCCCAACTCGGCCCATAGCGCGGCGGGGTGCAGCGCAGTGAGCACGCGCGGCCATGGCGCACCGGCAGGGTCGGCATGCAGTTGGAAGGTTTCGCCGGTGGCAACGTACACCCAGGCGTCGAGGTTCACTGGTTGTTCAGGAGTAGTGAAAACGGGCGCGGTGCGCCTGTCCGGCCAGGGCAGCCAGCCGCGATTGAGCAACAGCCACAGACCGCTGGCCTGGTCGTGGAAAGGCTGCAACAACTCGACCCCGACCTTGCCGTCGCGCATCCGGTTATCAAGCAATACGCTGTGATCGGCGTCGAATTGACCGCGCAAACGTACGCGGCGAAAGGCCGGATCAGCGGTGTCAGTAAGTTGCCCACTGCTCATCGGCGCCGCCGCGCGGCGCTCGGCGTAGGTATCGAGCAGCACCTGTTTTTCGTGGCCACGCGACAACTGCCAGAACCCCAAACCCACCATCAACGGCAGCAGTATCAACACCACCAGTGTCGGCGCGATGCCGGGACGAAACGGTTTCATGGCGCTGGCTATACTTGTTTTCATTGCCCGCCCCCTTTGTAAAAGCCCAGGAGCCAGACCATGCTCAAAGCAGCCATTGCCCTGATGCTGATCGCGACTGTCGTGAGCCTGTTCAGTGGCTTGTTTTTTCTGGTCAAGGACGAGGGCCACTCCGATCGCCTCGTCACTGCCTTGACCGTGCGTGTCGTGCTGGCCGTGATCACCCTGGCGTTGATCACCTGGGGTTTTTTCAGCGGCCAGCTGGTGTCGCATGCGCCTTGGTAAGACGCCTCATAGTACGTAAACGAAGAAAAACAAACCGATCCACACCACATCCACAAAGTGCCAATACCAACTGGCCGCCTCGAAACCGAACTGGTGCTCGGCATTGAAATGCCCACGCAGGATGCGCATCAACATCACAAACAAAATGATGGTACCGATGGTCACGTGGGCGCCGTGGAAACCCGTAAGCATAAAAAACGTCGCGCCGTACACCCCCGAGCCCAGGGTCAGGCCCAGCTCTTTATAGGCATGGATGTATTCCTCGGCCTGGAACCCGAGGAACGCCAGGCCCAGCAACACCGTGATCGCCAGCCAGAGCTTCAGCGCACCGCGATGCCCCTTGCGCAGGGCATGGTGGGCGATGGTGATGGTCACGCTGGAACTCACCAGCAGGATGGTGTTGACCAAAGGCAAGCCCCACGGGCTTATGGTGCCTTCAGGCGCCGGGTACATTTTCGGGTCAGGGTTGTTGAGCAACGGCCAGGCGAACTCGAAGTTCGGCCACAGCATGTGCGCGATGCCTTTGGGGCCTTCGCCGGCCAACGCAGGACCGGACAGGTGGCGCACGTAGAACAGCGCACCGAAGAACGCGATAAAAAACATCACTTCGGAAAAGATGAACCACGTCATGCCCCAGCGAAACGAGCGATCCATCTGCGAACTGTACAAACCGGCGCGGCTTTCTTTGATCACCGCCCCGAACCAGCCAAACATCATGTAGGCCAGCAACAGCCCGCCGACGAAGAAGATCCACGGGCCATGGGATTCCGGGCGCGCGGCCTTCAGGTCGTTGAACCACACGCCCAGGCCATACACGGTGATCAGCAGGCCAAACGTGGCAATTATTGGCCATTTACTTTGAGCTGGTACGTAGTACGTATCATGAGTCGACATGTATTCGCTCTCCTGATTGAGCGGGCAAACAGTAGCTAGCCCCCGGTGCGTACAGCCACGGGCGGTTGGCGCGCAGTGATGTCAAACAGCGTGTACGCCAGCGTCAGATGCTTCACATCCTTGGGCATGTCGCGGTCGACGATGAAGCGCACCGGCATTTCGATACGCTCGCCTGGCTGCAGCACTTGCTGGGTGAAGCAAAAGCATTCGGTCTTGTGGAAGTACATCGCCGCTTCGGCCGGAGAGATACTCGGGATCGCCTGGGCCGTCATCGGCTTGCTCGTAGGGTTGTAGGCCACAAACAGCATCTCGTTGACCGCCCCCGGATTGACCACGATCTCATCGGCCTTGGAATGGAACTCCCAGACCATGTCGATAGCGTTGGTGGATAAGAACTGCACGCGCACCTGACGTGTCGGGTCCACCACTTGCGAACCCTCGTACTGCCCGGCGGTCTTGCCGTTGATGCCGAACGCCTTGCACATCACGTCGTAGATCGGCACCAGGGCAAAACCAAAGGCGAACATCGCCACCACCAGGATCAGCAGGCGGGTGACGAGGCGCTTGAGGGGGAGGGAGTCAGCCATGACGCTCACCGAAGCCGAAGCCGAACTCGGTCAAGGTGGGAGGGGCGGTGTCACATCGCAAAAAGGTGTTCATTTGACCTCCGGCGGCGTGGTGAAGGTGTGGTACGGCGCCGGCGAAGGCACGCTCCACTCCAGGCCTTCGGCACCATCCCACGGCTTGGCCGGTGCCGGCGCGCCGCCACGGATGCACTTGATCACGATGAACAAAAAGAAGATCTGCGTGGCGCCAAACATGAACGCCCCAATCGACGACACCATGTTGAAATCGGCGAACTGCAGGTTGTAATCCGGCACCCGCCGCGGCATACCGGCCAGCCCGACGAAGTGCATCGGAAAGAACGCCATGTTCATGCCCACGAAGGACAGCCAGAAGTGCAGCTTGCCCAGGGTTTCGTCGTACATGTGGCCGGTCCATTTCGGCAGCCAGTAGTAGGCCGAGGCGAAGATCCCGAAAATCGCGCCAGGCACCAGTACGTAATGGAAGTGCGCCACCACAAAGTAGGTGTCGTGGTACTGGAAATCCGCCGGGGCGATCGCCAGCATCAGCCCGGAGAACCCGCCGATGGTGAACAGAATCACGAAGGCCACCGCGAACAACATCGGCGTCTCGAACGTCAGCGAGCCCTGCCACATGGTGCTGACCCAGTTGAACACCTTCACCCCCGTGGGCACGGCGATCAGCAGCGTGGCGTACATGAAGAACAGCTCGCCCACCAGTGGGATGCCGACCACGAACATGTGGTGCGCCCACACGATAAACGACAGGAACGCGATGCTCGCCGTGGCATAGACCATCGAGGTGTAGCCGAACAGCGGCTTGCGCGAGAAGGTCGGGATGATCGAGCTGACGGCGCCGAAGGCCGGCAGGATCATGATGTACACCTCGGGGTGGCCGAAGAACCAGAACACGTGCTGGAACAACACCGGGTCACCCCCACCGGCCGCACTGAAGAAGCTGGTACCGAAGTGAATATCCATGAGCATCATGGTCACGCAACCGGCCAGCACCGGCATCACCGCAATCAGCAGGAACGCGGTAATCAACCAGGTCCACACGAACAGCGGCATTTTCATCAAGGTCATGCCGGGGGCGCGCAGATTGAGGATGGTGGCGACCACATTGATCGCGCCCATGATCGAGCTGATACCCATCAGGTGAATGGCGAAGATGAAGAACGTCACGCTTTCCGGCGCATACGTGGTGGAAAGCGGGGCGTAGAAGGTCCAGCCGAAGTTCGGTCCGCCGCCCGGTGTGAACAGCGTCGAGACCAGCAGCAGGAACGCCGCTGGCAGCAGCCAGAAGCTGAAGTTGTTCATGCGCGGCAGGGCCATGTCGGGCGCGCCGATCATCAACGGGATCATCCAGTTGGCCAGGCCGACGAAGGCCGGCATCACCGCGCCGAACACCATGATCAGGCCGTGCATGGTGGTCATCTGGTTGAAGAACGCCGGCTCGACGATCTGCAGGCCGGGCTGGAACAACTCGGCACGGATCACCATGGCGAACGAACCACCCAGCAGGAACATCGCGAAGGCGAACCACAGGTACATCGTGCCGATGTCTTTGTGGTTGGTGGTCAGCACCCAACGCATCAAACCCTTGGCGGGGCCGTGGGCATGGTCACTGGCGTGGCCATGGTCATCGATTACAGCGCTCATGGCCGTTCTCCTGCAAACGAATGGGCGGGGCGGGTCGAGGCAATCGCAATGAAGTGCGTCATTTGCTTTCCGCCTGCTTGATGGCCAGCACGTCTTTAGGCGTGACCATGTCGCCTTTGTTGTTGCCCCAGGCGTTGCGCTCGTAGGTCACTACGGCGGCGATATCCACTTCCGAGAGCTGCTTGCCGAATGCGGCCATCGCGGTGCCGGGCTTGCCGTGGTAGACGATGCTCAGGTGATCGGCGGCAGGCCCGGTGGCGATTTTCGAGCCCTTGAGCGCCGGGAACATCGGCGGCAGGCCCTGGCCTTCGGCCTGGTGACAGGCCACGCACGTGGTGTGATAGACCTTGTCGCCACGGGCCACCAGTTCTTCGCGCGTCCACTCTTTGGAAGTCAGCTCCTTGAGCTTGGCGGCTTCTTCCTTGCGCTGGCCGAGCCAGGTGTCGTAGTCGGCCTTGGACTTGACCTCGACCACGATGGGCATGAAGCCGTGGTCCTTGCCGCATAGCTCCGCACACTGGCCACGGTAGATGCCAGGCTTCTCGATACGGGTCCAGGCCTCGTTGACGAACCCGGGGATGGCGTCGCGCTTGACCGCAAAGGCCGGCACCCACCACGAGTGGATCACGTCAGCGGCGGTGACCAGGAAACGCACCTTGGCGCCCACCGGCAACACCAGCGGCTGATCGACTTCCAGCAGGTAGTGTTCGCCTTTGGTGGCCTGGTTATGGATTTGCTCGGCAGGCGTGGCCAGGTTGCTGAAGAACTCAACGTCCTGGCCCAGGTATTTGTAATGCCACTTCCATTGGTACCCAGTGACCTGGATATCGATATCCGACTCACTGCTGTCGTAGATGTTGATCAGGGTCCTGGTCGCCGGAATAGCCATCGCAACGAGGATCAGCAGGGGCACGACCGTCCAGAGGATCTCCACGGTGGTGCTCTCGTGGAACTTGGCCGCCACCTGGCCGGTGGAGCGCCGGTGCACCATCATCGACCAGAACATGGCGCCAAACACGATGATGCCGATCACCACACAGATCCAGAAAATGGTCATGTGCAGGTCGAACACTGCGTGACTGACTTCTGTCGCCCCTGGCGCCATATTCGTTGTCCAGGCTGCATGTGCCTGGCCGAATACCGACCACAACAGGAGGCCCATCCAAACGTGTGGATGTCGCATCATTGCGGGTTCCCCTTATCGTTCTTGTTATCCCGCCGGTTTGCACCTGCGTCGAAGGGAGCGGCTTCCATACTGCTTACAACCGCTTAGCCTCACCTGCTCATGCAGTCTGGCGTCATCAGCAAATTGCCTACAAATCCGAGTATAGACAGGGTGGGCAACCCCGCAATGTGTAGGGGCAAATGAGCGAAAATGATCGATAAACCCCAATAAAAACGGGGTGCGGAATCGTTTTTCCGACGAACGATGGCAATTCGATATAACGCCCGCGCATAACCATGAAATAATTATGACAAATGCGTCTTAGGCGCTCGTATAAACGAGCTACCTTGTCTTCTCCCTCTTCCTACACCGCATCACTGGAGCGTCCATGAACACCGCCGCATTGCGCGAGCAGATTTCCCGTGCCCATCAACACGAAGCCAAAACGGGCCAGCTTGCCCTGCAACTGGAAACACAATTGCCGCACCTGCATGCAGCCATTTCCCTGGCTGAGGGTGATCGCAACGTGGTCATGACCCGCTTTGTCACTGCCTACATCGACCTCGTCCCGGAGCTGCTCGATGCTGCCAATGACGTGGCTCGCGAAGCCGGGATCGAAAGCCAGATCAAGCCGGTGCTGAAAATTGCCGAGCATTTCTTTCTGCAGCCTCCGGCGATCCTGGCAGGCCACGAAGGCCTGGACAGTCTGTTGGACGAGGCCTATCTGGCCCATCGCCTGGTGGAAGAAGTAAACGATGTGTATATCAAGCATTTCGGCCAGCCGTTGATTCCGGCGGATACCACCGTGGCCAACGTGATAGCCCATCAGTTGATCGGTGAAGATTTCGCCAATCAGTTGGACGAAGCGGTGCACCTGGCGGTGGATGAGATGCTTAACGACGAGAGTTTTGCGCTGGAGTCGGTGGAAGCGTATCGCGAGCAACTGAAAAGTCCGAACACCGAGGCTGCCTGGAAGCGCTGGCCGTGCCTGTCGCGGCAGTTGGGGGTTGAGCTGGCGCTGGATCAACCGGCTTAAATCTTGCGCCGTACACAGGTCAAATATGGGAGGGGGCTTGCTCCGATAGCGGTGTACCAGTCAAAAACTCTTCGACTGACATTCTGCTATCGGGAGCAAGCCCCCTCCCACATTTTGATCCAGTTCCGTCAGCCGATTGATGGCGCCGAGCCGATCCCCGTCGTCGTGCGAATCCGGCCTTCGAGCCGGCGCTTCAACCCTCGCGCCTCAATCACCAGCTTCGAACCCTTCGCCGCATTGGCCCGCCCCCATTCCTCCAGCAACTCGAGGCAGGAATGGTCGATGTAACTCAGGTTATTGAGCGGTACATGCACCGTGGCACCCGCAGGTACTGTCGACAGCACCTGGGTCAACGCCGGCACTTTGAGGAAGGTCGCGGCACCGGTCAAACGCAGCTCCATCTCGCCCTCCCGGGGCAAGTCGATCAGGCTGACTTTCAGCCTTGACGCCTTGAACGCCAGCTTGACCAACGTGAGGCCAAAGCCCACCAGCACACCCGTCAGCAGGTCGGTAAAGATGATCGCCAGCGCCGTCGCCGCATAGGTAAACATCGGCATCCGGCCGTAGCGCCCCAGGGCTTTGAACGCCTTGATGTCGACCAGCTTGATTCCGGTGTACACCAGCACCCCGGCCAGGCTTGCCACCGGAATGCTTTGCAGCACACTGGACAGCAGCAACACGAAGCCCAGCAACCACAGGCCATGGAACATCGCCGACAAGCGCGTGGTTGCGCCCGCCTGGACGTTCGCCGAGCTGCGCACGATGACGCCGGTCATCGGCAGGGCGCCGACCAGGCCACAGAGCATGTTGCCGACGCCCTGGGCGGACAATTCCTTATCGAAATCCGAGCGCTGGCCGCTGTGCATACGGTCGACAGCCGCTGCGGAGAGCAGGGTTTCGGCACTCGCGATGAACGCCACGGCGAATGCGGCGATCAGCAGTTGCGGGTCGGCGAGGTTGAGCAAATCGCTGGGCCGTAGCCAGTCGATGGCATCGGCAAGGTTTTCCGGCACGTTCACACGCTTGACCTGCAACGCCAGTACCAGACTGGCGACCGTCGCCAGGCCAACGCCCAGCAAGGCGCCCGGCACGAACCGCAGCCGCTGCGGGCGGAATTTATCCCACAGGTACATCACCAGCATCGTCGACAAACCCAGCAGGCCCGCTTGCCAGCCGAGCCCGCCGCCAAAGGCCGGAACAGCTTCGGCCAATGCCGCCGGGAAGCCGGTCAGGTTATCCAGCCCTGAAGGCTTGGGCGCGCCGTCGAGCATCACATGGACCTGCGACAGCACAATCAACACGCCGATTCCCGCCAGCATGCCGTACACCACCGCCGGCGCCGTCACGCGGAACCAGCAGCCCAGGCGCAACCGCCCGGCCACCAGTTGCAGAAAGCCTGCCAGCAACAGGATGGGCCCGAGCATCTGCATGCCGTGCTGACGCACCAGTTCGAACACCAGAACGGCCAGACCCGCCGCCGGGCCACTGACTTGCAGCGGCGAACCGGCCAACCAGCCGACCACCAGGCCACCGATAATACCGGTGATCAGGCCCTTGGCCGGCGGCATGCCGGACGCAATCGCGATACCCATGCACAAGGGCAGGGCGACCAGAAAAACAACCACCGAGGCGAGCAGCTCCCGTGGCAATACAGCTTTCAATTGAGCAGCACGCATGATGACTCTCCCGAGGCATTCGCCAGGCGCGGTAAAGCCTGGCTGCGTCCATGGCAGCCACCGCATTACCCGGCAGGGAAGTGTTTTAGAAGCGCGCTTTAGGCGTCGCTGACGGAATCGGCTCGGTGCCGTTCAGCGGTCGGAACGCCGCCTTGTCTGCATCGTAGGCCCGGATTTCGCTGGTCTCGATGTTGTAGATCCAACCATGGATAAACAAATGACCATTGGCCATGCGCGAAGCCACGGAAGGGTGGGTGCGCAAATGTTGCAACTGGGCGATGACGTTTTCTTCGGTCAGCACCTTCATGCTCTCGCCTTCGTTGGCGCAGTCGCAGTTGTCGTGGACCATGGCTTTGGCGACCTCGGCATGCCGCAACCAGGCCTTGACCGTTGGCATCTTTTCCAGGCTATCGGGGTTGAGTACCGCGCGCATGGCACCGCAATCGGAGTGCCCGCAAACGATGATGTGCTGCACGCCCAGGGCGAGCACCGCGTACTCGATGGCCGTGGAAACACCACCGTTCATCTGGCCATACGGTGGCACCACATTACCGACGTTACGGGTCACGAACAGATCGCCAGGCGAGCTCTGGGTAATCAGTTCGGGCACGATGCGCGAGTCGGCGCAAGTAATGAACATCGCCCGCGGGCTCTGGGCCGTGGCGAGTTTCTTGAAGAGTTCTTCCTGCTGAGGGAAGACGTCGTGATGAAAATGCAAAAAGCCGTCAACGATGTGTTGCAGCGCTGCATCGGCAGTTTCCGCCACCTGAGGGGCTGAAGCCGACGCAGCCAACGGCTGTTTATCCTTGTCACTCATGATTCATCCTCTTGATTAATGCAGGGGGGCGTGCTCAGGACAGTTCGACGCTCGGCCAGTGGAATAGTTTTAAACGCCAAAGACCCAGATGCCGACTCATCAGTCACTCGCTGAACAAGGTAACCGTCGAAACTTAACTCAAACTGAATGAACCGCTCTAGATCGCGGGTCTCAGTGATATCAAAACGCGACCATACCTACAAAGCCAGTGCATACGGCCTGATCAGTCTACAACAATGCCATTTGCCTGCCGGGTGGACAGAACGCAGTGCAATCCAAGTTGAAGCCTTCACGGCGATTGAGCCCCAGGCGTTTGATCGCCTTGCTGAAACGCTGGGCCAGCAGATCGGCAAACGGTCCCTCGCCGCGCATGCGCACGCCGAAACGGCTGTCATACACCTCGCCACCGCGCACCTGCCGCACCAGGCTCATTACATGGGCCGCACGTTGCGGGTAATGCGCCGCCAGCCACTCCTCGAACAACGGTGCCACTTCGAGCGGCAGGCGCAGCATCATGTAGGCCGCGCTTTGCGCACCGGCGGCATGGGCTTCAGTCAGCAGGCTTTCCAGCTCACTGTCGTTGATCATCGGAATCATCGGCGAACACAGTACCCCCACCGGAATCCCCGCCTCACGCATCACCCGAATCGCCCGCAACCTGGCCTTTGGCGCCGCCGTGCGCGGCTCCAGGATGCGCTTGAGCTCGTCGTTCAGGCTGGTAAGGCTGATCATCACCGCCACCAGCCGCTGCCGCGCCAGCTCGGTGAGCAGGTCGAGGTCGCGCAGGATCAGCGAGCCCTTGGTGATGATGGTCACCGGGTGTCGGTAACGCAGCAGCACTTCGAGGGTTTGCCGGGTGATCCTGTATTCACGCTCGATAGGCTGGTACGGATCGGTGTTGGAACCCAGGTTGATTGGCGCGCATACGTAGCCCGGTTTGGACAGCTGCTGCTCCAGCACGTCGGCAGCATTGCTCTTGGCGATCAGTTTGGTTTCGAAGTCCAGCCCCGGCGACATGTCCCAATAGGCATGACTGGGTCGCGCATAACAGTAGATACAGCCATGCTCGCAGCCGCGATAAGGGTTGATCGAGCGATCGAACGGCAGATCCGGCGAAGTGTTGCGGGTGATGATGGTCTTGGCCGTTTCGATGCGCACTTCGGTGCCCTGGGTCGGTGGTACTTCCTGGTACCAGCCGTCGTCCTCGGCCACGCTGACCGTGGGCGCAAAGCGGTTGTGCAGGTTAGTGGCCGTGCCCCGGCCACGGGGCGGCAGCGAAGTAGACATAAAAGCGCCTCGATACTGTTTTTATATACAGTATCGAGGCGCAAGGTTTCTGACCAGTGCCGTTTGGCGGTCAGTGCTTTTGGGTGACCTGGCCCAAGTCATCGCCCGAGGTGCTGCGCATATCGTTCTTGCGCAGGTCGGCCACCTCGCTCGCCGTGACAGGCGCTCCCTTGTTGCCCCAGCTGCCACGAATAAAACTGACCACATCCGCCACGTCCTGGTCCGACAGACGCCAGGCGAACGCCGGCATGGTGAGCGTGGACGGCGCCGTGTGGGTGGCCGGCAATGTTCCGCCGTTCAACACGATGTTGATCAGCGAGGTGGCATCCGCCGTCTGCAACACTGGGTTGCCCGCCAGTGCCGGGAAAACACGCGTGTAGCCATGCCCGTCGGTGCGATGGCAGGCCGCACAGTTGTCGATATACACCGACGCGCCCGGCTTGCTGTCATCGCCTTTCCACAGCGCCTCGGCAACGTGTTTGTCGTACTGGTGCGGTTGATCCGTGGGGTCCACTGCGGGCAGGCTCTTGAGATAGCGGGCGATAGCGGTCAGGTCCTCTTGCGACATGTACTGCATGCTGTGCACCACCACATCGCTCATCCCACCAAACACCGCGCTGCGATCACTGCGACCGGTCTTGAGGAATTGCACCAGTTGTTCTTCGCTCCAGCTGCCGAGGCCGTCCTTGTGGTCGCCGCGCAGGTTTTTGGCGATCCAGCCTTCCAGCGGCGCACTGCCGGACAGGAACGCGCTGCCGTCCGTGGCACTCAGGGCTTTTTCCTGCATGGTCAGTGCGCGCGGTGTGTGGCACGCGCCGCAATGGCCCAACCCCTCCACCAGGTAAGCGCCACGGCTGATCACCGGGTCAGCCCCTGCCTGCGCCTGGTAATCCGCCACTTCAGGCGCAAACATCCAGCGCCACGCCGCCAATGGCCAACGCATGCTCAGGGGCCAAGGGATATCGCTGTCCTTATTCGCCTGGGCAACCGGTTCCACGCCCTTCATGAAGTACGCGTACAACGCCTGCATATCGCTTTCGCTGACGCGCGCGTAAGACGGATAGGGCATTGCCGGGTAAAGCGTACTACCGCTCTTGGCGACGCCATGGCGCACGGCCTTGTCGAAGTCCTCGAAGCTGTAGTCGCCCAGACCGCTCTTGTCCGGGGTGATGTTGGTGGAGTAAATCACGCCGATCGGGGTTTCCATCGGCAGCCCGCCAGCAAAGGGTTTGCCGCCCTTGGCGGTGTGGCACGCCACGCAGTCACCCGCGCGGGCCAGGTATTCGCCCTGCTTGATCAGGTCGGTTTCGGCCGCGCTTATCGAGCAACTGCTGAGCAGTGCAAGCGTTGCGATAACAAGTATTTTCATAGTCATCGCTCCTTATGCCTGAACCAGTGGGCCGGGATTTTTCAGGTACTGCTCGCGAATCGCCCGCGCCGACCAGTAGGTCAATGCCGCCACCAGGCCGGTAGGGTTGTAGCCCAGACCCTGTGGGAAAGCGGACGCGCCCGGGACAAACACGTTGTGCACATCCCAGCTCTGCAGGTAGCGGTTCAACGCGCTGGTTTTCGGATCGGTGCCCATGATCGCGCCACCGTTGAGGTGAGTAGTCTGGTACGACGCGGTGTTGAAGTGCTCACCGACCTTTTTGCCAAGCATGGCAATCGCCTTGGGGTTCATCGCCTGCGCAACCTTGCCCATTTTCTCGACCATGAACCGGTTCATCTTGATGTCGTTTTCTTGCCAGTCGAACGTCATACGCAGCAACGGCAGGCCGTAGGCATCGCGATACACCGGGTCCAGATCCAGGTAGTTACCCCGGTAGGATTGATGGGCACCGTGGGCATCCATCGAGACCTGATGGGTGTAGTAATCGGCGGTGGCGCGCTTCCACGCACTGCCCCAGGCTGGGGTGCCGGGCGGGTTGGACGTGCCGGCGATAGGCCGGCTGCCAGCCTGGTTGACCCACATCGGCGAACCGCCCACAAAGCCATGGGGGCCGTGGTCGAAGTTATCCGCGTTGAAATCATCGAAAGCCACGCCATTGCCGCCGGCGCCGATGAAGTTGTTGGTGTGGGTGTCCTTGTCGAAGAACGCCTTGATGGTCGCCATATTCTGGTAGGCGAAGTTCCTGCCCACCACGCCCTCATTGGTGATCGGGTCGTACGGCTTGCCGATGCCCGACAGCAGCATGAGGCGCACATTGTGGAACTGGAACGCGCCAAGGATCACCAGGTCTGCCGGTTGTTCGATCTCGCGGCCCTGGGCGTCGATATAGGTGACGCCGGTGGCTTTTTTCCCGGTGCTGTCGAGGTTGACCTTAAGCACGTGCGAATTGGGCCTCAGCTCGAAGTTGGGCACCTGACGCAACGCTGGCAGGATGTTCACGTTCGGCGACGCCTTGGAATACATGTAGCAAACATAGCCACTGCAAAAACCGCAAAAGTTGCACGGCCCCATCTGTGCGCCGTAGGGGTTGGTGTACGGCCCCGAGGTATTGGCCGACGGCAGGTTGTAGGGCTTGTAACCCACCTCGGTGGCGGCTTTCTGAAACAGCTGTGCGGAGACGGTGTTTTTTTGCGCTTGCAACGGGAACGGGTTGGAACGGTCCGGTGCATAGGGGTTACCGCCACGGCCTTCACCCACCAACTGTCCCTTCACTGTCCAGGCCTGGCCGGAAGTGCCGAAGACTTTTTCTGCGTAGTCGAAGAACGGCTCCAGCTCTTCATAGCTGACACCGAAATCCTGGATCGTCATGTCCTTGGGAATGAAGTGTTTCCCGTAGCGCTCTTCGTAATGGCTGCGCATGCGCAGCTCGATGGGATCGACGCGAAAATGCACGCCCGACCAATGCAGGCCCGCACCACCGACGCCATTGCCCGGCAGGAACGCGCCGAGCTGACGGTTGGGCAGGGCGACGTCATTCACGCTATGGCGAATGGTCACGGTCTCTTTGGAAATGTCCTGGAAGAGTTTCTTGCGCACGCTGTAGGTCAATTCGTCGATGACCTGCGGATAGTTACCGTCCGGGTAAGTGTCCTGCATCGGGCCGCGCTCCAGCGCCAGCACGTTGAGGCCCGCTTCCGTCAGCTCCTTGGCCATGATCGCGCCGGTCCAGCCGAAGCCTACGATCACCGCATCGACTTTCTTCATGATGGTCGCCACGTTTATGCCCTCTCGCCGCGGATGGAAACAGCCGGGAAGGGGTATTGCTCGTTGCGTTCCACCCAATCCATAAAGTCGGCGCGGGCGCCGGGGAAGCCAATCAGGGTCCAGCCGACCATGCCTTTATTGCCGCCGTGGATCGGGTCGCAGAAGAACCCTTCCTTGGTGTTTTGCAGCAACAGGTTGAAGAACATCTTCGGCGGCACCGCTTCGAAATGCGCGGCCAGTTCGCTGCCGCCCGCCTCCAGGCGGCGCAACATATCGTCTCGGGTAGCGCTGTCTTGCGCAGCAAAAGCTTTACCGTTGAACGCTTTCGACCAAGCATCCGCAGCAGCAATGCCCAGGCGGTAAATCTCTTTGGGCACCAGTTTGCTCTGCCAACCCATCTCCGGCGCGGCGTCGGCGCTGAACGGGCCTTGCATGAACCACAGCGCACCACTGGCATACGGCGTGTTCATCTGGCGGTCGATGTATTCCGGTGCGCCGGCTTCCAGGGCGCCAGGGCCTTGCTCATCGGCGGGGATCAGGCGCTCGACGGCAGCGTTGATAAACGCCCATTCTTCAGCAGTGAAGTAAGTGGGCTCGTAGGCCTTTTCGCTGGCCACAGGCTTGCCAACCGCAGCCTGTGCAGGTTCAGGCGTTGCCATCAGTATCGAACCGCCAAGGCCGCTACTGGCAACCGTGACCACCGGAATCAAGGTCAAGGATTTGCGCAGAAAGTCACGCCGGGGGTTGTCTTGATCTTGATCAGACATGGGGTACCTCATCATGTGGTCACGGGTTTGGCAGCGGCTTCTAGGGAGCGGCTTGTCTTTTTGTGTTGCGAACTGCAATCAACGGTTACAAATGATAGCAGGCTAAGCATTGGGAAATGATTTCAACGCGCAAAAAAGTGGGAGGGGGCTTGCTCCCGATAGCGGTGGGTCAGCTCATGGATAGAGTGACTGACACTGCGCTATCGGGAGCAAGCCCCCTCCCACATTAGCCTGCGTAGGGCCGTTAGTCTTTTTTCAGCTTGGGGTTCGGGAAGAATTGCACCGCCTGAACCTTGGGGTCGGACGGCGCTTTCAACGCCGAGGTATTGACCCGCGTACCCAGCTCCTTGGGCACCGACAGCCCTTGGTCATTCAGCGTATCGGTATATCCGCATGCCACACACTCGCGATGCGGCACGCTGTCTTCGGTCCACATCTTCAGCTTGTCCGGTTCGCTGCACGCCGGGCATACGGCCCCGGCGATAAATTGCTTTTTGGTGATCACAGGCGCTTCGCTCATGCTGCCGCGTCCTCACTCAGGCCGCTATGGCGCAAGAGTGCGTCAATCGAAGGTTCACGTCCGCGGAAGTCGACGAACAGCACCATCGGCGCCTGGGAACCGCCGCGAGCCAGGATCGCCTCACGGAATGCACGGCCAGTGTCGGCATTGAGCACGCCGTCCTCCTCGAATTTGGAAAAGGCGTCCGCCGACAGCACCTCAGCCCATTTGTAGCTGTAGTACCCCGCCGCGTAACCACCGGCGAAGATGTGCGCAAAACTGTTGGGGAAGCGGTTGTAGGCCGGCGGACGCATTACCGACACCTCGTCACGCACCCCCTCAAGCACCTGCGCCACGCTGCGACCATCGCCGTGAGTGGCGTGCATTTCAAAGTCGAACAACGAGAATTCCAACTGACGGACCATCATCAGGCCGGATTGGAAGTTCTTCGCCGCGAGCATTTTTTGCAGCAGGTCCTGCGGCAGTGGCTCACCGGTTTCATAGTGGCCGGAGATCAGCGCCAGGCCTTCCGGCTCCCAGCACCAGTTCTCCATGAACTGGCTTGGCAACTCCACCGCATCCCAGGCCACGCCGTTGATACCGGAAACACCGGCGTGTTCGACACGGGTCAGCAGGTGATGCAGGCCGTGGCCGAATTCGTGGAACAAGGTGGTGACTTCATCGTGGGTCAGCAGCGCGGGTTTGCCGCTGTCGGCCGGGGTGAAGTTGCACACCAGGTTGGCCACCGGGCTCTGCAGCACGCCGTCGACAGTGCGGCGACGGTCACGGGCGCCGTCCATCCAGGCGCCACCACGCTTGTTGGCCCGGGCGTAGAGGTCGAAGAAGAAGCGGCCGACGTGCTGGCCGTTTTCCTTGATTTCGAACAGGCGAACATCCGGGTGCCAGGTGTCGAAGCCTTTCTGCTCGGCGATCTCGATGCCGTACAGACGCTGCACGATGGCGAACAGGCCGCCGAGCACTTTGTCGATCGGGAAATAGGCGCGCAGGGCTTCCTGGGACACGCTGTAGCGCTGCTCACGCAGTTTTTCGCCGTAGAAACCGCTGTCCCAGCTTTGCAGGTCGGCACAGCCTTGTTCGGCGGCATAAGCCTTGAGCTGTTGCAGGTCCTGGGCGGCAAACGGCTTGCTGCGCTTGGCCAGGTCACGCAGGAAACTCAGCACCTGATCGCTGGATTCGGCCATCTTGGTAGCCAGGCTCAGCTCGGCGAAGGAGGCGAAACCGAGCAGTTGCGCCAGTTCCTGACGCAAGTCGAGGATCTGTTCCATCACCGGACCGTTATCGTTCTGACCGGCATTCGGACCTTGGTCCGACGCACGGGTGCAATAGGCGGCGTAAATTTCCTCACGCAGGGCGCGGTCCTGGGCGTAGGTCATCACCGCGTAGTAGCTGGGGAATTCCAGGGTGATCAGCCAGCCGTCGAGGCCTTTGGCCTGGGCAGCGGCGGCCATTTGCGCCTTGGCCGAGTCAGTCAGGCCGGCAAGGGTGGCTTCATTGGTAACGTGCTTGGTCCAGGCCTGGGTGGCGTCCAACAGTTGGTTGGAGAACTTGCTGCCCAGCTCGGAGAGTTTGCTCTGCACTTCGGCGTAGCGCTTCTGCTGCTCCGGCGGCAGGTCGATACCCGACAGGCGGAAGTCTCGCAGGGAATGCTCAAGAATAGTTTTTTGCGCCACATCGAAACCGGCGGCTTCCGGGCTGTTGGCCAGGGCTTCGAAAGCCTGGAACAACGCGCGGTTCTGGCCCAGCTCGGTGGAGTAGGCGCTCAACGCCGGCAGACATGCCTCGTAGGCCTCACGCAGCTCAGCACTGTTACACACCGCGTTGAGGTGGCTGACCGGGCTCCAGGCGGCGCCCAGGCGGTCATTGAGTTCGTCCATGGCCAGGACCAGGCCCGCCCAGGTAGGATTTTTACCCTGGCTTTGCAGGATGCCTTCGATGGCCACGCGGTTGTCGGCGAGGATCTGTTCGATGGCCGGTTGGACGTGCTCGGCACGGATCGCCGAGAACGGCGGCAGGTCGTAGGACTGCAGAAGAGGGTTGTTCGCGCTCACGGTTGGCACCTTGGCTGAAGAAACAGGTAAGACAAAGATGGGGCCATCTTAATTACAATCAACGCCCACCGCAGCTATCAGCAGAAGAGAGAGAGCCTATCGTGACCCTTCGCACCTATCAGAATCACACGCCAACCCTGGGCGACGGGGCGTTTGTCGATGTTTCGGCGGTGGTGATCGGCGACGTCGAAATCGGCGCCGACAGCTCGGTCTGGCCACTGACAGTGATCCGCGGCGACATGCACCGCATCCGCATCGGCGCACGCACCAGCGTGCAGGATGGCTGCGTGTTGCACATTACCCACGCCGGCCCCTTCAATCCTGACGGTTTCCCGCTGCTGATCGGCGACGACGTGACCATCGCCCACAAGGTCATGCTGCATGGCTGCACCGTGGGCAACCGCATCCTGATCGGCATGGGCAGCATCGTGATGGATGGCGCCGTAGTGGAAGACGACGTGATCATCGGTGCCGGCAGCCTGGTGCCGCCAGGCAAGAAACTCGACAGCGGTTTCTTGTACGTGGGCAGTCCGGTTAAACAAGTCCGCGCATTGACTGACAAGGAGCGCGCCTTTTTCACCTACAGCGCCGCGAACTACGTGAAACTAAAAGACCTGCACCTGGCGCAAGGATTCGACCAATGAGCCTGCATTACCAAACCGTCCTGTTCGACCTGGATGGCACGCTCACCGACCCGCGCGAGGGCATTACCCGCTCGATCCAGTATGCCCTCGGCAAACTCGGCATCGATGAGCCGGACCTGACCAGGCTCGAACACTTCATCGGCCCGCCGTTACTGCAAGCCTTCATGCAGTTTTACGGCTTCGATGAAGCCAAGGCCTGGGAAGCGGTGAACTTCTACCGCGAACGTTTCAAGGTCACCGGGCTGTACGAAAACCGCGTGTTCGATGGCGTGATACCGCTGTTGGAAGCATTGAACGGCCAAGGTCGCCAGCTCTATGTAGCCACCTCCAAGCCGTGGGAATTTGCCCGAGAGATCGCGCGGCATTTCGACTTTGCCAGGCACTTCAAGGTGATCTACGGCAGCGAGCTGGATGGTACGCGTACCAACAAGGTCGAGTTGATTGCGCATTTGATGAGCGAAGAAGGCCTGGACCCCACCACCACCTTGATGATCGGTGATCGCAAGCACGACCTGATCGGCGCGCGCAGCAACGGGCTGGATTCGGCGGCAGTGGGGTATGGGTTTGGCAGTTATGAGGAATTGAATGCCGAGGCGCCGACCTGGCATTTTGAGACGTTGGCTGAGATGCATCAGGCGTTTTTGCGGCAGCCTTGAGGTCGCCATCGGGGGCAAGTCGAATCGTCGCACCGCACCTCCCACAAGAGACCGCATCTCCATGTTGGAATTCGGTCAGTGTGGGAGGGGGGTTGCCCCCGATGAGGCCCTAAAAATCAACACCTTCCAATTGTTTCAACGCCACCTTGCGCTGCGCCACCGGCAATCCGCCCAGCCTCTCAACCGCGGCATAGAACTTCACCCAATCCCCGCTTTCCCGCCTGAACAACGCCGCAAACGCCGGCACCCACTGGTCATACAGCCCGAACGGCAACAAACGCGCGTTGTTCATCGGCTGGTTGATCCAGGCGTCATAACGTTTATCGCCACCCCATTGGCCATCGCGCAATTCGCGATAATCGCTGCGCAACCGCTCAAATTCCGCAGCCTTGGCCTGGCGCATCACACCCGTTGCCAAGGGCTGGGCGTAGAGTTTTTCCAGGCGCTTGCGAGTGTCGAGGATCAACTGAATAAACTGGTCACGCTGTTTCAACAGCGTGTCGCCTTGAGGCGTCAAACCACGAGCGGCGCGCCACTGGCGAGTGCCTTCCTGCTCGACGAAGGTGGCAAATGACTCGTTGAACTCGGTGTCGTCCTTCACATAGAAGCGCTGATGCGCCAGCTCATGGAAGATCAACGTGGCCAGGCGTTCATCGCCCCAGTTCATCATTGAGCTCATGATCGGGTCATTGAACCAGCCCAGCGTGGAATAAGCCTCCACGCCACCTATCGACACGTCCATGCCTTGCTGGCGCAACAACGCCGCCTCGCCACGCGCCGCGCCCTGGCTGTAATAGCCGCGATAGGCCACGCAACCGGCGATGGGGAAGCAATGGTTCTCAGGCGACAGAGAAAATTCCTGCGTGGCGAAGACGTTCCAGACTACATAGGGCCGGCCAATATCGGCATACAGCCGGTAACTCTGGTTGTCGGGCAGGTGCAGGTGCTCGCTGGCGAAGGTTCGCGCTTTCTGGGACTGCGTGAGGTGGTCACGCAGCTGCTGCGGGCGGGATGGGTCGGCAATCACCTTGGCAACCGGTTCCCGAGCCCGCAAGAGTTGCCATTGGCCGTCCGCCAATTGGCTGTAATAACCGACGCTGGAGCAACCACTGAGCAGCACAACCATCAACCCTGGAAGAAAACGCCTGATCATGCACTGACTGCTCCTGGGTGATAGGTTCGTGTTTATACTGACGCAAACCCCCATCCTATCGCCGAGGGCCCGTCATGCGTCAGTTTTTGCTTTGCGCCGCCGCCGTATTCGTCGGCGCCTGTACGTCGACCCCAGTACCTCCCGCCGATCCGCAACAGGCCTGGGTCGATTTCACCACGCCGACGCCGGGGGCGAAACTGGTGATGGCGCAGCGGCTTGACGCAAAGAACCTGGACGACGGGCGCTACTTCCAAATGCCGCCCGGCCCCCATGAGCTGATGGTGCGCTTTGACTTCGAGGTGCCCGCCGGCGGTGGCCTGGGCGGCCTCAGCCAGATGCTGTACCGCACGTGTTTTATGACCTTGCAGTACGACCACTTCAAGGCTGGGCAACGTTATGTGCTGGAAGGCCGCTCACTGGCCTTCACGCCCAACATTCGGCTGTATGACTCAGCGCGACAGTTATTGGCCGAAGAGCGCAGTGTGAACTGCCTCTGATCAGTCGTTATTTCTCTGATAGATGACTGCCTTGGTGCCGTTCTCACAGCTACCCACGACCATTGCTACGTCGTGTTTGTCGGCCTCTTCCTTGCTAACGATCTCAAGGGTGTAGGACGGGACGGCATTGGCCTGGATCTTGACTTCAATCTCTTTCCTGAGCTCTTCACAATCTTTTGGCGCGGCCACGGCCGAGGTGGCCAATACAGCGCAGATGATCGCCAAGGCAAAACGTTTCATGTGTGAAGCTCCCTGAATGCATGTGCACGGGTGTGCGCCTAGGATGCATAAGGCTATTCGACCACAATTTGCAAACACGAGTTCTGATTTAACGCAGGACAACGTGTGGGAGAGGGCTATCGAGAGCAAGCCCCCTCCACATTAAGTAAGGCGTGTTAGTTAACCAGCGTGCCATCCAGGGTGATGGTCGCATTCAGCACCTTGGATACCGGGCATCCTTCCTTGGCCTTCTTGCTCAGCTCATCGAACTGCGCCTGGCTTGCGCCCGGGATCTTGGCCTTGAGGATCAAATGCACGGCGGTGATCGCAAAGCCACCATCCACCTGGTCCAGGGTCACTTCAGCCTGGGTGTCGATGCTGTCAGCCTTTAGCCCCGCGTCGCCCAGAATCATGGAGAACGCCATGGAGAAACAGCCGGCATGGGCCGCGCCGATCAATTCTTCAGGGTTGGTGCCCTTGCCGCCTTCAAAACGCGCCTTGAAGCCGTAGGGTGCTTCGCGCAGTACGCCGGTTTCGGTGGAGATGGAACCCAGGCCAGTCTTCAGGTCGCCTTCCCAATGCGCGGATGCTTTTTTTACGATGCTCATAGCGGTCTCCTCGAACGGTGGTTTTGCGTCAGTAAGGGTTCTGAGGATAGACGCTGTGCCAAAGTTCACTCGTAAGAGAAACCTAGTGAATCAGTAGGAAATTTCGCGCACGCTATTGAATCTCGGGTATATGCCCTCATTGCATAGAACATGCACATGAAGCGGCAGGTTTTGGTTCGTCTAAGAAGCCTGCGCCCCTATTGGAGAAGCAGGCTTATGAAATCGCTGTCCGACGTGAAGTTCTCGACCCTCGACCTGGTGCCCGTGCGGGCCAACGGCAGTCCGGCGCAATCGCTGCGCAATTCCCTGGACCTGGCCCAGCACGTGGAAAAGTTCGGCTACAACCGTTTCTGGGTAGCCGAGCACCACAACATGGACGGCATCGCCAGCTCGGCGACCTCGGTATTGCTGGGCTATCTGGCCGGCGGCACGTCCACGATACGCGTCGGCTCCGGCGGCGTGATGCTGCCCAACCATGCGCCGCTGGTGATCGCCGAACAGTTCGGCACCCTGGAAAGCCTGTATCCCGGCCGTATCGACCTGGGCCTGGGCCGTGCGCCCGGTTCCGACCAGATGACCGCCCGCGCCCTGCGCCGAGAGCGCTCCGGCAGTGCTGATGACTTCCCCGAAGACGTCGCCGAGCTGATGGCTTACCTGGGCCCGCGCACGCCGGACCAGCGCGTGATTGCCGTACCGGGCACCGGCACCCATGTACCGGTGTGGCTGCTGGGCTCGAGTCTGTTCAGTGCGCAACTGGCCGGCGAGCGCGGTTTGCCCTACGCCTTCGCCTCCCACTTCGCACCGCGTTTGATGCATGAGGCGATTCGGGTGTATCGCAATCACTTCAAGCCTTCTGCCGTGCTGGACAAGCCCTACGTGATGCTCGGTATCCCGTTGGTCGCCGCCGACACCGATGAACACGCCGACTACCTGGCCACTTCGGTGTACCAGCGCATCCTCGCGCTGATGCGCGGCCAAAGCCTGGTGCAACGTCCGCCGGTCAAAACCATGGACGGCCTGTGGTTGCCCCATGAAAAGGACGCGGTCGGCAGTTTCCTCGGCCTGGCGATGGTCGGCAGCCCGGCGAAGATTCGCGCCAAACTGGAGGTGCTGATCGAGCAAACCGGCGCCGATGAGCTGATCTTTACCTGCGACCTGTATGACCACGCCGACAGGATTCATTCCTACGAACTGCTCGCGCAGTTGATGAAGGGCTGAACCGCAGGCGAAAAAAAACCGACGCACCTGTGGGCAAGTGCGTCGGTTTTATGTCTGCAACACTGGATTAACCGCGCTTGTAGACGATTTCCTTGGTGCCGCCTTCGCAGTTACCGACCACTTTTGCGTCGGTTGAGGCGCCTTTATCCACGACTTCCAGCGAATAACCCGAAACGCCTTTGGCGTCGAGTTTCGCTGCAATCTCGCTTTTCAGCTCTTCACAAGGCTTGCCCGCCGCCAGGGCCGTACCCGCAATGCTCAACAAACCTACCGCTAGCAGAAACTTCTTCATCCGTTACTTTCCTTGCGCTGATCGAAAAGAACATGCCGACGCTTTTCGCGTCGGCACCCCATCGTTGTAGCGCAGGTTATGGCAATCGGCCAGCCAGCAAGTTCAACTCAGCGGATCAACTACTGGCAATTCGGAATCCCACCTTGAGCGTGACCTGGTAGTGGGCGACCTTGCCGTTTTCGATATGGCCACGGGTTTCGGTCACTTCAAACCATTCCAGATGCTTGAGGCTCTTGTTGGCCTCGGCAATCGCATTGTTGATCGCATCTTCGATGCTGGTGGTCGAGGAACCGACCAATTCGACTTTCTTGTAGGTGTGATGATCAGACATAGCGTTTCTCCTGAGGGTCGTCAATAAAGCCTAGCAGTCAAAGTTCATACTGCCTCTGGCGACCATTCCTACCCGAAAGTTCAGATTTACTGCACTTTCTGAAACCGGCGCAGTCGGTATCTACACACGCCACTCAATCACTTCAGGAGATGTCCACATGGCCAACACTTCTTTACGCAAAGCGTCGCTGGAAAGCATGGAAGCCGAGATTTCGAGCCTGCTCAAGTCCCTTGAGAGCCTCAAGGACGATGCGTCCGATGAGTCGCGCAAGACCCTGAAGGCCCTGAAAAGCAACGCCGAGAACGCCCTCAAGCACTCGCGCCACCTGATCAGCGACGCCTACGAAGAAAGCAAAGTCAAAATTCGCGAAACCGGCGTTGCCACTCGTGACTACGCGCAAGAGCACCCATGGACTACAGCCGGTGTCGCTGTAGGCGCGCTGGGACTGCTTGCGGCGTACCTGCTGTGCAAACGCGGTGACTGATAGACCGGCTAACTCGGTTGGCGCATCAGCTCAGCCTTGAGCCACTGCGCCAACTGCCGGGCGCGCCCGTCCGCGGCGCGCTTGGGTAGCCACAGCGCCAGGTACGCCGGGGTGTCAGTGAACCCCCACGGCGCCACCAGGCGACCCGCACGCAGATCCTCTGCCACCAGCGGCTCAGGCGCAATCGCCACCCCCAACCCCGCCACCGCTGCCTCCAGCAAATAATACAAATGCTCAAAACCCTGGCCGTGCTTCAACGCATCGGGCGCGATGGCGTGTTGCTGCGCCCAAATAGGCCAGGCCTGAGGACGCGAGGTGGTGTGCAACAGCGGCTCGCCGCACAGGGCTGATGCCGGCGCCTGGCGCAAACGCTCGTAACCGGCGAAACGCGGGCTCAGCACCGGGCCGATGCGCTCGCTGGCCAGTTCAAACACTTGCATATCCGCCGGCCATGGCGGCTCGGCGAATACCAGCAAAGCGTCCAGGCCAGGACGGCGCGGGTCGAGATCGCCATCACCCGCCGACAGGTGCAGGCGCAAGTCCGGCAGGTCGGCATTCAAGCGGCCCAGGCGCGGGATCAGCCAGCGTGCCAGCAAACTGCCCGAACACCCCAGCACAAACGGCGCATCCGCGCTGCGTTGGGTGAGTTCGACGCACGCATCGCGCAGACGCTCGAACGCCTCAAAGCTGGCATCGCGCAGCCGAGCGCCGGCATCTGTGAGTTTAATGCCTCGCCCATCCTTGACGAACAGGCTGACACCCAAGTGTTCTTCCAGCACTTTAAGTTGGCGACTGACCGCCCCGTGGGTCACGTGCAGTTGCTCGGCAGCCTGGCTGACGCTGTTAAGCCGCGCAACGGCTTCAAACGCACGCAGGGCATTGAGGGGCGGGAGGTCTCGGCTCATCTGTGAGTTTTCCTGACAGGTTGCGGCGATCTTATCGGTTTTCAGCCTGGCGCGTCAGGGGTAGAGTGGCCCTCATTGTTTCCTACACCCCCTTTTTCTCCTGGAGCGTCCCATGACTCAGTCCCAGACCGATCTACGCAACGGCCCCGACGCCAACGGCCTGTTTGGCGCGTTCGGCGGCCGTTACGTCGCTGAAACCCTGATGCCGTTGATCCTCGAACTGGCTCGCGAATACGAAGCAGCCAAGATTGATCCGGCCTTCAACGAGGAATTGGCCTACTTCCAACGCGACTACGTGGGTCGCCCGAGCCCGCTGTATTTCGCCGAACGCCTGACCGAGTTCTGTGGTGGCGCCAAGATCTACCTCAAGCGTGAAGAGCTGAACCACACCGGCGCGCACAAGATCAACAACTGCATCGGCCAGATCCTGCTGGCGCGGCGCATGGGCAAAAAACGCATCATCGCCGAGACCGGCGCCGGCATGCACGGCGTGGCCACCGCCACCGTCGCGGCGCGCTTTGGCCTGCAATGCGTGATCTACATGGGTACCACCGACATCGAGCGCCAACAGGCCAACGTGTTCCGCATGAAGCTGCTGGGCGCCGAAGTGATCCCGGTGGTCGCCGGCACCGGCACCCTCAAAGACGCGATGAACGAAGCCCTGCGTGACTGGGTGACCAACGTCGACAGCACCTTCTACCTGATCGGCACCGTGGCCGGCCCACACCCGTACCCGGCGATGGTCCGCGACTTCCAGGCGGTGATCGGCAAGGAAACCCGCGCCCAGCTGCAAGCCCAGGAAGGCCGCCTGCCGGACAGCCTGGTGGCATGCATCGGCGGCGGCTCCAACGCCATGGGCCTGTTTCACCCGTTCCTGGATGACACCAGCGTCGAGATCATCGGCGTTGAAGCCGCCGGCCACGGTATCGAGACCGGCAAGCACGCCGCCAGCCTCAACGGCGGGGTACCGGGCGTGCTGCACGGCAACCGTACCTTCCTGCTGCAGGACGACGATGGTCAGATCATCGATGCCCACTCGATTTCCGCAGGCCTCGATTACCCAGGCATCGGCCCGGAACACGCGTGGTTGCATGATATTGGCCGCGTCCAGTACACCTCGGTGACCGATGACGAAGCCCTGCAAGCCTTTCACAAATGCTGCCGCCTGGAAGGGATTATTCCTGCACTGGAAAGCGCCCACGCCCTGGCCGAAGTGTTCAAACGCGCACCGACCCTGCCGAAGTATCACCTGATGGTGGTCAACCTGTCCGGCCGTGGCGACAAAGACATGCAGACCGTGATGCACCACATGGAACAGTCTAAGCAGGAGAAACACTGATGAGCCGCCTGCAAACGCGCTTTGCCCAGCTCAAAGAACAAAACCGCGCCGCCCTGGTGACCTTCGTCACTGCCGGCGACCCGGGGTATGACACCTCCCTGGCGATCCTCAAGGGTTTGCCGGCCGCCGGCGCCGACGTGATCGAACTGGGCATGCCCTTCACCGACCCGATGGCCGACGGCCCGGCCATCCAGCTCGCCAACATCCGCGCGCTGGAGGCCAAGCAGAACCTGGCGAAAACCCTGCAGATGGTCCGCGAGTTCCGCAAAGACAACAACGACACCCCGCTGGTGTTGATGGGCTACTTCAACCCCATCCACAAATACGGCGTACCTGCGTTCATCACGCACGCCAAGGAAGCCGGTGTCGACGGCCTGATCGTGGTCGACATGCCGCCCGAGCATAACGGCGAGCTGTGCGACCCGGCCCAAGCCGCCGGCATCGACTTTATCCGCCTGACCACGCCGACCACCGACGACGTGCGCCTGCCGACCGTACTCAACGGCAGCTCCGGCTTTGTGTACTACGTGTCGGTGGCCGGTGTGACCGGCGCCGGTGCCGCCACCCTGGAACACGTCGAAGAAGCCGTGACCCGCCTGCGTCGCCATACCGACCTGCCGATCAGCATCGGCTTCGGTATCCGCACGCCGGAACAAGCGGCGGCCATCGCGCGCCTGGCGGACGGTGTGGTAGTGGGCTCGGCGCTGATCGATCACATCGCCAACGCCGGCAGCGAACAGCAGGCGATTGATGGCGTGTTGAGCCATTGCGCGGCGCTGTCCGAAGGCGTGCGCAACGCACGCAAGTAAGGCTTGCTGTGGCGAGGGAGCGTACTCCCTCGCCGCCGTTTATTCGTCCAGCTTGATCCGCTCGACCTTGCCCACCAGCAATATGTAAGACAATGCCCCCAGCAACGCCAGCACCGCGATGTAGGTGATCGCTGGCGCGAACGAATCGCCGCTGGCCAGAAAACCAATCACGATCGGCGTGGCAATCGCGGACAGGTTGCCGATGAAATTAAACACGCCCCCCGTCAGGCCCAGCAACCGTGCCGGTGCCAGGGTCGATACCAGCGACCAGGTAATCGACGCCAGGCCATTGCCGAAGAACGCCACCGCCAGGAATGCGATGACCCACGCCGTCGAATCCACATAGTTGGCACCGATGATCGCCGTGGAAATCAGCAGCCCGCCAATGATCGGCAACTTGCGCGCAAAGCCCACCGACGCGCCCCGACGAATCAGCCAATCGGAAAAAATCCCGGAACACAGCACACCGACAAATGCGGCCAGGAACGGCAGCGAGGCCAGCAGGCCGGACTTGATGAAGTCCATGCCGCGATATTTCACCAGGTAGGTCGGAAACCAGGTCAGGAAGAACCACAGGGTGGAGTTCAGGCAGAACTGCCCCAGGTAAATACCCCAGAGTTTGCGCTTGCTCAGCACGATGCCCAGATCGACCCAACTGAACGGCGCTTTGGCGGTTTGCGCCTGCATGTCCACCAGGCCGCCACCGTCGCGAATCAGTTGGATTTCAGCCTCGTTCGCGCCTTTGAAATCCTTCGGCTCGCGGTACACCGCGTACCAGATCACCGCCCACAAGATGCCGACACCACCGGTGGTGACAAACACCATGTGCCAGCCGAACTCATGCTGCAGCCAGGCCAGTACCGGCGTGAGGAACGCCAGCCCGACGAATTGCCCCGAGGTGTAAAAGCCAATCGCCGTCGCACGCTCGCGCTCGGGAAACCAGGTAGTGACCACGCGGCTGTTGATCGGGTAGGCCGGCGCCTCCAACGCACCGACGGCCATGCGCAGCACGAACAGCGCGATGAAACTGGCGGCAAAGCCCAGCATCACGGTGGCGATGGACCACAGCAGCAGGGCGGCGGTGTAGAGGATGCGCGGCGGCACCCGGTCGACCAGCCAACCGCCGGGGATCTGCATGGCGGCGTAGGTCCAGCCGAATGCCGAGAAAATCAGGCCGACATGCACCGGGTCGATACCCAACTCGCTGGTCAACGCAGGGGCGGCAATCGACAGGTTACTGCGGTCGAGGTAGTTGATGACCACAGTGATGAACAGCAGCACCATGATGAAGAAGCGCTTTCGGCTAGGCGTGACTAAAGAAGCCTGTCCGGTGAGGGATTCAGGGTGCATGGGAAGTGCCTCTTATTATGTTTATTGAGGACGGACTTACTGATGAAACCGAATCAAAATGTGGAAGAGAGCAAGCCCCCTGCCACATTTTTAACCGTGTTTCTTCAGGAGGGAATCACCACTCGGCAAAGCTGCCATCGGCATGGCGCCAGATCGGGTTGCGCCAGCGATGGCCGATGGCGGCGCGCTCGATCACGTACTCCTCGTTGATCTCGATACCCAGGCCTGGCCCGTTGGGGATCTTCACAAAGCCTTGGTCATAGTCGAACACGCCAGGGTCGCGCACGTAGTCGAGCAAGTCGTTGCTCTCGTTGTAGTGAATGCCCAGGCTTTGCTCCTGGATAAACGCGTTGTAGCAAACCGCGTCCAGTTGCAGGCAAGCGGCCAAGGCAATCGGGCCCAGCGGACAGTGCAGGGCCAGGGCCACATCGTAGGCTTCGGCCATGTTGGCGATCTTGCGGGTTTCGGTGATGCCGCCGGCGTGGGAAGCATCCGGCTGGATGATGTCGACGTAGCCTTCGCTGAGCACGCGCTTGAAGTCCCAACGCGAGAACAGACGCTCACCCAGGGCGATCGGGGTGCTGGTCAGCGGCGCCAGCTCCTTGAGGGCTTCGTAGTTTTCGCTGAGCACCGGCTCTTCGATAAACATCAGTTTGTACGGGTCCAGCTCCTTCATCAGCACCTTGGCCATGGGCTTGTGCACCCGACCATGGAAGTCGACGCCGATGCCGACGTTAGGGCCGACCGCATCACGCACAGCGGCGACGTTGGCCAGGGCCAGGTCGACTTTTTCGAAGCTGTCGACGAACTGCAATTCTTCGGTACCGTTCATTTTCACGGCGGTAAAACCACGGGCCACGGCCTCTTTGGCAGCGCGGGCGGTGTCGGCTGGACGGTCGCCACCGATCCACGAATACACGCGGATCTTGTCACGCACCTGGCCACCGAGCAGGTCGCTGACGGAGACGCCGAGGGCCTTGCCCTTGATGTCCCACAGCGCCTGGTCGATGCCGGCGAGGGCGCTCATGTGCACGGCGCCGCCCCGGTAGAAGCCGCCGCGATAGAGCACGGTCCAGATGTCTTCGATGTTGCGTGGGTCTTTACCGATCAGGTAGTCGGACAGTTCTTCAACGGCGGCGGCCACGGTATGAGCACGACCTTCGACCACGGGCTCGCCCCAACCGGTCACGCCCTGGTCGGTTTCGACCTTGAGGAAGCACCAGCGCGGCGGGACGATAAAGGTCGTCAGTTTGGTGATTTTCATCTGTTATCTCTCTTATAGATGCGGCGCCTGTGGGCGCGGAATTTGATCTCAGCTCAGGGCTTTCCAGGCCGCGACATACGCCTGGGCGCGGCTCGCAATCTGATCCACGGTCATACCCGGTTTGAACAACCCGGAACCCAGCCCGAACCCTTTGGCGCCGGCGTCGGTGAACACCTGCATGTTGTCCGGGTTAATACCGCCCACCGGCAGCAACAACGTGCCCTGCGGCAATACCGCCAGCCACGCCTTGATCACCGCCGGGCCCATTTGCTCGGCCGGAAACAGCTTCAATACGTCGGCACCTTCGGCCAGTGCGGCGAAGGCTTCGGTGGGCGTGGCCACACCCGGCGACAGGTACAGGCCCGCGGCCTTCGCGGCGCGCAACACCTTGGCATCGCTGTGGGGCATGACGATCACTTGGCCGCCGGCCGCTTTCACCTGCTCAACCTGCTCGGGCGTCAACACCGTGCCGGCACCGATCAGGCAATCGGCGGGCAGGCTGTCGCGCAGGGTGCGGATGCTGGTGTAGGGGTCCGGCGAATTGAGCGGGACTTCGATCACGCGAAAACCGGCGTCGTACAGCACTTGGCCGACCGCCTTGGCTTCGTCCGGGCGCACACCCCTCAGGATCGCGATCAAACCGTTTTGTGCGAGTGCTTGCTTGAGCATGTCAGGCCTCCGATACAGGTTGAGTGAGCCCGGCCGCCACGGCCAGTTGCCACAGGCCGCGCTCGGTGGCCTCTTGCGCCAGGCTCACATGGGCAAAACCACACAGGGCGAGGGCGCGTTGATAGCGGGCGCAGAGGGGGGCGGCGCCGACCAGAATGATCGGCAGGTGTTTGGCGCGGTCCGGCAGGCCGGACAGTTCGTGACCGATCAACAGGCCCGACAGGTAGTCAGGCTGCTGTTCGGGCGAGAGTTCAGCGGTCAGGCCCAGGGTGCGCGCACTGAACAGCGTCGACAGCACACCACGCTCGCCCTCGTCGGACAGCGCCACGTGCACGCCTCGGTCAAAGGCATCGGCCTGGAATGTTTCAGAAGGCTTTTGGGTGCGGCCCAGGAGGCTGTGCTTGCTCAACACCGCAAACACCTCGCCGGTCATAAAGGTGTCGAAGTGGGTGATGCGGCCACCCACTACCTCGACCCACTTGGAGTGGCTGCCCGGCAGGCCAATCAACACCTCGGCCTCCAGCCCGTGCAAGACACCCAACACTTGGGTCTCTTCGCCGCGCATCACATTGGGCAAACCGACCTGCTCGATCACGCCGGGCACGATATGCACCTCGACACCCCGCAGACTGCACACCTTGTGCAGTGCCTGACCCAGGCTGGCGACGTCGACGGGGGTATTGCGATACGCCGCCTCGCTCCAGCCCTGGGCGCTGCCGACCATGCCGCAGGCGATCACCGGCAAGCCAGGTTCAGCCTCAAGCCAATCGCCGCACGCCGCATCGAAGGCCAATTCGAAGCCATCACTGCACAGCACGCCGGCAATCTCCCGGGCCTCGCTGGGCAAATGCATGATGCCCGACGCCAGCGAGCGTTGTTCCAGCACCACACCTGCGGGGCCGAGTTTGTAAGCACGAAGGGAGCTGGTTCCCCAATCGAGCGCGATCAATTGCGCCTGCATCGCTTCACCTGAAATGAGTGGGTGCTGAAAAAAGCAGATGGGCGAATATAAACCTAAGCCTGACGATATCTCAATATATAAATATCAATCCCATATAATGGGAGACAACTGCGCAAATCCCTACATCCTTTAAAGAAGGAGAGGCTTGCGGATCAGAAAGGATGGTTAAAAAGCAGACAGGTCCAGCGTACGCATCGCGCCCATCCAGATGGCGTGATCGGTGTGGTCCTTGAGCTCATCGCCGGTTTCAGGGTGGAGGAATACCACCAGCCCATTGCGATTCAGCGCCAGCCACGGCAGCACCACGCCGATGTATTCGGGGTCGAAGGCCAGTTGGCAGTTCCAGTCCGGGTGCGGGCCCACAGGGCGCTCATGCACGCGCCCCATGCGCAGCGGGAACATTTTTGCGCCGTCTTCACACAGGGTGCGCGCCTGATCGAGGGTGCTGGCGTCGAAGTAGATGTGGGCGTGATAGCCCTTGATACGTTGCATGCGGAACTCCCTACCCACTGTGCGCCAGATGCTAGACCGCAATCGACGGCAGTGCCAGCCCGGTCAATGACTGCGCGCTGCTGGCCTGCTCAGCCACCAACCAATCGACAAAACGCTCAACCAACTGCCCGCGGCGTTTGCGCTGCGGCTGCACGACGTAATAGCCGAAGCGGGAGATCACCGTGTTGCTGATCGGCCGGCACAGCCAGTTCTGCTCCAGCAGGTTATCCACCAGGTGGCGCCAGCCGATGGCCACGCCTTGACCGGCAATCGCTGCCTGGATCAGCAGGGTGTAGTTGTCGAAGCGCAACTGGCCTGGCGTCGGCGCAACGCTAATGCCCAGCTCGCGAAACACCCCACTCCAGTCGAACCACCGGCTGTTGTTTCCTGGCGCAGGTGCAGCAGGGGCACGTCGTGCAGGTTGTGCAGGGTCAGCGGCGCGGCCTGGTCCTTGAGCCACTGCGGGCTGCACACCGGGAAGACTTCCTCGTTGAACAGCCACAGGCTGTCGCCCTGTTTGAAACGCCCATCGCCAAACAGCACCGCCACATCGATGTCGCTGCGCAGGGTGGCGTGGTTGCGCTCGCTGGTCACCAGGCTCACATCGACCTGCGGGTTGGCCTGGTGGAAGCGATGCAGGCGCGGCATCAGCCAATAGGCGGCGAAGGCGAAGTCGGTAGCCACTTGCAGCACTTCGTGCTGGTCCTGTTGGGTGATGGCGCTGAGGCCCTCGTTGATGGCCAGTAACCCACCCTGGACGTGTTCGAACAGCACCGCGCCGGCCTCGGTCAGCTCGATGCCGCGGTAGATGCGATCAAACAGGCGAATCGCCAGTTGTTCTTCCAGGCGCTTGATCTGCTGGCTGATCGCCGGCTGGGTGGTGCCCAGCTCCATCGCCGCCGCCGTAAAGCTGCGATGACGAGCCGCTGCTTCGAATACGCGCAGCAGGTCGAGGGACACATCACCGAGAGATTCATACATAAGCTGTGCTTATCCTAGACATTGCCTTTCATGGGCTTTACCCCAATTTACATGGACTGCATGCTCATTCGCATAAACACCGCCTATGGAATGCCGAGAACCCATGAAGCGCAAGAACATTCTTTTCATCATGGCCGATCAAATGGCCGCGCCGTTGCTCCCGTTCTACGGTTCTTCGCCCATCAAGCTGCCGAACTTGAGCCGCCTCGCCGAGCAAGGTGTGGTATTCGACGCTGCATATTGCAACAGCCCGCTGTGTGCGCCATCGCGCTTCACGCTGGTCAGCGGGCAACTGCCGAGCAAGATCGGCGCCTACGACAACGCGGCGGATTTTCCCGCCGATGTCCCCACCTATGCTCACTACCTGCGGCGCCTCGGCTACCGCACCGCGCTGTCGGGCAAGATGCACTTCTGCGGCCCCGACCAGTTGCATGGCTATGAAGAACGCCTGACCAGCGACATCTATCCCGCCGACTATGGCTGGGCGGTGAACTGGGATGAGCCGCACGTACGCCCCAGCTGGTACCACAACATGTCTTCGGTGCTGCAAGCCGGCCCATGCGTGCGCACCAACCAGCTGGATTTCGACGAAGAGGTGGTATTCAAGGCCCAGCAATATCTGTTCGACCATATTCGCGAGGACGGCGACCAGCCGTTCTGCCTGACCGTGTCGATGACCCATCCCCACGACCCGTACACCATTCCCAAGCCGTTCTGGGACCTGTACGACGACAGCGACATCCCTTTGCCTGCGACTCCGGCACAGCGTGATCTCGACCCACATTCCCAGCGCCTGCTCAAGGTCTATGACCTGTGGGACAAACCACTGCCCGTGGATAAGATCCGCGATGCGCGCCGCGCCTACTTCGGTGCCTGCAGCTACATCGACAGTAATGTCGGCAAACTGCTGCAAACCCTGGAAGACACCGGCCTGGCCGACGACACCATCATCGTGTTCTCCGGCGACCACGGCGACATGCTCGGCGAGCGTGGCCTCTGGTACAAAATGCACTGGTTTGAAATGGCCGCCCGCGTGCCGCTGCTGGTCAGCGCGCCGGGGCAGTTTGCGGCGGGGCGCGTATCAAAAGCCGTGTCCACCGCCGACCTGCTGCCCACGCTGGTGGAGCTGGCCGGCGGCGAGCTGGACCCACGCCTGCCGCTGGACGGCCGCTCGCTGGTGCCGCACTTGCAAGGGCAGGGTGGGCACGACGAAGTGTTCGGCGAATACATGGCCGAAGGCACCATCAGCCCGCTGATGATGATTCGCCGGGGCGCCTATAAATTCATCTACAGCGAAGACGACCCGTGTCTACTGTTCGATGTACACAACGACCCACGGGAGCAGGAGGAACTCAGCCAGTCGCCGCAGCATCAGGCGCTGTTTGCCGCCTTCCTGGACGAGGCGCGGGCCAAATGGGACATCCCGGCGATCCACCAGCAAGTGCTCGCCAGCCAACGCCGCCGTCGCCTGGTATTCGAGGCGCTGACCCAGGGCAAGCTGAAGAGCTGGGATCACCAGCCACTGGTGGACGCCAGTCAGCAATACATGCGCAACCACATCGACCTCGACGACCTGGAGCGCAAGGCACGTTATCCACAACCCTGCCAAAACCAATAAATACAGAGGGAAGGCCATGCAAAAATTAACGGTAGTGCTGGGCATTCTGGCGTTAAGCAGCGCCAATGTGTACGCAGATGCCAGTTGTGAAACGGTGAAAATGGCCGATCCCGGCTGGAGCGACATTGCCGCGACCAATGCCATCACCGGGTTCCTGCTGACGGGCATGGGCTACAAGGCGAAAGTCGACACCCTGGCGGTGCCGATCACCTTTGGCGGGCTCAAGGATGGCCAGGTGGATGTGTTCCTCGGTAACTGGATGCCGGCGCAGCAAGGCTTTTACGACAAGTTCGTGGCCAATGGCGAGGTGGTGCAACTGGCCAAGAACCTTGACGGCACCGAGTTCACCCTCGCCGTGCCGGACTATGTGTGGGACGCGGGTGTGCACGACTTTGCCGACCTGAATAAGTTTGCCGATAAGTTCGACAAGAAGATCTACGGCATCGGCTCCGGCGCGCCGGCGAACATCTCGTTGCAGGAGATCATCAAGAAGAACGACTTCGATCTGGGCCAGTGGAAGCTGATCGAGTCCAGCGAACAGGCGATGCTTGCCGAAGTATCGCGGGCGGTGAAAAAACAGCGCTTCGTCACCTTCCTCGGCTGGACCCCGCACCCCATGAACGTGCAGTTGAAAATGCACTATCTCAAGGGCGGCGAGAAGTATTTTGGCGACACCGGCAGCGTGTATACCCTGACCCGTAAAGGGTATGCGCAGGCCTGCCCGAACGTAGGAAAACTGCTGACCAACCTGAGCTTCACCCAGGAAATGGAGAACAGCATCATGGCCGAGGTGGCCAACAACAAGGTCAGCAATGCCGAGGCGGCGAAGGCGTGGATCAAGGCCAATCCGGCGGTGCTGGATAAATGGCTGGAGGGTGTAAAAACCGTGGATGGCCAGGATGCGCTGGCGGCGGTCAAAGCCAAACTCTAAAGCCCTGCATTGTTCCAATGTGGAAGGGAGCAAGCTCCCTCCCACAGGGATTGGCGTGTACTGATACCCTTGAGTCAAACCTTTTCAGCCGAGTTATAAATGCCCCGGCCCAACCGCCATACACTTTTCCCCTTCCTCAGCTGGCTCCCGCGCCAAACCCGCGCCCGCGTCGGCCGGGATGCAATCGTCGGCCTCAGTGGCGCGGTTCTCGCCTTGCCACAGTCAATTGCCTACGCGTTGATCGCCGGCCTCCCACCAGAGTACGGCCTATACGCCGCCATCATCCCGGTACTGATCGCGTGTCTGTGGGGCTCGTCCTGGCACCTGATCTGCGGCCCGACGGCAGCGATTTCCATCGTGCTCTACGCCAGCGTCAGCCCGCTGGCCGTGCCGGGATCGCAGGACTACATCACGCTCATCCTGCTGCTGACATTCCTCGCCGGCGTTTTCCAGTGGTTATTGGGCATGCTGCGCTTCGGCGCGCTGGTAAATTTCGTCTCTCATTCGGTGGTGCTGGGGTTCACCCTGGGCGCCGCCGTGGTGATCGCCCTGGGGCAGTTACCCAACCTGCTGGGGCTGGTTTTGCCGAGCCAGGCCACGGCGATCAATAGCCTGCTGGCGCTGATCGAGCATGCCGGCGAGTGGGACCACGCCTCGCTGGCCCTGGGCCTGGGCACCCTGCTGGTGGGCGCACTGCTCAAGTACCTGATGCCACGCTGGCCAACGCTGTTAATCGCCCTGACATTGAGCAGCCTGACAGCCTGGCTGTGGCCATCGATGTTCGGGCATGTGGCACGCGTCAGTTCGTTTATCGGCAAACTGCCGCCGTTCAGCCCGTTGCCGATGGACCTGGACATGATCCTGCGCCTGCTACCGAGTGCCGTGGCGGTGGGCATGCTGGGGCTGGTGACCAGCCTGTCGATTGCCCGCTCGCTGTCGGCCCGTTCGCAGCAATTGCTTGACGCGAATCAGGAAGTGCGCGCGCAGGGTTTATCCAACATCGTCGGTGGATTTTTCTCTGGCTACTTGTCGGCCGGTTCTTTTACCCGTTCAGGCCTCAGCTATGAAGCCGGTGCCTGTTCGCCGCTGGCCGGGGTGTTTTCTGCGCTGTGGGTGGCGCTGTTTGCACTGTTTGGCGCGGCGTTGATCGCGCATATCCCGATCACGAGCATGGCGGCGAGCATCCTGCTGATCTGCTGGGGCCTGGTGGATCATCGCGGTATACGCGCGCTGTTCCGGGTCAGCCGCGCCGAGTTTGTGGTGATGAGCCTCACCTGCATCGCCACTTTGTTGCTGGAGCTGCAAACGGCGATCTATGCGGGGGTGCTGGCCTCGTTGTTCTTCTACCTCAAACGCACCTCGCAGCCACGGGTTCAGCAATGGCGGGATGGAGAAGAAGATGTGCTGCGGGTGGGCGGCTCGATCTTTTTTGGTGCCAGCCACTATCTGCAAGTGCGCCTGCAAAGCTTGCAGGGCGAAAAGGTGGTGATCGAGGCGCAGCAGATCAACTTTATCGACTATTCCGGGGTGGAGATGCTGCATCAGGAGGCGCGGCGGTTGCGCGGTCTGGGACGTAGTTTGACATTGCGTCGAGCCAGGCCGCAGGTGGTTGAGGAGTTGAAGAAGCTGGAGGGGGCCGATAAATGCCCCATCCATTTCGAAGACTGAACGCGGTTAAAACTGTGCCCACTTTAGATAGGCGTTAAGCCAACTGGCGGCGCAGCTGCGCCAATACAGGTGCCGACTCCGGACGCACACCGCGCCACAGGAAGAACGCTTCGGCTGCCTGTTCAACCAGCATGCCCAGGCCGTCCATCGCTACCGCTGCACCCTGCTCGCTGGCCCAACGGCAGAATGCAGTCGGCTCCTTGGCGTACATCATGTCGTAGCAAAAGGTCTTGCCCGGTTCGATCAAGCTGCCGGCAATCGGAGGTATATCGCCTGACAGGCTGGCGGACGTTGCATTGATGATCACGTCCACCGGCTCACGCAGCCAGTCGAAACCGCTGGCGGATACAGGGCCCAGATCGTCGAACAACTCGGCAAGCAATTCAGCTTTTTCCACGGTGCGGTTGGCAATGATCAACGACGAGGGTCGCTCGGCCAGCAACGGCTCCAGCGCTCCGCGTACCGCGCCACCGGCGCCCAGCAACAGGATGCGTTTGCCTTCGAGGCGCACCCCGGCGTTGACCGTCAGGTCACGCACCAGGCCCGCGCCGTCGGTGTTGTCGCCCAACAAGGTGCCATCGGCCAGCTTGCTCAAGGTGTTCACCGCACCGGCACGTTGGGCGCGCTCGGTGAGGCTGTCGGCCAGGCGATAGGCCTCCTCCTTGAACGGCACGGTGACGTTGGCACCCCG
Source organism: Pseudomonas lactucae (assembly GCF_036688725.1). Taxonomy (NCBI): domain Bacteria; kingdom Pseudomonadati; phylum Pseudomonadota; class Gammaproteobacteria; order Pseudomonadales; family Pseudomonadaceae; genus Pseudomonas; species Pseudomonas lactucae. The sequence goes on along the minus strand of NZ_JAQQPT010000004.1, from coordinate 266,434 downwards.
ACCTCGCAGAAAAAACTCACGAGCGCAGCCGGTAAAATCCTCCAGCGGTGCGAGCAAGGTGTTGTAGTCCAGTTGTTCGCCAGTCTGCTCGGCGAACATACGGTGAATCAGCGGCGACTTGCTGTGGCCGATGGGGTTACCGAAGACGACATAACGATCCATCAGACCGCCGCCTTGGGCACTGCAATGCCGAGCCAGTCGCGGTCCTGCAGGTAATATTCGGTAAGACGCGCTTCTTCGCTGCCGGCCTCGGCCTTCCAGTCATAGCTCCAGCGCACTTGGGGCGGCAGCGACATCAGGATCGACTCGGTACGCCCACCCGATTGCAGGCCGAACAGGGTGCCACGGTCGTAGACCAGGTTGAATTCAACGTAGCGGCCGCGACGGAACTCCTGGAATTCACGTTGCTGCGCGGTATAGGCCGTGGCTTTGCGACGCTGCACGATCGGCAGGTAGGCGTCGATGTAGGCATCGCCGATGGCGCGGATGAAGGCGAAGCAGGTGTCGAAGTCCCACTCGTTCAAGTCATCGAAGAACAGACCGCCGATGCCACGGGGCTCGTTGCGGTGCTTGATATGGAAATAAGTGTCGCACCACGCCTTGTAGCGCGCGTACACGTCCGGGCCGAATGGCGCACAGGCCTGCTCGGCCACACGGTGCCAGTGGATGCAGTCTTCATCGTTACCGTAGTAGGGCGTGAGGTCGAAGCCGCCACCGAACCACCACACCGGCTCTTCGCCTTCTTTTTCGGCGATAAAAAAACGTACGTTGGCGTGGGACGTCGGCACATGGGGGTTGTGCGGGTGGATCACCAAGGACACGCCAAGGGCTTCAAAACCGCGACCGGCCAGTTCAGGGCGATGCGCGCTGGCGGAGGGTGGGAGACCGCTGCCGAACACGTGGGAAAAGTTAACGCCGCCTTTTTCGATCACCGCGCCGTTTGCAATCACACGGGTGCGACCGCCACCGCCCGCAGGCCGGGTCCAGGCGTCTTCGGTAAAGCGAGTGTCCGTCTCAAAGGTTTCCAGGGCGCTGCAAATGCGGTCTTGCAGGTCGAGCAGGTAGGCTTTGACAGCCTCGGTGCGGGTAGTCATGAGATCACCTTGAATCGGGCAACGCTACGCGAGGCCAGTGGGCGTCGGCGGCAAATGGGCGCACAGGATACCACTGCACTCAGGTTCGCCGCAGTTGACGAGGATCAAGCTTAGGAGTGGGATAGGGGGCTACGCGAATTCGACCCAAGGAGAAGGCAGATGGCAAAACGTATCCAGTTCAGTGCCCATGGTGGCCCCGACGTGCTCGAGTATGTGGACTACACGCCAGCGGAGCCTGGCCCACAGCAGGTGCGCGTGCGCAACGAGGCGATTGGCCTGAACTTCATCGACACTTATTTCCGTAGCGGCCTGTATGCACCCCCGGCCTTGCCATCGGGCCTGGGCGCGGAAGGCGCCGGCGTGGTAGATGCCGTCGGCAGCGAAGTCACCCAGTTCAAGGTCGGCGACCGCGTGGCCTACGGCAGCGGCCCGCTGGGTGCCTACAGCCAATTCCACGTACTGCCCGCCGTCAACCTGGTACACCTGCCGGACGGCATCAGCTTCGAACAGGCCGCCGGCGCCATGCTCAAGGGCCTGACGGTGCAGTACCTGCTGCGCCAGACCTATGAATTGAAGGGCGGCGAAACCATCCTGTTCCACGCCGCAGCCGGCGGTGTGGGCTCCCTGGCCTGCCAATGGGCCAAGGCCCTGGGCGTAAAGTTGATCGGCACCGTCAGTTCGCCGGAAAAAGCCGCCGTGGCAAAATCCCTCGGCGCCTGGGAAACCATCGACTACAGCAAGGAAAACGTCGCACAGCGCGTGCTGGAATTGACTGACGGCAAAAAGGTACCGGTGGTGTATGACGGCGTCGGCAAGGACACATGGCTGACCTCGCTGGACAGTGTGGCACCGCGTGGGCTGGTGGTGAGCTTCGGCAATGCATCGGGCGCCGTGGATGGGGTGAACCTGGGGATTCTGTCGGCCAAAGGTTCGCTGTACGTAACCCGGCCGACCCTCGCGACCTACGCCAACAATCCGGCGAACCTGCAAGCGATGGCGGACGATCTGTTTGCGATGATCAACAGCGGCAAGGTGCGCATTGATATCAACCAGCGGTATGCGCTGGCGGATGCGGCGAAAGCGCAGACGGCGTTGTCGGCGCGGCGTACGACAGGTTCAACCATTTTGCTGCCTTGACTGCCCTTTGTGGCGAGGGAGCTTGCTCCCGTTGGCCGGCGAAGCAGGCCCAAAACCAGAGAATGCGGTTTACCTGAAAAAAACACCATTGCCTGTTTTGGGGCCGCTTCGCGGCCCAACGGGAGCAAGCTCCCTCGCCACATAAGCCCTACGAGGGACGCACCACCTCACCCGTCACCAGATCGCGAATCAGGCTCGGGTTCTTGCGCCCGCCCAACGCCCCGCCCAGCACCAGATCCACTTGCCCGCGGAAATACTGCTCTACGCGAATCCGCGTGCGCGCAGCCGGGCGGCCCTGAGGATTGGCCGAGGTGGAAATCAACGGGCCCACCAACGAGCACAGATCCCGCACCAGTGGATGGTCCGTAACTCGCAGCGCGACCGTGTCGTGCACACCGGTGACCCATTCGGGCAACAAGTCCTGATGAGGCACCAGCCAGGTGTTCGGCCCCGGCCACGTACTGGCCATGCGGTCGATCCAATCCTGCGGGAAGTCTTCGAACAGAAAATCGAACTGGCGAATGTTGTCCGCCACCAGGATCAGGCCCTTGTCCACCGAGCGATTCTTGATGGCGAGCAAACGGTCTACCGCTTCTTCGTTCCACGGGTCGCAGCCCAACCCCCAAACTGCTTCGGTCGGATAAGCAATCACCGCGCCTGCGCGAATTTCCCGTGCGGTTTCCAGCACACGCCACCTGTTGACCATTGCTCACTCTCCAGACTAAAGCTCTGCGCAGTTTACCGATCTTCGTTACAAAACCCAGTTCCAAAAAACTGGCGGCTACAAAAGCTGGCAGCGCGCAAGCCAGCGCCCGCTTTCACAGATCACCTGGCCTTCCAGCTCCAGCTCCGTGAGGGTCGCCAGCACCTGCGACAGCGGCCGCCCACTGGCAATCGCCAAGGCTTCGCTGGTGTGGGGCGAGGCGTGCAGTAGCGCCACCAGCGGGTGAGTCACCGGCGTCGGCGTCGGACGCGACAGTGCCTGCCAGCCACGCAAGCCTTCCAGGATATGTTCGATGGTTTCCACCAGCGTCGCACCCTCACGGATCAACTGGTGACAGCCCCTGGCGCCGGGATGATGAATGGAACCCGGGATCGCATACACCTCGCGCCCTTGCTCGGCCGCCAGCTTCGCGGTGATCAGCGAGCCGCTGGCCATACTGGCCTCCACCACCAGCACGCCGAGGGACAGACCACTGATGATGCGATTGCGCCGTGGGAAGTTGCCGGCCTGGGGCGCGGCATCCAGCGGAAACTCGGAAACCACGGCACTGCCTTGGGCAATCATCGCGGCAGCGAGACATCGATGGCGCTGTGGATAAAAGTTTTCGAGCCCGGTGCCGAGCACACCAATTGTCTGGCCTCCCACGTCCAATGCCGCCTGATGCGCCGCACCGTCGATGCCGAGTGCAAGGCCGCTGGTGATGACAAAACCGGCGCTGGCCAAACTACGCGAAAACGCCGCAGCCGTGTCCATGCCCGGACGCGAGGCGCGCCGGCTGCCGACCATCGCCAGTTGCGGTTTTTCCAGGATTGCAGGGTCGCCGGTGACGAATAACAGCGGCGGCGCATCATCGATCTGGGCCAGGAGCGCCGGGTAATCCGGCTGGTCCCACATCAGCAAATGCTGGGCCGGGCGCCTGAGCCATGCCAATGCCTCACTGGCGCCGTCGCGGATTTCAGGGCTGCGCCGGGCATCGGCGCTGGCGGATGGCAAGCCCAACGCCCGCCAGGCGCTGGCAGGCGCACTGATGGCCTTTGACGCGCTGCCGAACGCTTCGATCAATACGCGAAACCGCTTGGGACCGACTTCCGGCAGCCTGTGCAAGCGTAAGCGCGCTTCCAGTTCTGACGGGGATATTTCATGGCTGTTTGACGGATACATCGGATCATCCTTGACCATAACAAGCTGTGGATAACTCTGTTGGTAACTTATTTAGCAGGCTATTTATTGCGGTTGGCGGACAGTCTCGAAACGGTCCATCACTGCCAGCGGATGCGATGCGCTGAGCACCAGCCCATAGCTGAGCTTTTCATAAGTGCGGAACACCAACAGCGTGCCGGCGCGTTCATCCGGCAGGTTCGCCGCAGCACCGGTGAGCGTGTCGCGCACGCTGACGCCGGCCTTCATCACAGTGAGCAGTCGGCCTTCGACCAGGCCGTCGCGGCGCCCTTTGTTCAGGATGACCGTATCCAGCACACCGATCTGGGTGACGCCCTTGGGGATATCGATGATCTGTCCTTCAACGAGGGGCGCGGGCTTGGTGGTATCGACGCGGGTACCGGCAACGGGCACTTCGACACGCAGCAGACGGTCACCGGGGCGCACTTCCTGGGTGACGCGCTGCACGGCCATGGTACTGAGGTCACCGGCGGTGACAAAACGCGCAGTACCAATATCATCAGCGTTGATGCCCAGCAGCTCTCCGGTGCGCGGGTCGGTGTAGACCTTGCCCCGGCGAAAGATCCCATAGCTCGGCTGAGTTGGGTCAAGGGCGCCTCTGGCGTGCACGCGTTCCCCCGTCGCGCCCAGCACGCGGCCGACGCCTGCCGCGACGATGTAAGGCGCGTTGTCCAGATCCTGGGGCGAATCCAGAATGCGGTTGTGCGTTAAAAAGTGTTGGATGGCCTGTTGCATTGACCGATCCAGGCGTTGCTCGGGCGGGGGCAGCAGGGCCATGGCGAACGGCGCCCACAGCAGCAAGACGAGTAGCGATTTCCTCATGGGGTGAATCTCCTTTATTATGTGCGTTCGCGTGAAATGCCAGGGCCTTCGCGGCTTGCGAGCGTTCCACACCGGCCATGTGGGTCCATCCCACCGCCGATTTGCCTCTACCTCACATGTGCAGCAATTACGCTTATGGCTATTTTGAACATCCTCGAATTTCCCGACTCGCGCCTGCGCACGATCGCCAAACCGGTGGCCGTAGTGGACGACAAGGTTCGTCAGTTGGTCGATGACATGTTTGAAACAATGTATGAAGCCCCAGGCATCGGCCTCGCCGCGACCCAGGTCAACGTGCACCTGCGCGTGGTGGTCATGGACCTGTCCGAAGATCGCAGCGAACCGAGGGTGTACATCAACCCCGAGTTCGAACCGCTGACCGACGAGATGGGCGAATACCAGGAAGGCTGCCTGTCGGTGCCGGAGTTCTACGAGAACGTCGAACGCCCGCTGCGCGTGAAGATCAAGGCGCTGGACCGCGACGGCAAGCCGTTCGAGATGATTGCCGAAGGCCTGCTGGCGGTGTGTATCCAGCACGAGTGCGACCACCTCAACGGCAAGCTGTTTGTGGATTACCTGTCCACGCTCAAGCGCGACCGAATCAAGAAGAAGCTGGAAAAAAAGCATCGCCAGCAAGCTTGATGCCCTCCTTCCAAAGGCTTGCTGCGGCAAGCCTTTTTCTTTTGTGACTGCTTTTAACCGAGACCTCCCATGACCGAGCCACTGCGCATTGTTTTTGCCGGTACACCCGAATTTGCCGCCGAACACCTCAAGGCGCTGCTGGCCAGCCCTTATGACATCGTCGCGGTGTACACACAGCCGGATCGCCCGGCCGGTCGCGGACAAAAACTGATGCCCAGCCCGGTCAAGCAACTGGCGCTCGAACACAACATCCCTGTGCTGCAGCCACCGACCTTGCGCAACGCCGAGGCCCAGGCCGAGCTGGCCGCGCTCAAGCCCGACCTGCTGGTGGTGGTGGCCTACGGCTTGATCCTGCCGCAGGTGGTGCTGGACATCCCGCGCCTGGGTTGCATCAACAGCCACGCCTCGCTGCTGCCACGCTGGCGCGGTGCGGCGCCGATCCAGCGCGCGGTGGAGGCGGGTGACAGCGAAAGCGGTGTGACCGTGATGCGCATGGAGGCGGGCTTGGACACCGGCCCGATGCTGCTCAAAGTCATCACCCCAATCACTGCCGAAGACACCGGCGGCAGCCTGCACGACCGCCTGGCCGAGATGGGTCCGCCTGCCGTGATCCGGGCCATCGCCGGTCTCGCAGCCGGCACTCTGGAAGGTGAAGTGCAGGACGACAGCCTGGCCACCTACGCCCACAAATTGAACAAAGACGAAGCACGCCTCGACTGGAGCCGCCCGGCCGTGGAACTGGAGCGCCTTGTACGCGCGTTCAACCCGTGGCCAATCTGCCACAGCACGCTCAACGGCGAGGCCTTGAAAGTATTGGCGGCGACCCTCACCGACGGCAAAGGCGCCCCCGGTGAGATCATTGGCGCCAGCAAGGACGGCTTGTCAGTCGCCTGCGGTGAACAGGCGCTGTGCCTGACTCGTCTGCAATTACCCGGTGGCAAGGCGCTGAACTTCAGTGATTTGTTCAACAGCCGTCGTGAGAAATTTGCCCTGGGCACCGTACTAGGGGTGGCTGCGCAATGAACCCACGTCTGGCCGCCGCCAAGGCCCTCGCCGCCGTACTCAATGGCAAGGCCTCGCTGAACAGTTCGTTGCCCATGCAATTGGACAAGGTTGAAGACCGCGATCGCGGCTTCACCCAGGACCTGGCCTTTGGTACCGCCCGTTGGCAGCCGCGCTTGTCGGCGCTGGCGGCCAAGCTGCTGCAAAAACCGTTCAAGGCGGCGGACGCCGATGTCGAGGCACTGCTGTTGGTCGGTCTTTATCAGTTGCTCTACACTCGCGTGCCGGCCCACGCCGCCATCGGCGAAACCGTCGGTTGCGCCGACAAGCTGAAAAAGCCCTGGGCCAAAGCCCTGCTCAACGCCGTGTTGCGCCGCGCCCAGCGCGAAAGCGAAGCACTGCTGGCCGAGCTGGAACACGACCCGGTGGTGCGCACCGCCCACCCGCGCTGGCTGCAAAAATCCCTCAAGGCGTTCTGGCCTGAGCAGTGGGAAGCGATTTGCGCGGCCAACAATGCTCACCCACCGATGATTTTGCGGGTCAATCGTCGCCATCACGGCCGTGACGCGTATTTGCAATTGCTGACAGCGGCAGGCATCAACGCCACGCCGTGTGTGTACAGCACCGACGGCATCGTGCTCGAAGCCGCCGCCGACGTGCGCAGCCTGCCGGGCTTTGCCGAAGGTTGGATCAGTGTGCAGGACGAAGCCGCACAGCTGGCCGCCGACCTGCTCGACCTCGCCCCAGGCCAGCGGGTGCTCGATGCCTGCTGCGCCCCCGGCGGTAAGACGTGTCACATTCTGGAAGTCGAAAAAGACCTGGCCGGTGTAGTCGCCGTCGACCTGGAAGCCAAGCGCCTGGTACGTGTACGGGAAAACCTTGCCCGCCTGGGCCTCAGCGCCGAACTGATCGCCGCCGACGGCCGCGACACTGCCACCTGGTGGGACGGCAAACCGTTCCAGCGCATCCTGCTTGACGCTCCTTGCTCCGCCACCGGCGTGATCCGTCGTCACCCGGACATCAAGCTGACCCGCCAGCCCGACGACATCGCCGCCCTGGCCGTGCTGCAAGGCGAACTGCTCGACGCACTGTGGCCTACCCTGGAAGTCGGCGGCATCCTGCTCTACGCCACCTGCTCGACCTTGCCCACGGAAAACACCGAAGTGATCGAAGCCTTCCTCGCCCGCACCAGCGGCGCACGGGAACTGGACCTCGCCACGACCGCCGGCATCAAGCAACCCCACGGCCGCCAATTGCTGGTGCAGGAAGGCGGGCATGATGGCTTCTACTACGCCAAACTGATCAAGATTGCTGCTGCGCGCGGCTGAATGCGTTTAAGGGAGTGACCGGATGAAAATCATCATCCTTGGAGCAGGGCAGGTTGGCGGCACACTGGCTGAACATCTGGCCAGCGAGGCCAATGACATCACCGTGGTCGACACCGACAGCGAGCGCCTGCGCGATCTCGGCGACCGCCTGGATATCCGCACCGTACAGGGCCGCGCATCGTTTCCGACGGTGCTGCGCCAGGCCGGTGCCGACGATGCCGACATGCTGGTGGCCGTGACCAACAGCGATGAAACCAACATGGTCGCTTGTCAGGTCGCCCACACCCTCTTCCACACCCCGACCAAGATCGCCCGGGTGCGCGAAGCCGCCTACCTGACCCGCGCGGGCCTGTTCGACAACGACGCGATTCCGGTCGACGTGCTGATCAGTCCGGAACAGGTGGTCACTCACTACATCAAGCGCCTGATCGAGATTCCCGGCGCCTTGCAGGTAATCGACTTTGCCGGTGGCAAGGCGCAACTGGTAGCGGTGAAGGCCTATTACGGCGGTCCGCTGGTCGGCCAGCAACTGCGCCAGTTGCGCGAACACATGCCAAATGTGGAAACCCGCGTCGCGGCGATCTTTCGGCGTGACCGACCGATCCTGCCCCAGGGCGATACGGTGATCGAGGCCGACGACGAAGTTTTTTTCATCGCCGCCAAAGCGAATATTCGCGCCGTAATGAGTGAAATGCGCCGGCTCGACGAGAACTACAAACGCATTGTCATCGCCGGCGGCGGACAGATCGGCGAGCGCTTGGCCGAGGCCATCGAAAGCCGCTATCAGGTGAAGATCATCGAGATGAGCCCGGCGCGCTGCCGGCATTTGTCCGACACCCTCGACAGCACCGTCGTACTGCAAGGCAGCGCCTCCGACCGCGACCTGCTGATGGAAGAAAACATCGCCGACGCCGATATCTTCCTGGCCCTGACCAACGATGACGAAGCCAACATCATGTCGTCGTTGCTGGCCAAGCGGCTGGGGGCGAAGAAGGTGATGACCATCATCAACAACCCGGCCTACGTCGACCTGATCCAGGGCGGCGATATCGACATCGCCATCAGCCCGCAGCAGGCGACCATCGGCACCTTGCTCGCCCACGTACGCCGTGGCGATATCGTCAGCGTGCATTCCCTGCGCCGGGGCGCGGCGGAAGCCATCGAGGCGATCGCCCACGGTGATTCGAAGTCGAGCAAAGTGATCGGCAAAGCCATCCGCGACATCGGCCTGCCACCAGGCACGACCATCGGCGCGATCATTCGCGATGAGGAAGTGATCATTGCCCACGACGATACGGTGATCGCCACGGGTGACCATGTGATTTTGTTCCTTGTGGATAAAAAACACATCCGCGATGTGGAGAAACTGTTCCACGTGGGGTTGAGCTTTTTCTGATCAAACGGAGTAGTTGAAATGCTCGAATCCCTGGAAAAAATGCTCGCCAAGGGTGTGGATAACTCACTGCTGCGCTTTGGCTTGGGCAAGGGTTACCTGGACTTGAAGGACAATGCGAAGGCGGCCGAGCACCTCAGCAAATGCGTAGAGCTCGACCCTAAATATTCCGCCGCGTGGAAGTTGTTGGGCAAGGCGCAACTGGGGTTGGAAGATCGTGCGGCAGCGCGCTTGGCGTGGGAAAAGGGCATCGAAGCGGCCCAGGCCCATGGCGACAAACAGGCCGAAAAAGAAATGACGGTGTTCCTGAAGAAACTCGACCGCCAGGCTTGAGCGCCCCTCCCACATTGGTTTTGCATTGACCTTCAGTCAGTCGCGAATCAGTACCAGCGCGCTTCACCCGGCGGACGTTTCTTGAAGCGTTTCATGCTCCACATGTACTGGCTCGGGTAAGCGCCGACATAACGCTCCACCACCTTGCTCATCGCCGCGCAGGACGTGGCGGTGTCGGTGCTGTACATATCTTCGGGCGCCGCTTCCAGGATCACTTTGTAGCCCGAACCGTCCGGCAGGCGCAGCGCGTGGAGGAAGACCCCAACCGCCTTGTGGCCCGCGAGCATGTTCGGCACGAACTTGCTGGTGAGCGCCTGGGTGGCGAAGAACGGCACGAAGATCCCGGCGGATTCGGCCGGTTCAGGATCCGCTGGAATGCCTACCTGGCCACCTTTGCGCACTTCCTTGATGACACTGAGGATGCCTTCCTTGGTCGACGCGGCCACGCGGTTACCCAGTTGTACGCGTTGCTTGCGCAGCAACTCATCCACCGCCTTGAGCTTGGGCGGACGATAGAAAATGATCGGTTTGCACTGGCTGCAATAGAAGTGGTTCAACACCTCCCAGTTGCCCAGGTGACTGGTGATGCCGACCACGCCTTTGCCCGAGGCCAGGGCTTCGTGCAGCACTTCCAGGCCTTCGACTTCACGCACCAGGTCGATGGAACGCTGGGCCGGCCAGATCCAGGCGCAGGCGCTTTCGGTCAGGGACTTGCCGATGTCCATCAGGCTGCGACCCACCAGGCGCTCACGCTCGGCCGGGTCCATGTTCGGGAAGCATTTGGAAAGGTTGATCCGCACCGTGTCACGGGAACGGTTGGGGGTTTTCCACATGATCCAGCCGATGGCCGTGCCGACGGCTTGTACGGCCCGCCAGGGCAGCAGGGCAAACAACCGCAGAGCGCCTACCAGCAAGGCGCCTTTTAACTTTTCCACAGGTCACTCCTGATCGTGTGTGGTGCGCAAAACGCGCATTCTAACCGGCGTTGGCCAAGTCCGCGTAACGGTCGCAGTCCTGAGTGTGGTCCATGACCATGCCCGAAGCCTGCATGAACGCGTAGCAAATGGTCGGCCCGACGAAGGTGAAGCCGGCTTTTTTCAGCGCTTTGCTCATCGCTTCAGCCTCGGGCGTAATCGCCGGGACTTCGCTGCGGTCCTTGAAGTGATTGACCTTGGGCACGCCGCCGACGAACGACCAGAGCAAGCCCACCGGATCTTCCAACCCCAACCAGGCGGCGGCGTTGCGTCGGGTGGCGTTAAGCTTGAGGCGGTTGCGCACGATGCCCGGATCGAGCATCAGCGCTTCGATTTCGGCATCACTCAAGCGTGCCAGGCGTTGCGCATCGAACCCGAACAAGACCTTTCGATAATGCTCGCGTTTGCGTAAAACGGTGATCCAGGACAGGCCCGCCTGGAACCCTTCGAGTAAAAGCAACTCGAACAAACCCTGCGCATCGCGCAGCGGCGTTCCCCACTCTTGATCGTGATAAGCCATGTACAGCGGATCTTCAGAACACCAAAAGCAGCGTGGCATAAGGCTCCAGGGAGTGGTGGCGGGGCCGAATCGGGTATACTCCCGCTCTTTAAATCGCAGCCCAAGTAACAGGTGAATTTCGTGAGCCAGCCTACGCCAGCCGTGCGTACCTTCCAAGACTTGATCCTCGCCCTCCAGCAATACTGGGCCGAGCAAGGTTGTGTGGTACTTCAGCCCTACGATATGGAAGTAGGCGCCGGCACTTTCCACACCGCTACCTTCCTGCGGGCCATCGGCCCGGAAACCTGGAACGCCGCTTATGTGCAGCCCAGTCGCCGCCCGACTGACGGCCGCTACGGCGAAAACCCGAACCGTCTGCAGCACTACTACCAGTTCCAGGTGGTATTGAAGCCGAACCCGGACAATTTCCAGGAACTGTACCTGGGCTCGTTGAAACACGTCGGCCTGGACCCACTGGTCCACGACATCCGTTTCGTCGAAGACAACTGGGAGTCGCCAACCCTGGGCGCCTGGGGCCTGGGCTGGGAAGTCTGGCTCAACGGCATGGAAGTGACGCAATTCACTTACTTCCAGCAAGCGGGCGGCATCGAGTGCTACCCGGTAACCGGCGAAATCACCTACGGTCTCGAACGCCTGGCTATGTACCTGCAGGGCGTGGACTCGGTCTACGACCTGGTGTGGGCTGACGGCCCGTTCGGCAAGGTGACCTACGGCGATGTGTTCCACCAGAACGAAGTGGAGCAGTCCACTTACAACTTCGAACACGCGAACGTCGACAAGCTGTTCGAATTGTTCGATTTCTATGAAAGCGAAGCCAAGCGCCTGATCGAACTCGACCAGCCGCTGCCGTTGCCGAGCTATGAAATGGTGTTGAAGGCGTCCCATACCTTCAACCTGCTGGATGCCCGCCGTGCCATCTCGGTCACCGCGCGTCAGCAATACATCCTGCGTGTACGCACCCTGGCGCGTTCCGTCGCCCAAGCCTACCTGCTGGCCCGCGCCAAGCTGGGCTTCCCGATGGCAACCGAGGATTTGCGTGATGAAGTGTTGGCTAAGCTGGAGGCTGCGCAATGAGTGCTCAAGATTTCCTGGTTGAACTGGGCACCGAAGAGCTGCCACCCAAGGCACTCAACACCCTGGCCGAGGCGTTCCTGGCCGGTATCGAAAAAGGTCTGCACACCGCCGGCCTGAAGTTTGAAGCCAAGAAGGTCTACGCCGCGCCGCGTCGCCTGGCTGTATTGCTGACCGCGCTGGAAACCCAGCAGCCGGACCGCAGCATCAACCTCGACGGCCCGCCGCGTCAGGCCGCGTTCGACGCCGACGGCAACCCGACCCAGGCCGCCCTTGGTTTTGCCAAGAAGTGTGGCGTGGAGCTGAGCGAGATCGACCAGAGCGGTCCGAAACTGCGTTTCAGCCAGGTCATCACCGGCAAGCCGACCGCCAGCCTGCTGCCGACCATCGTCGAAGATTCCCTGAATGACCTGCCTATCCCCAAGCGCATGCGCTGGGGTGCACGCAAGGAAGAGTTCGTACGCCCAACCCAATGGCTGGTGATGCTGCTCGGTGACCAGGTCATCGACTGCACCATCCTTGCCCAGAAGGCCGGTCGCGACTCACGTGGACACCGCTTCCACCATCCGCAAAGCGTGCGCATCACGTCGCCGGCCAGCTACCTCAACGACCTGCGCGCCGCCTATGTACTGGCGGACGCCAATGAGCGTCGCGAGCTGATCAGCAAGCGCACCGAAGAACTGGCCCGTCTGCAGGAAGGCACCGCCATCGTGCCGCCAAGCCTGCTCGACGAAGTCACCGCCCTGGTCGAGTGGCCTGTGCCGCTGGTGTGCTCGTTCGAAGAGCGTTTCCTAGACGTGCCGCAGGAAGCCTTGATCACCACCATGCAGGACAACCAGAAGTACTTCTGCCTGCTGGACGTGGACGGCAAGTTGCTGCCGCGTTTTATCACCGTGGCCAACATCGAGAGCAAGGACCCGCAGCAGATCATCGCCGGTAACGAAAAAGTCGTTCGCCCGCGCCTGACCGACGCTGAGTTCTTCTTCAAGCAGGACAAGAAACAGAAGCTCGAAGACTTCAACCTGCGCCTGCAAAACGTGGTGTTCCAGGAAAAACTTGGCAGCGTCTACGACAAGGCCGTGCGTGTGTCCAAGCTGGCGGCCTACATTGCCCCGCGCATCGGTGGCGACGCAGCCTGGGCCGCGCGTGCCGGCTTGCTGTCCAAGTGCGACCTGGCCACCGAGATGGTCGGCGAATTCCCTGAGATGCAGGGTGTTGCCGGCTACTACTACGCCCTCAACGACGGCGAAGCAGACGACGTCGCCCTGGCGCTGAACGAGCAGTACATGCCGCGCGGTGCCGGTGCAGAACTGCCGACCACCCTGACCGGTGCGGCTGTGGCCATCGCCGACAAGCTCGATACGCTGGTCGGTATCTTCGGTATCGGCATGCTGCCTACCGGTAGCAAAGACCCCTATGCCCTGCGCCGTGCCGCCCTGGGCGTGCTGCGCATCCTGATCGACAAGAAGCTCGACCTCGACCTGACCCAGGCCGTGGTGTTCGCCGTCGGCCAGTTCGGTGCCAAGGTCAAGCAAGCCGGCCTGGCCGAGCAAGTGCTGGAGTTCGTGTTCGACCGTCTGCGCGCGCGTTACGAAGACGAAGGCGTGGACGTTTCCGTCTACCTGTCGGTACGTGCCCTGCAACCGGCTTCGGCGCTGGACTTCGATCAGCGTGTGCAAGCTGTGCAAGCGTTCCGCAAGCTGCCGGAAGCCGATGCCCTGGCCGCGGTGAACAAGCGTGTGTCGAACCTGCTGAGCAAGGCCGAAGGCCTGGGCAACGCCGACGTCGACCCTGGCCTGTTTGCCGATGCCAAGGAGTTCTCGCTGAACTCGGCCATCGCCAAGGCAGAAAACGCCGTGAAGCCGCTGATCGCCGAACGCAACTACGCCGAAGCCCTGGCACGCCTGGCCACCTTGCGTGAGCCGGTGGATGCATTCTTCGAAGCGGTGATGATCAATGCCGAAGATGCCGGCGTGCGGAAAAACCGCTACGCCATGCTGGCGCGTCTGCGTAGCTTGTTCATCAATATCGCTGACATTTCGACGCTGAGCTGACCATGTTGAAACTGCTGATTCTCGATCGGGACGGGGTGATCAACTACGACTCCGACGATTACATCAAGTCGGTGGCGGAGTGGATTCCACTGCCTGGCTCGATCGAGGCCATCGCGCAGTTGAGCAAAGCCGGCTGGACCGTGGCCATCGCCACCAACCAGTCCGGCATTGCCCGTGGCTACTACGACATCCCCACCCTGGACGCCATGCACGCGCGCTTGCGCACGTTAGTGGAGGAGCAGGGCGGTGAGGTGGGGTTGGTGACGTACTGCCCCCACGGGCCGGATGAGGGCTGCGATTGCCGCAAGCCCAAACCGGGCATGTTGAAAACCATTGCAGAACATTACAACGTGCCGTTAGCTGGGATATGGTTCGTCGGTGACAGCCTCGGTGACTTGGAGGCAGCCAAAGCCGTCGATTCTCAGCCAGTTTTGGTAAAAACCGGGAAAGGCGAGAAGACCCAGGCGAAAAACCTGCCGGTAGGCACTTTGATTTTTGACGATCTGGCGGCAGTCGCCGCAGAACTTATCAACAACTAGCCGCCCTCGACTTCCTGACCAAGGATTGTTCGGGAGTGCGCTTTTCAACAGGCGGGCCGTGTCCCGCAACGGTAAATGCCGCCATGTCGATCTTGCAGGCCATCAGAACCTTTTTCTTTTACCTGCTGCTGGGCACCAGTTCGCTTCTCTGGTGCACCCTGAGCTTTTTTATTGCGCCCTTTTTGCCATTCAAGGCGCGTTATCGCTTCATCAACGTCTATTGGTGCCGCTGCGCGTTGTGGCTGACCAAGGTGTTTCTGAACATCCGTTTCGAGATCAAGGGCGCTGAAAACGTCCCGGAACAGCCCTGCGTGATTCTGTCGAACCACCAGAGCACCTGGGAGACGTTCTTCCTCTCGGCGTACTTCTCGCCCTTGAGCCAGGTGCTCAAGCGCGAGCTGCTGTATGTGCCGTTCTTCGGCTGGGCCATGGCCATGTTGCGTCCGATCGCCATCGACCGGGACAACCCCAAGGCAGCGCTCAAGCATGTAGCCAAGAAGGGCGACGAGTTGCTCAAGGATGGCGTCTGGGTACTGATCTTCCCGGAAGGCACGCGAGTGCCCTATGGCACAGTGGGCAAGTTCTCCCGAGGCGGTACCGCTCTGGCAGTCAATGCCAACCTGCCGGTACTGCCGATTGCACACAATGCCGGCAAGTTCTGGCCGAAGACCGGTTGGGCCAAGCGCGAAGGCACAATCACCGTGGTGATTGGCGAGCCGATGTATGCAACGGGCGAAGGCCCGCGCGCCATCGCCGCGCTGAACGAGCGTGCCCAGGCCTGGAATGAAGCGCAGCAGCGCGCCATGGGCTCCCTGCCGCCGGAGCCGGTTGTGGTGGACACACCGGTGGTATGAGCATCTGTGGATAACCTGTGTACGGTTTGTTCGAAAATTGGCTTTTTTAGGATTTAACTGACTGTTTTCAATAGATATTTCTTTTTCTGCCAAAACAACGAAAAACGTGCATAAGTTTTTCGCATAAAAAAACCGATTCTTGTGATCGGTTTTTTATGCACAGTGAAAACGTACGTTTTCAGTCATCCAGCAAGGGCAGTTGCACAGTGAACGTCGTGCCTTTGCCCACTGTGCTTTCGCAGTCGATATGGCCACCGTGGCGCTCCACAACCGCTTTGACCATCGTCAGGCCCAACCCCAATCCTTCGCTGCCCTGAGCAGAATCAAAGCGTTTGTATTGGCTGAACAGTTGCGGCAAATCCTCGGCGGCGATCCCCGGGCCCTGGTCGCTGATGCGGCACTCCAACCAACCGTCGGCACTGCTGTGGCGCAACCTCACCGTGGTGCCCGAAGGCGAGTATTTGATTGCGTTCTCCAGCATATTGAACAAGCCACGGGTGAGCAGCGATTGGTCGGCTGACACCATTCCCTCATCGGCTTCGTCCAGATCATGAACCAGATGAATGCCCTTGAGCTGGGCAATCAGCGCAACCTGGTCGAAGGCATCCATCACCAGCATCGCGAACAGTGTCGGCTGGAAGTGGTAGCCGTCGGCCTCGGCTTTCGCCAGCTGGACGAAAGACTCAGTCAGGCTCAGGGCACGGCGCACTTGCTGCTCGATCTGGGCAAAAACCGGTGACTCGGCGTTATGCACGTCCAGCAGCGCCAGGATCGCCGAGTGCGGTGCACGCAAGTCATGAGAGAGGAAGCGCAACATAGTTTCCCGGTGCTGCTGCGCCTCGCGCTCCTTGCTCAGGTCGGTGAGACTCAACAACCATCCCAACGCCACATCACCCTCAGCGGGCAATAAAGGGGCGAGTTCCATGCGCAGGCTGCGCTGGTGAATATCGCGAAACTCAACGAGTTCCAACGCCGAAAGGGCAGGGCGCACGCCGTTGTGCAGAGGTGGGTAACCCAGGTCAACCAGTTGTTCCAAGAGGTTCTGGTTGACCAGGTCATTGCCGAAGACATCGCGTGCAATGCGGTTGGCCAGCAGGATATTGCCTTGGGTGTCGGTGATCAGCGTCGCCACCGGAAGACACTCCAGCCCATCGGCCATGAAACGTCGGGTATCCCGCGTACGGCTTACGGCCTGCTCCAGGGCAAAGATGCGTGTCTGCAACACGTCACCTTTGCTGGCCGGCGCACGACGACGTTCAGGCAGCACTTTGGGTTCGTTATCCAGACGCGCCAATTCCCAACCGAAGTAGGCGAGGATTACGCTGAGACGGCGCCAGTTCCAGATCAGGTAACTGAGCAGCAAGCCGATCAAACAAGCAGCGGGCGACCACCAGTGGCCCAGTCGTAACAGAAGCCAGGAACCCATCAGCGCCACGGCCATGCAGCCCAGTGCCATCCATAGCGCATAACGTGGACGGTAGAGCAGCAAGCCCAGCAGTATTGCCACCAGGGACGTCGCCATCAGTGCTGCGAGCCACCCAGGCAAATCCACGATGCTACGGTCCTGCAAAAAGCCATTGAGCACATTGGCCTGGATCTCCACACCCGCCGTGGTACCGACCGTGGAGGAGAGCGGCGTGAAAAAACGATCGCCCATCCCCGAAGCCGTTGCTCCGACCAGAATCAGACGATCACGTAGCTGCTCGGGAGGAATTTCACCTTGGAGTACGCTGACATACGAAACGCTTCGAAAATGGCTGACTGGCTCGATAAACGGGATGCGGACCGCGTGTGCGCGTTGCCAGTCCTGCGTGATCGGTTCCTGAGGCGCTGCTCCTGGCATCTGTGCGGGTTGGCCGCTCATCGTATAGGCCAGCCATACCAAATGCGGCACCGTAGCATCGGGTGGGCCCTCACGCAGGTACAGACTGCGAACCACGCCGTCACTATCGGCTTCCACATTGATGTGCCCAACGCCCCTGGCGCATTTGAGCACTGGCAGAATTTGTGCCCTGGCTTGGCTGTAGCTGACGACGTCGTCGGGTGCCAGGGGCAGCACTACGTTGCCGGCGTTACACACCGCGTCCGCCAGACGCTTGTCACTGGCGGGGTCGCCGGGCTCACTGAAGATCACGTCAAATAGAATGCCGGCAGGTTGCGCGGCGCTCAGGCGATCGATCAGGTCAGCGTGGACCCTGCGAGGCCAGGGCCATTGGCCGAGTTTTTTCAAGCTGGGATCGTCGATAGTGACCAGCAAGATGCGTGGGTCCGCCGGCAATGGCGTCAGACGACGAAGGCTGTCATATAAGGTGTTGTTAAAGGCCAGCCCAGGACTGATTGAGAGATAGGCAGTGATCGGCAACAACAGCAAGCCGATCCATAACCATTCACGCACCAGACCGTGGAACAGGCGCTGGGCATGGGTGGGTTGACGTTTTTCAGCCTTGCCCCAGAGCATCATGGGTCAGCGCGCCTGTGTTGCTGGCATGTGGTAGAAGATGCCATAGACCCCTCCTGGCGGTGCTCGCCGCAAACCGATACACGCGCGAGATGGAGCGACGCGTTGAGCCCAGTGAAGCTCATTTTCGACGCTGTGGAAAAGTTTTCCTGCCGGGTGTTCATGACGCTGGGGGTCCAGAGATCATCCACCAAGCGCGCACTGAAGTTTACGACAGCGCACGCGTCGGCAGATCCTTTTCCTTGCGGTCGGGAGCCGGTATCTTTCCCACTTAGGTATCGAGTACTTTCAGTGGGTTATTCCTTATTGATCCCAGCGTACCGAGAGATCCAGGGGGTCGACGAATCTGAGCACAATTATTCAGATTCACCGACCGGCATCTACGCAGTATTGCCTTCAATCGAAAAAGGCAGATGGCTGTCGAACTCTTCAAGAAGAAAGGACCTTCCCATGCGTGTCGCAATACTGGATGACGAACCCGCAGAACTGCGTCGGGTAGAACAGACACTGCGACAAATCGCCAGCACCGCCGAACAGCCCTGGGCCCTGCATTGCTTCGAACGCGGTGAAGACCTGTTGCGCCAACTGCGCCGAGAAACCTTCGACCTGCTGATACTCGATTGGCAATTACCCGATATCACCGGTATCGCACTGCTGCGCTGGACTCGTGACCACATGGAATCGCCACCGGCCGTGATCATGCTGACCAGCCGAGACGCCGAGAGCGATATCGTCACCGCGCTGAACAGCGGCGCCGACGACTACGTCAGCAAACCCTTTCGCCCCAACGAACTCAAAGCCCGTGTCACTGCTGTTCTACGGCGCCATGGTCTGCAAAAATCGCCGGCCCATGAAGTGCAGAGCTTCAACGACCTGACCTTCGACGATGCCGAGTTGACCGTCACACGTGCGGGTAAACCCATCAACCTCACCGAACGCGAGTACCGATTGGCCAGTTGCCTCTTCGCCAATCTGGCACGACCGCTTTCACGCGAGTATCTGTATGAGCGGTTCTGGACCCATGAAGAAATGGTGTCCTCACGGCCGTTGGATACGCATATCTATCGACTGCGCAACAAGCTGGGACTCACGGCTGATCGGGGTTGGCAGCTGTTGACGATCTATGGGTATGGGTATCGATTGGAAAGTGTGGCAATGGCGAACCAGAGCTGAAAACCGAGATGTTCCACGTGGAGCATTTAAGAAAGTCGTTAGTTTCACGCCATAAAAAAGGCCAACGCTGAGCGTTGGCCTTTTTATTGTGGCACGTTACATCTGGATCAGAAGTCCAGGTTGGACACTGCCAAGGCGTTACTCTCGATGAAGTCACGACGAGGCTCGACCGCATCACCCATCAGGGTGTTGAAAATCTGGTCTGCGCCAATGGCGTCTTCGATGGTCACGCGCAGCATGCGGCGCTGGGCCGGGTCCATGGTGGTTTCCCACAATTGATCCGGGTTCATTTCCCCCAGACCTTTGTATCGCTGAATCGTGTGACGCTTGGTGCTTTCAGCCATCAGCCAGTCGAGGGCTTCCTTGAATTCCTTGACCTGCTTCTTGCGTTCGCCACGTTGAATATAAGCGCCGTCGTCCAACAGGGTGCTCAGTTGTGCGCCCAAGGTCACCACGGTCTTGTAGTCGTTACTGCCGAAGAAGTCACGATTAAAAGTGACGTAGTTCGACAGGCCGTGGGAAATCAGTTCGACCTCTGGCAGCCAGACGTTACGTTCACGGTCTTCACGCAGGCTGGCTTTGTAAACCAGACCAGACTTCTCGACGGTGCGCAGACGTACTTCGTACTGTGCCAACCAATCCTGCATGTGAGCGTGATCACCCAGTTGTTCCAAGCTCACGGCCGGCAGATAGATGAAGTGCTCGGTCAGCTCCTGCGGGTACAGGCGCGACAAACGCTTGAGGGTCTTCATTACCATGCGGAAATCGTTGACCAACCGCTCCAGCGATTCGCCGGAGATACCTGGGGCTTCGTCGTTCAAGTGCAGGCTGGCATCTTCCAGGGCCGACTGCGTCATGTACTCTTCCATGGCGTCGTCGTCTTTGATGTATTGCTCTTGCTTGCCCTTTTTCACTTTGTACAACGGCGGCTGGGCAATGTAGATGTAGCCGCGCTCGATCAGCTCCGGCAACTGACGGAAGAAGAAGGTCAGCAGCAAGGTACGGATGTGCGAACCGTCGACGTCGGCATCGGTCATGATGATGATGTTGTGGTAGCGCAGCTTGTCGATGTTGTACTCGTCACGGCCAATACCGCAGCCCAACGCCGTGATCAAGGTGCCGACTTCCTGGGAGGAAATCATCTTGTCGAAACGTGCCTTCTCAACGTTGAGGATCTTACCCTTCAACGGCAGGATAGCCTGGGTGCGACGGTTGCGACCCTGCTTGGCGGAACCGCCAGCAGAGTCACCTTCCACCAAGTACAGTTCGGAAAGGGCAGGGTCCTTTTCCTGACAGTCAGCCAATTTGCCCGGCAGGCCGGCGATGTCCAGCGCGCCTTTACGGCGGGTCATCTCACGGGCTTTACGCGCGGCTTCACGGGCACGTGCGGCGTCGATCATCTTGCCGACAACAAGCTTGGCTTCGTTCGGGTTTTCCAGCAGGAAGTCGGAGAAGTATTTGCCCATCTCCTGTTCCACGGCGGTCTTCACTTCGGAAGACACCAGCTTGTCTTTGGTCTGGGAGCTGAACTTAGGGTCAGGCACTTTCACCGAGATGATCGCAGTCAGGCCTTCCCGCGCATCGTCACCGGTGGTGGCGACTTTATGCTTCTTGGCCAGACCTTCGGCTTCGATGTAGGTGTTCAGGTTACGCGTCAGTGCGGAACGGAAACCCACCAAGTGAGTACCGCCGTCGCGCTGTGGAATATTGTTGGTGAAGCACAACAGGTTCTCGTTGAAGCTGTCGTTCCACTGCAAAGCGATTTCTACGCCGATGCCATCTTCACGCTGGATGTTGAAGTGGAACACCTGGTTGACCGCAGTCTTGTTGGTGTTCAGGTATTCAACGAACGCACGCAGACCGCCTTCGTACTTGAACAGCTCTTCCTTGCCGCTGCGCTCGTCCTTGAGGACGATACCCACACCGGAGTTAAGGAAAGACAGCTCACGAATACGCTTGGCCAGGATGTCCCAGCTGAAGTGGATATTCTTGAAGGTATCGGCCGATGGCTTGAAGTGGATCTGGGTGCCGGTGGTTTCACTGTCACCGACGATTTTCATCGGTTCTTGTGGAACACCGTGGACATAGGTCTGTTCCCAGATCTTGCCGCTACGGCGAACGGTCAGGATCAGCTCTTCGGACAGCGCGTTCACCACCGACACACCTACACCGTGCAAACCGCCGGAGACTTTATAGGAGTTGTCGTCGAACTTACCGCCAGCGTGGAGCACAGTCATGATGACCTCTGCCGCCGAAACGCCTTCTTCTTTGTGTACGTCTACCGGGATGCCACGACCGTTGTCACGCACGGTAATGGATTCGTCCGGGTGGATGATGATGCTGATGTCGTCGCAGTGACCGGCCAAAGCTTCGTCGATGGAGTTGTCGACCACCTCGAACACCATGTGGTGCAGACCGCTACCGTCATCAGTGTCGCCAATGTACATACCGGGACGTTTGCGTACGGCATCCAAACCTTTCAGCACTTTAATGCTGGTCGAGTCGTACGTGTTTTCTTCGCTCATGCCTTCACTCCCGATGGTCGTGGGTCTGGGTGATACGGCCTTGTTCCACGTGGAACAAAGCGACTGGCGTTTCCGTCTGCCAGCCTTCCCTCAATAATTCGTGGTCTACACAGGTGATAAACACCTGGCAGCGTAAGTCTTCCAACAAGCGGCATAGCGCGCGGCGGTGTTGCTCGTCGAGTTCGGACGGCAAGTCATCCACAAGATAAATACACTGACCACGTCGGGCTTGGCTAACCAAGTGGCCTTGGGCGATACGCAATGCGCACACCACCAACTTCTGCTGGCCACGGGACAAGATATCCGCGGCGTTATGAGCGCCTAACCTAAGACGCAAATCAGCCCGTTGGGGGCCTGCCTGGGTATGACCAATTTGCTGATCTCGCTGCAAAGAGGTGGCAAGTACCGCACTCAGTTCACGATCTTTGTCCCAGCCACGGTAATAGCTCAGGGTCAGTCCCTCGAGATCCAGCAACTCGCTCAAGGTCTGTTCAAAGACTGGTTTCAAGGCTTTGATATAGGCGCGGCGGTATTCATCTATTTCGTCGCTGGCCAGGCACAGTTCCCGGTCCCAAGCCGCTTGCGAAGCGGCGTCAAGTGTACCATGTCGAAGCCATGAGTTCCGCTGCCGCAGGGCCTTCTGCAGGCGCTGCCAAGTGGCCATGAACCGTGGTTCCACGTGGAACACTCCCCAATCGAGGAATTGCCTGCGGATTTTCGGTGCCCCTTCCAACAGACGAAAACTATCAGGGTTGATCAATTGCAGCGGAAGGATTTCCGCCAGCTGCGCAGCACTGCGAGCATTTTGTCCGTCGATACGAATTTGAAACTCACCGCCGCGATCACGGGATATTCCTAGATTGCTGTGCCCACCTTCCGCCAATTCAACCTGGCCGAATACCGTAGCTGCCAGTTGTTCGTACTGGATAACCGGCAACAGGCGCGCACTGCGGAAGGAACGGGCGAGCCCCAGCAAGTGAATGGCTTCCAACACGCTGGTTTTGCCACTGCCATTGGCGCCGTGGAGGATATTGATGCGGGGAGAGGGAGAGAAGGTCACCGGATGCAGATTGCGCACCGCGGTGACCGAGACGCGACTGAGGGACATCTAGCTTCTGCTGAGCATGATTACAGGCGCATCGGCATGACAACGTAAGCCGAGTCGTCGTTATCGGATTCCTGCACCAGGGCGCTGCTGTTGGAGTCCGACAGAATCAGGCGAACCTGTTCGGTGGTCATCACACCCAGTACATCGAGCAGGTAGCTGACATTAAAGCCGATTTCCAACGAGCCGCCGTTGTAATCAACACTGATTTCTTCTTCTGCCTCTTCCTGTTCCGGGTTATTGGCCTGGATTTTCAGTTGACCATTGGCCAGCTGCAGGCGGATACCACGGTACTTTTCGTTGGACAGAATCGCCGTACGGCTGAACGCTTCACGCAGCGCCTGACGATCGCCGAGTACCAGCTTATCACCGCCTTTTGGCAACACGCGCTCGTAATCCGGGAACTTGCCGTCGACCAGTTTGGAAGTGAAGGTAAACTCACCAGTGGTCGCGCGAATGTGATGCTGGCCCAACACGATACTGACATTGCCGTCCGGCTCGGTCAGCAGGCGCGCCAGTTCAAGGATACCTTTGCGCGGCACGATCACCTGGTGACGGTCCGGCTGGCCGATATCGGCGCGCATTGAGCACATTGCCAGACGGTGACCGTCAGTGGCTACAGCGCGGATAATGCCCTCGGACACCTCCAGCAGCATGCCGTTGAGGTAGTAACGCACGTCCTGTTGGGCCATGGCGAAGCTGGTGCGCTCGATCAAACGGCGCAATTTGCTTTGCTCCAGGCTGCAGGTCAGCGAGCCAGGGCCTTCTTCTACCGTCGGGAAATCATTGGCCGGCAGTGTCGACAAGGTGAAACGACTACGGCCGGCCTTCACCACCAACTTCTGCTCATCAACCTTGATGTCGATCAGCGCGTCGTTCGGCAGGCTCTTGCAGATGTCCATCAGCTTGCGCGCCGGTACCGTGATCTCGCCCGGTTCGGCAGGCTCTTCCAGCTGTACACGACCAACCAGTTCGACTTCAAGGTCGGTACCGGTCAGGGACAACTGTTGGCCTTCTACAACCAGTAATACGTTGGAAAGCACCGGCAAGGTCTGTCGGCGCTCGACGACGCCTGCGACCAGTTGCAGGGGTTTCAACAGGGCTTCGCGTTGAATGGTGAAATGCATGGTCTAGTCCCTTGCCTTAATAAGCTGCGCTGGTGTCATCACGTAGTCAGTGTACGCAGCAGGTTCTTGTAGTCCTCGCGAATATCCGCGTCGGATTCCTTAAGTTCGTTGATTTTGCGGCATGCGTGCAAGACCGTGGTGTGGTCGCGACCGCCAAATACATCACCGATTTCCGGCAGGCTATGGTTGGTCAGCTCCTTGGAGAGGGCCATGGCCACCTGACGCGGGCGTGCGACCGAGCGCGAGCGACGCTTGGACAGCAGGTCGGAAATCTTGATCTTGTAGTACTCAGCCACGGTTCGCTGGATGTTATCCACACTCACCAGTTTGTCCTGCAGTGCCAACAAGTCTTTGAGGGATTCGCGAATCAACTCGATGGTGATATCACGGCCCATGAAGTGCGAGTGCGCGATGACCCGCTTGAGCGCACCCTCCAGTTCACGCACGTTGGAACGAATGCGCTGGGCGATAAAAAACGCCGCGTCGTGGGGCAGGTCGACCTTGGCCTGGTCGGCCTTTTTCATCAGGATCGCGACGCGGGTTTCCAGTTCCGGTGGCTCTACAGCAACGGTCAGGCCCCAGCCGAAGCGGGATTTCAAGCGTTCTTCCAGGCCTTCGATTTCCTTTGGATAGCGGTCGCTGGTCAAGATGACCTGCTGGCCACCTTCGAGCAAGGCGTTGAAGGTGTGGAAAAACTCTTCCTGGGAACGTTCCTTGCGGGCGAAGAATTGGATGTCATCAATCAGCAAGGCATCCACGGAGCGGTAGAACCGCTTGAACTCGTTGATGGCGTTGAGCTGCAGGGCCTTGACCATGTCTGCCACGAAGCGCTCGGAGTGCAGGTACACGACCTTCGCATTCGGATTCTTCTTTAGCAGGTGGTTACCCACAGCATGCATCAAGTGCGTCTTACCCAAGCCGACGCCACCATAAAGAAAGAGCGGGTTGTAACCGTGCTTGGGGTTATCGGCGACTTGCCAGGCGGCCGCACGGGCCAACTGGTTGGATTTACCTTCTACGAAGTTCTCGAAGGTAAAGGTGCGATTCAGATAACTGGTGTGCTTGAGCGCACCTTCGACCTGCACGGTGCGCTGTTCGGCGCGCACCGGTGCTTGTTGGGAGCTGGCGCCCGCCATCGGGTCGAAGCTGTCGCGGGAGGGCTCTTCGTTCTCTGGGGCATTTTTTGGCGCAGAGGACTTGGAACGCGCAGGTGCCGGTGCGGGAGCAGCCGCGGCCGGCGCGGCTGCAGCCTGGGCTTGCGAAGCGGCGGCAGCCAATGGCGCATTCGGCGCGGCACGAGGTGCGGAACTGCGTTTGCTGCCTATTAATAAGGAGAGCGCGGGCGCGAGACCGTTGCCGTGTTCATCGAGCAATTCGAGAACGCGGCCCAGATACTTCTCGTTGACCCAGTCGAGAACAAAACGATTGGGTGCGTAGACACGCAACTCGTCGCCTTCGGCTTCGACTTGTAGCGGACGGATCCAGGTGTTGAATTGCTGGGCAGGCAGCTCATCGCGCAAAAGCTCCACGCACTGCTGCCAAAGTTCCACTGACACGGATATCCCCTAAGTTGAAAGCCGGTGAGGCAAAAACAGCCGCCATTGTAGCGGCCAGCCGTCCACTTATCCACATGTAGCTTGCTCACGGGCCAGTCAAAATCAACGTCTTATGCAAAAAAAAGGCGACCAATGGTCTGTGCATAAGCTCTGTGGATAAGCGTCCCTAAGCTCGTTGTACAAGTGGGGTCGAAAGTCTGTGGGTAACTGGCCTGTGGATAACAACCCTTTCCATGCACAGCTTATCCGACAGCGCAGCACAGGCAGGGCACCGTTTCTCCCCCATGTTGTCATTCTCTGTACATCAGGCGGAATATGGCCTAAAGGCACTTATCCACAGAGGATGGCCTGCCTAGCTTTTATAAGCTTTACAGAAAAGCTTTAAATAACTTCCTTCTTTATTTTTATATCTATGGCATTGCCCCTGGAAGCCGAGCAGATGGAAAAGGTCGCGTTGCCCATGAATATCTAATTAGAAGGAAAAGCTGGTTGGAAATTGACCTAGAGGCTTGCTTTCTCTAGAATCGCCGGTCTCTTAAAACGGGGGCCATTCCGGCCCGTTGTGGACGAACCAGGTAACAACGCCATGAAACGTACTTTCCAACCAAGCACCATCAAACGCGCCCGCACCCACGGCTTCCGTGCTCGCATGGCTACCAAGAACGGCCGTGCTGTCCTGTCGCGTCGTCGCGCCAAAGGTCGTGCGCGTCTGGCAGTTTGATAATCCGGTACTGGTGGTGAGTCAGGACTTCAGTCGGGAAAAGCGTCTGCTAACCCCCCGGCATTTCAAGGCAGTCTTTGACTCCCCCACCGGCAAGGTTCCGGGGAAAAATCTCCTGCTCCTTGCGCGTAACAACGATCTTGATCATCCCCGTCTCGGGTTGGTGATCGGCAAGAAGAGCGTAAAGCTCTCCGTTGAGCGCAATCGCCTCAAGCGTCTGATGCGCGAATCGTTTCGCCTCCACCAGGACACTCTGGTTGGTTGGGATATTGTTATCGTCGCGCGCAAAGGCTTGGGTGATGTAGAAAACCCCGAATTGATTCAGCATTTCGGCAAGCTCTGGAAACGTTTGGCGCGTACCCACAAGCCAGCACCAGCAGTCAGCACCGAAACTGTAGGGGTAGACAGTCTTGATGCGTAAACTGGCGCTCGTTCCGATCCAGTTTTATCGCTATGCCATTAGTCCTCTGATGGCCAACCACTGTCGTTTCTACCCCAGTTGTTCCTGCTACGCGTTAGAAGCCATAGAAAATCATGGTCTTCTGCGCGGTGGCTGGCTGACCTTTCGTCGTTTAGGTCGCTGTCATCCGTGGAATCCCGGTGGTTATGACCCGGTTCCGCCTATCCCTACCTCCCGTTCTTCTTCGATGGCCGAGTAATCATGGATATTAAACGCACGATCCTGATCGTCGCCCTGGCAATCGTGTCCTACGTCATGGTCCTTAAATGGAACCAGGACTACGGCCAGGCTGCCCTGCCGACTCAGAATGTTGCTGCCAATGCTGTTCCAACGGGGCTACCCGATGCAGCGAGTGGCACCAATACTGCCGCCAGTGATGACATTCCACGCGCAGCGGGCGAAACAAAAGCACCTGCCGAAGTGGCAGTTGCCACAAGCACCGACCTCATTCAGATCAAAACGGATGTGTTGGACCTGGCGATCGACCCGCAAGGTGGCGATGTTGCCAAGCTGACACTGCCGCTGTATCCGCGTCGTCAGGATCACCCGGAAATTCCATTCCAGTTGTTCGATAACGGTGGCGAACGTGTTTACCAGGCACAAAGTGGCCTGATCGGCACCAACGGCCCGGACGCGAGCGCAGCCGGTCGTCCGATTTTCTCTTCGGAGAAGAAGAGCTACCAACTGGCCGATGGCCAGGACCAACTGGTCGTTGACCTGAAGTTCAGCAAGGACGGCGTCAACTACATCAAGCGCTTCACACTCAAGCGTGGCCTGTACGATATCGTTGTCACTTACCTGATCGACAACCAGAGCGCTCAACCTTGGACCGGTGCAATGTTTGCCCAGCTCAAGCGCGACGCCAGCTCGGATCCATCGTCGAGCACGGCGACCGGTACCGCGACTTACCTGGGCGCCGCCCTGTGGACAAGTTCGGAGCCGTATAAAAAAGTATCCATGAAAGACATGGATAAAGTGGCCGAAGACAAACTCAAAGCACCGATCACTTACAACGTGAACGGTGGTTGGGTAGCCTGGCTGCAACACTACTTCGTGACGGCGTGGATTCCTCAGCCCGGCCAGAACAACGCGGTACTGGCGCGCAAGGACAGCAAAGGCAATTACATCATTGGCTACACTGGCCCGGCGATGACGGTCGCTCCAGGTGCCAAGGCTGAAACCAGCGCCACACTGTATGCCGGCCCTAAAAGCCAGGCTGTCCTGAAAGAGTTGTCCCCAGGTCTGGAACTGACTGTGGATTACGGCATCCTGTGGTTCATTGCCCAGCCAATCTTCTGGTTGCTGCAACATATCCACAGCATCGTCGGTAACTGGGGCTGGTCGATTATCTTCCTGACCATGCTGATCAAGGGACTTTTCTTCCCTCTGTCGGCTGCCAGCTACAAATCGATGGCGCGTATGCGTGCAGTGGCCCCGAAACTGGCCGCGCTCAAAGAACAACATGGCGATGACCGGCAGAAAATGTCGCAGGCCATGATGGAGCTGTACAAGAAAGAGAAGATCAACCCGTTGGGTGGATGCTTGCCGATTCTTGTGCAGATGCCGGTGTTCCTCTCGTTGTACTGGGTGCTCCTGGAAAGCGTGGAAATGCGTCAGGCGCCGTTCATGCTGTGGATAACTGACCTGTCGATCAAAGACCCGTTCTTTATCCTGCCGATCATCATGGGCGCGACCATGTTCATCCAGCAGCGTCTGAACCCGACTCCGCCGGACCCGATGCAGGCCAAAGTGATGAAAATGATGCCAATCATCTTCACCTTCTTCTTCCTGTGGTTCCCAGCCGGTCTGGTGCTGTACTGGGTGGTCAACAACGTGTTGTCGATCTCTCAACAGTGGTACATCACACGTAAAATCGAAGCGGCTACCAAAAAAGCCGAGGCGTAATTTACTCTGTGGGTAACCACTCAAGACGCCCCCTAGTGGGGCGTTTTGCTTTCCGTCATTTTTCTCCTGGAACCTGCTGATGAGCGCTCCCCGTGAAACCATCGCTGCTGTTGCAACCGCTCAAGGTCGCGGCGGTGTCGGTATTGTGCGTATTTCCGGGCCGCTCGCCGGTCATGCAGCCAAGGCGATCAGCGGTCGGGAGCTGAAACCGCGTTATGCCCATTACGGTCCATTCCTGGATGCCGACGAAAGCGTGCTGGACGAAGGACTGACCCTCTATTTTCCCGGACCGAACTCCTTCACCGGTGAAGACGTCCTCGAATTACAAGGCCACGGCGGTCCGGTCGTACTGGATATGCTGCTGCAACGCTGCCTGCAACTGGGTTGCCGCCTGGCACGTCCAGGTGAATTCAGCGAGCGGGCCTTCCTCAATGACAAGCTTGACCTGGCCCAGGCCGAAGCCATTGCCGACTTGATCGAGGCCAGTTCTGCACAGGCGGCGCGCAATGCCCTGCGCTCGCTGCAGGGCGCCTTTTCGTTGCGTGTGCATAACTTGACCGAGCAATTGATCAGCCTGCGCATCTATGTTGAAGCGGCGATTGATTTTCCAGAGGAAGAAATCGACTTCCTCGCCGACGGTCACGTTCTGACAATGCTGGATAAAGTTCGCGACGAGTTATCCACAGTGCTGCGCGAAGCCGGGCAGGGTGCCTTGCTGCGTGACGGTATGACCGTGGTCATCGCGGGGCGGCCCAATGCCGGCAAATCCAGTCTGTTGAATGCCCTGGCGGGTCGCGAAGCGGCTATCGTCACGGAGATTGCCGGTACTACCCGGGATATCTTGCGCGAACATATCCACATCGATGGCATGCCGCTGCACGTGGTCGACACCGCGGGTTTGCGCGATACCGACGACCAGGTGGAAAAAATCGGCGTGGAACGGGCGCTCAAGGCCATCGGCGAAGCCGATCGCGTGTTGCTGGTGGTAGACGCCACGGCACCGGAGGCTGTGGATCCTTTTGCCTTGTGGCCGGAATTTCTCGAGCAACGGCCGGACCCCGCCAAAGTCACGTTGATCCGCAACAAGGCGGACCTCACGGGCGAAGCCATCGCCCTGGCAACCAGCGCAGATGGCCACGTGACTATCAGCCTGAGTGCCAAGTCGGCCGGGGATGGCCTTGAACTGCTGCGTGATCATCTCAAGGCCTGCATGGGCTACGAGCAAACCTCGGAAAGCAGCTTCAGTGCGCGCCGCAGGCACTTGGAGGCGCTGCGCCATGCCAGTGCGGCTCTGGAGCACGGTCGGGCACAGCTGACCTTGGCGGGGGCAGGGGAGCTGCTGGCGGAGGATCTGCGTCAAGCGCAGCAGCTGTTGGGGGAGATCACCGGTGCGTTCAGCTCGGATGATTTGCTGGGGCGGATCTTTTCCAGCTTCTGCATCGGTAAGTAGCAAAGTTATCCACAGTGCTTTACCAGTTGTAGGACACTGTACCGAGCAGGGTGCGGCTGTCCCCCCAATAGCAGCGTCCCGCATCGTTGCAACCGGATACATATTCCTTGTTGAACAGGTTCTTGGCGTTCAGGTCCACCGACCAGTGTGGGTCGATCTGATAGCCAACGGCTGCGTCCACCAACGTGACGCTCCCGGCGTCCAACTTCCCGTAGAGTGTCGGTGCCGTATAGGAAAAGGTACTGTCGAAGTAACGTACACCGCCACCCAGTGACAACCCTTTGAGCTGGTCATCAAGAAAACGGTATTTGCCCCACACCGACGCTTGGTTACGCGGAACGCCTGTCATCTGATGACCTTCTACCAATGAAGTGGCGGAGTCCTTGGTAATCCGTGCATCCGTGTAGGTATAGGCCGCAGTGACATTCAGGTTGGGGCTGATCGCACTGTTAACCTCCACTTCTACCCCCTTGGCACGGCTCTCGCCCACTTGGCGATAGCTATTGGTGGTGGCGTCCAGGTAAGTGTCATCCTCCTTGCGCAAGTCATACACCGACAGGGTCATTGCCGTGTCCCAGCCAATGGGCTCGTATTTCACACCGACTTCATACTGGCTGCTGGTGATCGGCTTCAACGGTGAACCGGCGTTGGAAATCTGCTGCACCGGAACAAATGCGGTGGAATAGCTGACATACGGGGTCAGGCCGTTGTCGAACTGGTACATCACGCCGCCCTGGTAGGTGAACTTGCGATCTTCGGAGCCGGTGTTGCTGGCCTGGTTCACTTTGTCGCGAAAATCGCTGTTGACCCAGTCCTGTCGGCCGCCGAGCAGGAATAGCCAATGGTCATATTTGCTTTGCAGCTGTGCATAAACCCCTTTCATCTGCTGTTCGAGCAAGGTGTTCTGTACGGCGATCGGGGTGAGCGGATCGCGCAGATAAACAGGGTTGAACGCATTGATAGTGCCGGCAAATCCGGCATCCCAATCCTGATTGAAGGACGTGCGGTCATAGCTGGCACCTAACAGAACTGTGTTTTCCAGGCCACCCAGCTGGAAATTGCCTTCGAGCTGGTTATCCAGGGAATACACCATCGATTTGTTATAGCGGTCGTAGGCCGTCATGTTCAGTTGGGTGCCAAAGCCCCTGTTGTTCAGCACGCTCGGCCATGTTTCATGACGGTTGATACGTGATTGCATGTAGCGAGCATTCTGACGGAACTGCCAGTCATCGTTGAAACTGTGGCTGAATTCATAGCCTGTGCTCCAGGATTCGCGTTCGAAGGTGTTCCAGTCAGGATTACCGAGCAGGGTGTGCTTGGAGAGTTTACCGTTGGGATTGTTCAGCAACGTCCCGGCAGCAGGCAGGCCAAGTTCCAGGTTGGTATGGTCTTTCTGATAGTTGGCCAGCAACGTCAGGGTGTTGTAGTCGTCAACGTCAAGCGTCAGCGAAGGGGCGATGTAGAGCCGATCATCCGGGACATGATCGGTCTGTGTATCGGATTTACGACCCAGCATCACCACGCGACCGAGGATATTGCCGCTGTCGTTGAGCGGACCGGAGATATCCACACCCAGCTGGCGCCGGTTGTTCGAGCCATAACCCAGCTGCACCTCACCCCATGGGGTTGCGGTAGGGTGTTTACTCACCAGATTCACCAGGCCACCGGGTGCGTTTTCACCATAAAGCAGAGAAGAAGGACCCCGGAAAATTTCGACACGTTCCAAGCCATAGGGCTCGCTGGTGGTGTCATACCGATTGCCCTGCACACGCAGGCCATCTCGCAGCAGTCCGTAGCCGTAGTCCGTGGCGTTGAAACCACGAATAAAGAACAGATCACCTGCCAGACCATCGCCGGCCGCGAACGGCGGGGCAAAGATACCCGGTACGTAGCCCAACACTTCAGTCAGGGTTTGGGACTTCTGGTCTTTGATGCGCTGGCCAGTGACGACCGATACCGAACGCGGTGTTTCCGATAATGGTGTGCTGGTCTTGGTCCCTACCCGGCTGTTCTGCGCCTTGTAACCCGCGTCCCCGGCGATCTCCTGGTTGAAACCACCCTGTTGATAAGTACTCACCGTCGTCGGTGATAGGGTCAGTTGGTCTGCGGCTGCCTCCTGCAGCACATAGCTTCCGGGAGCCCGGGCCACAGCCTGCAGTCCGCTATTGCGCAGTAGCAGGGCAAAGCCCTGGTCTACTGAATAATCACCTTCCAGCCCAGGCGTATTCAAACGCTCGGTTTGCTGGGGTGAAAAGGACAGAATCACATTAGCCCTGGCGGCGAATTGGCTCAACGCATTGGCCAGCGGGCCGGCCGCAATGGCGTAGTGTTGCAGCGTGCTGGCGGCCATTACACTTGTGGATAACACCGCACCGCTGGTGATGAGCAACAGGCCGTAGGTCATGCCATGGCAGGAAAGTCGTTGGCGTAGCTTGCTGGAAAGGCGCATAGGTAGGTAAGCCCTGAAGGTAGCGTCGTAATACCTGTAGGGCCGGGCCAGGTAAAAAAAAGATAACCCCCCAGTGGACTATTTTTGCGATCAACCGATTCGGTTCACCGACACCCAATAACGCGTGAAGTACTTCACCTGGATCGGCAGAGTCGCTTGCAGGTTGGCCAGTACCGCATCGGTTGAGTCGAGTCGGAACGTACCGGAAACGCGCAGGCGCGCCGAGGCCTGGTCACAGCGCAATACGCCCGGCCGATAGCGCGCCAATTCATCGATCACATCGCCCAGTTCGGCATCGAGCACGATCAACTGACCGTCGACCCAGGCCGCCTGTGTCCCGCCATATGGCTGTGTAAGGCTTATGGTGTGTCGATCAAACGCTGCGCTTTGACCCGCAACGAGGATTCGGTTGTGCTCGGGTTGGTCGCGTGGGAGCAGGTTGACCCGGTCTTGCAAGACGCCGACCCGAGTGGAATCCGAACATTGGCGTACGGTAAACCGAGTGCCCAAGGCCTGGACACGACCTTGGCGAGTCTCGACATAAAAGGGCGTGTGCCTGCCCTGCGCGCCGGTGTGGATAAGGACTTCACCCTCGCGAAGGCGGATCAAGCGTTGGCGTCCGTCAAACACCACATCAATGGCCGTGTTGGTGTTGAGATCAATCCGCGTACCGTCCGCCAGTTCGACACGCCGGCGTTTACCCACAGAGGTTTCGTAATCAGCCCAAACGTTGCCCAGCGACGCATGTTGCTGGACATTCCAGCCCAAGTACCCGGTTCCACCGAGTACCAGCATCCACTTGAGCACCTGGCGACGTTGTTGCGTGGTTGATAACGCGCGACGCGTGAAGTCTTGGGGCAGGGCGCTGAGGCTACGCTGCAACTGCTCCATCTGGTTCCATGCCGCCTGATGGGAGGGATCGCCATTGAGCCATTGCTGCCAGGCCTGCCATTGCGCGGGCGTCGGCGTTTGCGATTGAAACTGCACGTACCAACTGGCAGCGGCCTCGAATGTCTCGCGATCAGGGGCGGCCATTACCGGCTGGCCATCATCAATGAGCATTCGGTGAGGGCGCGAATCATGTGTTTCTTCACGGTGGTCAGCGACACCTGCAATTGGTCGGCAATCTGTTGATAAGTCAGGCCCTCGATCTGCGACAGCAGGAAGATTTGCCGTGCTCGTTCACCCAAACCGGACAGCGCCTTATCCACCGCCACCAGGGTTTCGATGATGATCGCCTTGTCTTCTTCACTGATCGTGCCGGCTTCAGGGCGCTCGGCCAAGGTTTGCCTGTAAGCCTGTTCGACGGCATGCCGGCGATAGCGATCAATCACCAGGCCCCTGGCAATAGTCGCCAAGTAGTCGCGGGGTTCAAGGATCTGCGCCGCGTGTCGTCCGCCCAGAATACGTACGAATGTATCGTGAGCTACATCGGCGGCATCGCAGGCGTTATTCAATTTGCCTTTGAGCCACCCGTGCAACCACGAATGGTGTTGCTCGTAGATGTGCTGGACAACTGCCGTGTGTGAAGGAGGGGACATAAGCGAGACAAAGTGGGTTAATGATAATCGCTATTATTAACTACCCATCTGCTTTCTCACAACACATGTCTTTTCTTCCTTCTCATGAGGAATTCGGGGCTTCATCGTAGGCTTAATCCGCTGTTTCTGTGGATTAAGCCCTGTGAATAACCCCTCTTGTGCCCAGTTGATAACAGGGCTCGAAACCTGAGTAAAAAACCATCTGTGGATAAGCACCTGTTTAATCCACAGGCTTAAAGCACTTATCCAAGCACCTCATTGGCACATGACCACAGACTTTTGAATCGCTGTACACAACGTAAAACAAGCCCTGTAGAGATCTATCCACAGAAATGATGCTCAGTAGAAATAAACATAAAAACAAAGATCTTATAAATTTCTTTCTTTTTAATTTCTATTGTCCGTGAATCATCCACAGCTGGTTAAATTTTGTGCAAAGGGTTCTTTAGGAACGGCTAAGTCCCTATACTTGCCGGCATTGCTCCAAAACTCTTTCAACAGACAATTCCTGATTACCTACATAAGCAGGCACGAGGTGCGTGGTGGATTTCCCTTCCCGTTTTGAAGTGATCGTCATCGGCGGCGGTCATGCCGGTACCGAGGCAGCACTGGCGTCAGCACGCATGGGCGTAAAAACCCTGTTGCTGACGCACAACGTGGAAACCCTCGGCGCCATGAGTTGCAACCCCGCCATTGGCGGGATCGGTAAAAGCCATCTGGTCAAGGAAATCGATGCCCTCGGCGGTGTCATGGCCATGGCTACCGATAAGGGTGGCATTCAATTTCGCGTGCTCAACAGCCGCAAAGGCCCAGCCGTGCGGGCTACACGGGCTCAAGCCGACCGTATCCTCTACAAGGCTGCGGTGCGTGAAACCCTGGAAAACCAACCCAACCTGTGGATTTTTCAACAGGCTGCTGATGACCTGATCGTCGAACAGGACGTGGTGAAGGGTGTCGTCACCCAAATGGGCCTGCGTTTTTTCGCGCAATCCGTGGTGTTGACCACCGGCACCTTCCTCGGCGGACTTATCCACATCGGAATGCAGAACTATTCCGGCGGCCGCGCCGGTGATCCGCCGTCGATTGCCCTGGCCAAACGCCTGCGTGAATTGCCGCTGCGCGTCGGTCGCTTGAAAACCGGAACCCCGCCGCGTATCGACGGGCGTTCTGTGGATTTCTCGGTGATGACCGAACAAGCCGGTGATACGCCAATTCCAGTGATGTCGTTCATGGGCTCCAAGGAGCAGCATCCCAAACAGGTGAGCTGCTGGATTACCCACACCAATGCGCGTACACACGAAATCATCGCTGCGAACCTCGACCGTTCGCCAATGTATTCCGGGGTGATCGAAGGCATCGGCCCGCGTTACTGCCCATCGATCGAAGACAAGATCCACCGCTTTGCCGACAAGGAAAGCCACCAGGTCTTCATCGAACCCGAGGGCTTGACCACGCATGAGCTGTACCCGAACGGGATTTCCACTTCCCTGCCGTTCGACGTGCAAATCCAGATCGTGCAATCGATCCGCGGCATGGAGAACGCACACATCGTGCGTCCGGGCTACGCCATCGAATACGACTACTTCGACCCACGTGACTTGAAGTACAGCCTGGAAACCAAGGTGATCGGCGGCCTGTTCTTCGCCGGTCAAATCAATGGCACCACCGGCTACGAAGAAGCCGGGGCCCAAGGTTTGCTGGCCGGAACCAACGCGGCACTGCGCGCGCAGGGCAAAGACAGCTGGTGTCCGCGCCGCGATGAAGCGTATATCGGCGTGTTGGTCGATGACCTGATTACGTTGGGTACCCAGGAACCGTACCGGATGTTCACTTCCCGGGCCGAATATCGCTTGATCCTGCGTGAAGACAACGCCGACCTGCGCTTGACCGAAAAGGGTCGCGAACTGGGCCTGGTCGATGATGCGCGCTGGGCTGCGTTCTGCAAAAAACGCGAGAGCATTACGCTGGAAGAACAGCGCCTGAAGAGTACTTGGGTGCGTCCGGGGACCGAGCAGGGCGACGCGATCGCCGAAAAGTTCGGTACGCCGCTGACCCACGAATACAACTTGTTGAACCTGCTGTCCCGTCCGGAAATCGACTACGCTGGCCTGGTCGAAGTGACCGGCAGCGGCGCAGAAGATCCACAGGTCGCCGAGCAGGTTGAAATCAAGACCAAATACGCCGGTTACATTGACCGCCAGCAGGACGAGATCGCCCGACTGCGCGCCAGTGAAGACACCAAGCTGCCTATGGATATCGACTACACCGGGATTTCCGGGTTGTCCAAGGAAATTCAAAGCAAGCTGGGGATAACTCGGCCGGAAACTCTGGGCCAGGCGTCACGTATCCCTGGCGTCACCCCGGCAGCCATTTCGCTGTTGATGATTCATTTGAAAAAACGCGGCGCGGGCCGTCAGTTGGAGCAAAGCGCTTGAGTTCGTTGGTCACCTCGCTACATGCTGAAGAGTTATCCACAGGGGCACGCCAGTTAGGCATTGACCTCAGCGCCGCGCAGCACGAATTGCTGCTGGGCTACCTGGCCCTGTTGATCAAGTGGAACAAGGCTTACAACCTCACGGCGGTGCGCAATCCCGACGAAATGGTGTCCCGGCATTTGCTGGACAGCTTGAGCGTGATGCCCTTCATCGAAAACGGTCGCTGGCTGGACGTCGGCAGTGGCGGCGGCATGCCGGGTATTCCCCTGGCCATCCTGTTTCCCGAGGCGCAAGTAACCTGCCTGGACAGCAACGGCAAGAAAACCCGTTTCCTCACCCAGGTCAAACTCGAACTCAAGCTGGATAACCTGCAAGTTATCCACAGTCGCGTCGAAGACTTCACGCCTGAACTGCCATTCAACGGCATCGTGTCCAGGGCGTTCAGCAGCATGGAGAACTTCAGCAACTGGACCCGTCACCTGGGCGACCGTGACACCCGCTGGCTGGCAATGAAGGGCGTCCATCCAAGCGATGAGCTGTTAGCATTGCCGGCAGACTTCCACCTCGATAGCGAACACGCCTTGGCCGTACCCGGTTGCCAAGGCCAACGCCATCTGCTGATACTGCGCCGCACGGCATGATTGGGAACACAAGCAAGAATGGCTAAGGTATTCGCGATAGCGAACCAGAAAGGTGGCGTGGGCAAAACCACCACCTGCATCAACCTCGCAGCATCCCTGGTCGCGACCAAGCGCCGGGTGCTGCTGATCGATCTCGATCCACAGGGCAACGCCACCATGGGTAGCGGTGTGGATAAACACGGCTTGGAAAACTCGGTCTATGACTTGCTGATCGGCGAGTGCGACCTGGCCCAGGCCATGCACTTCTCCGAACACGGTGGTTATCAACTGCTGCCGGCCAACCGCGATCTGACCGCGGCGGAAGTGGTGCTGCTGGAAATGCAGATGAAAGAAAGCCGTCTGCGCAGCGCCCTGGCGCCGATCCGCGATAACTACGACTACATTTTGATCGACTGTCCTCCGTCACTGTCGATGCTCACGCTCAACGCGTTGGTGGCCGCCGACGGGGTGATTATCCCGATGCAATGCGAGTACTACGCGTTGGAAGGGTTGAGCGACCTTGTGGATAACATCAAGCGCATCGCCGAACTGCTCAACCCGAATCTGCAGATCGAAGGTCTGCTGCGCACCATGTTCGACCCGCGCCTGAGCCTGATGAATGATGTGTCGGCCCAGCTCAAGGAACACTTTGGCGAGCAGCTGTATGACACCGTGATCCCACGTAACATCCGCTTGGCCGAAGCGCCGAGCTACGGCATGCCGGCGTTGGCGTACGACAAGACTTCGCGTGGCGCCATTGCCTACCTGGCGCTGGCCGGCGAGATGGTTCGCCGTCAACGCCGCACCTCCCGCCCCGCTGCAGCCCAGCCAACTTAAGGAATCCCCATGGCCGTCAAGAAACGAGGTCTCGGACGTGGACTGGATGCACTGTTGAGTGGTCCGACCGTCACATCGCTTGAAGAACAAGCGGTGCAGGCCGACGAGCGCGAGCTGCAGCATCTGCCGCTGGACCTTATCCAACGCGGTAAATACCAGCCGCGCCGTGACATGGATCCCCAGGCGCTGGAAGAGCTGGCCAACTCGATCAAGGCCCAGGGCGTGATGCAGCCGATCGTGGTGCGTCCGATTGGTGCCGGGCGCTTTGAAATCATCGCCGGCGAACGCCGCTGGCGCGCCAGCCAACAGGCCGGTAAAGAGACCATCCCGGCGATGGTGCGCGATGTGCCGGATGAAACCGCGATCGCCATGGCGTTGATTGAGAACATTCAGCGTGAAGACCTCAACCCGATCGAAGAAGCGATCGCCCTGCAGCGTTTGCAGCAGGAATTCCAGCTGACCCAGCAACAAGTGGCCGAGGCGGTGGGTAAATCCCGCGTCACCGTGTCCAACCTGCTGCGCCTGATCGCGCTGCCGGAAGTCATCAAGACCATGTTGTCCCATGGTGATCTGGAAATGGGTCACGCCCGTGCATTGCTCGGTTTGCCCGAAAATCAGCAGGTTGAAGGGGCGCGACACGTTGTCGCACGAGGGCTCACCGTTCGTCAGACCGAGGCCTTGGTTCGCCAGTGGCTCAGTGGCAAACCTGCACCGGTCGAAACAGCCAAACCTGATCCGGATATTGCCCGTCTCGAACAGCGCCTGGCCGAGCGGCTGGGCTCTGCGGTGCAAATTCGCCACGGCAAGAAAGGCAAAGGGCAATTGGTCATCGGATATAACTCCCTTGATGAGCTTCAAGGCGTCCTTGCCCACATCCGCTGAAACATTTGCTTATGTAGCGCGTGATCGGAAATCACTACCCGACAGTTGAATAGGGGCAGAACCGCCCCTATACTCTGCGCGCATTTTGTCGGCACAAATTATGCCAAGTTATTGATTTCCGGCAGCCGACCATTGAGGAGCAAGAGTGATGGAAACCCGCACGCCAAACACGTTGCCGTTCCATCGCTTGGCCGTTTTCCCGGTTTTATTGGCTCAATTTGTCATCCTGCTGATCGCCGCGTTGGCGCTTTGGTACGGGCATGGAGTCGTAGCTGGGTATTCAGGACTTTGCGGAGGCCTGATAGCCTTGCTGCCCAATATGTATTTTGCTCACAGGGCCTTTCGGTTTTCCGGCGCCCGAGCAGCCCAGGCTATCGTCCGGTCTTTTTATGCCGGCGAGGCAGGGAAACTGATTTTGACGGCAGTGCTGTTTGCACTGACCTTTGCAGGTGTGAAGCCATTGGCGCCGCTGGCTGTATTCGGCGTCTTCGTGTTGACCCAACTGGTCAGCTGGTTCGCTCCCCTGCTAATGAAAACAAGACTTTCGAAACCTTAGGGCGTTTGAGGCAACCATGGCAGAAACAACCGCTTCGGGCTATATCCAGCACCACTTGCAGAACCTGACTTTCGGTCAGCTTCCCAACGGCGGCTGGGGCTTTGCCCACACCGCAGCAGAGGCCAAGGAAATGGGTTTCTGGGCTTTCCACCTGGATACTCTGGGTTGGTCGGTCGCATTGGGTCTGATCTTCGTCCTGATTTTCCGCATGGCGGCGAAGAAGGCGACATCCGGTCAGCCAGGTGCTTTGCAGAACTTCGTTGAAGTATTGGTCGAATTCGTCGATGGCAGCGTCAAAGACAGCTTCCATGGCCGCAGCCCGGTGATTGCACCGCTGGCACTGACCATCTTCGTCTGGGTGTTCCTGATGAACGCCGTCGACCTGATCCCGGTCGACTGGATTCCTCAATTGGCCATCCTGATCTCCGGCGATCACCACATTCCATTCCGTGCGGTGTCCACCACGGATCCTAACGCCACCTTGGGCATGGCCCTGTCGGTGTTCGCGTTGATCATTTTCTACAGCATCAAGGTCAAGGGCATCGGCGGCTTCATCGGCGAACTGACCCTGCACCCGTTCGGCAGCAAGAACATCTTCGTTCAAGCCCTGCTGATTCCGGTGAACTTCCTGCTGGAGTTCGTCACCCTGGTCGCCAAGCCAATTTCCCTGGCTCTGCGACTGTTCGGCAACATGTATGCCGGCGAGCTGGTGTTCATTCTGATCGCTGTGATGTTCGGCAGCGGTCTGCTCTGGCTTAGCGGCCTGGGCGTAGTTCTGCAGTGGGCGTGGGCTGTGTTCCACATCCTGATCATTACCCTGCAGGCCTTCATCTTCATGATGCTGACCATCGTCTACCTGTCGATGGCGCACGAAGAGAACCATTAAGGCCAGTCTCGACTAGTCTGATGTCCTTCCCGGTGAAACGGGAAGGTGGCCCACCAGGGCTATGAAACGATTTGTTTTACCGCTTTAAAATCTAAAAAACCTAAACCATACGACGTAAAAGTCGGGAGGAAAGATGGAAACTGTAGTTGGTCTAACCGCTATCGCTGTTGCACTGTTGATCGGCCTGGGCGCCCTGGGTACTGCCATTGGTTTCGGCCTGCTGGGCGGCAAGTTCCTGGAAGGCGCAGCGCGTCAGCCAGAGATGGTTCCAATGCTGCAAGTTAAAATGTTCATCGTTGCCGGCCTGCTCGACGCCGTAACCATGATCGGCGTTGGTATCGCTCTGTTCTTCACCTTCGCGAACCCCTTCGTTGGTCAACTCGCTGGCTGATCACTCGAATTTTCGAGTTGATTGGAGTGATGGACAACGAATGAGCGAGGTGTTGGCGTGAACATTAATGCAACCCTGATTGGCCAATCCGTTGCGTTCTTCATTTTTGTAGTGTTTTGCATGAAGTTCGTGTGGCCTCCGGTCATCGCGGCTTTGCACGAACGTCAGAAGAAGATCGCGGATGGTTTGGACGCTGCCAGTCGTGCAGCTCGCGACCTGGAGTTGGCCCAAGAGAAAGTGGGTCATCAACTGCGCGAAGCTAAAGCACAGGCAGCTGAAATCATTGAGCAAGCCAAGAAGCGCGGTAACCAGATCGTCGAAGAGGCTGTTGAAAAAGCCCGCGTCGAAGCTGACCGTGTGAAGGCTTCGGCTCATGCCGAGATCGAACAGGAACTGAACGGCGTCAAAGACGCGCTGCGTGCCCAATTGGGTGCTCTGGCGGTCGGCGGTGCCGAGAAGATCCTCGGTGCCACAATCGATCAAAACGCGCACGCGGAGCTGGTTAACAAACTGGCTGCTGAAATTTAAGCGAGGGCGATCATGGCAGAACTGACCACGTTGGCCCGACCTTACGCTAAGGCAGCCTTCGAGCACGCCCAGGCCCACCAGCAGCTGGCCTCTTGGTCAGCCATGCTCGGCCTGGCTGCAGCAGTGTCGCAAGACGACACCATGCAGCGCGTGCTCAAGGCCCCGCGCCTGACGAGCGCAGACAAGGCCGCCACTTTTATTGAAGTGTGCGGCGACAAGTTTGATGTGAAAGTGCAGAACTTCATCAATGTCGTTGCCGAAAACGACCGTCTCCCGCTGTTGCCGGAGATCGCCGCTCTGTTCGACCTGTACAAGGCCGAAGCAGAGAAGTCGGTAGACGTTGAAGTGACCAGTGCTTTTGCATTGAACCAAGAACAGCAAGACAAACTCGCCAAGGTTCTCAGTGCACGACTCAATCGGGAAGTGCGCCTGCAAGCTTCGGAGGACGCATCCCTGATTGGTGGTGTTGTTATCCGTGCCGGCGACCTGGTTATCGATGGCTCGATTCGCGGCAAAATCGCGAAACTTGCCGAAGCATTGAAATCTTGAGTTTGAAGGGGCAGCAGAGCAATGCAGCAACTCAATCCTTCCGAAATAAGTGAAATTATCAAGGGCCGCATCGACAAGCTCGATGTGACCTCCCAAGCCCGTAACGAAGGCACTGTCGTCAGCGTATCTGACGGCATCGTGCGGATTCACGGTCTGGCCGACGTCATGTACGGCGAGATGATCGAGTTTCCGGGCGGCGTCTACGGTATGGCCCTCAACCTGGAGCAAGACTCCGTAGGTGCCGTTGTATTGGGCGCGTACACCAGTCTGGCTGAAGGCATGAGCGCCAAGTGCACAGGCCGCATCCTGGAAGTTCCGGTTGGTAAGGAACTGCTGGGTCGCGTCGTCGATGCACTGGGTAATCCTGTTGACGGTAAAGGTCCACTGGGCAACACCGAGACCGACGCGGTCGAGAAAGTTGCTCCAGGCGTGATCTGGCGTAAGTCGGTAGACCAGCCTGTACAGACTGGCTACAAGGCTGTCGATGCCATGATTCCTGTCGGCCGTGGCCAGCGTGAGCTGATCATCGGTGACCGTCAGATCGGTAAAACCGCTCTGGCCATCGACGCGATCATCAACCAGAAGAACAGCGGCATTTTCTGCGTCTACGTCGCCATTGGTCAGAAGCAATCGACCATCGCCAACGTGGTTCGCAAGCTGGAAGAAAACGGCGCCCTGGCCAACACGATCATCGTGGCTGCCAGTGCTTCGGAATCTCC
The DNA here is from genome assembly GCF_036688725.1 of Pseudomonas lactucae. Lineage (NCBI taxonomy): Bacteria > Pseudomonadati > Pseudomonadota > Gammaproteobacteria > Pseudomonadales > Pseudomonadaceae > Pseudomonas > Pseudomonas lactucae. The sequence continues at coordinate 223,895 of NZ_JAQQPT010000004.1, read as the reverse complement.
TGCGCTGCAATTCCTGGCACCGTACTCCGGTTGCACCATGGGTGAATTCTTCCGTGACCGCGGTGAAGACGCGCTGATCGTTTATGACGATCTGTCCAAGCAGGCAGTGGCTTATCGCCAAATCTCCCTGCTGCTGCGCCGTCCACCAGGCCGTGAAGCTTACCCAGGCGACGTGTTCTATCTCCACTCCCGTCTGCTGGAGCGTGCTTCCCGCGTTTCGGAAGAGTACGTAGAGAAGTTCACCAACGGCGCAGTGACCGGCAAAACCGGTTCCCTGACCGCACTGCCGATCATCGAAACCCAGGCTGGCGACGTTTCCGCGTTCGTTCCGACCAACGTGATTTCCATCACCGACGGTCAGATCTTCCTGGAATCGGCCATGTTCAACTCCGGGATCCGTCCTGCAGTGAACGCCGGTGTTTCGGTATCCCGTGTGGGTGGTGCCGCTCAGACCAAGATCATCAAGAAGCTCTCCGGTGGTATCCGTACCGCTCTGGCTCAGTACCGTGAACTGGCGGCATTCGCCCAGTTCGCTTCTGACCTGGACGAAGCGACCCGTAAGCAACTTGAGCATGGTCAGCGCGTTACCGAGCTGATGAAGCAGAAGCAATACGCCCCAATGTCGATCGCTGACATGGCGTTGTCGCTGTATGCCGCTGAGCGTGGGTTCCTGACCGACGTTGAAATCGCCAAGGTCGGCAGCTTTGAACAAGCGCTGATTGCTTACTTCAACCGCGATCACGCCGAATTGATGGCGAAGATCAACGTGAAGGGTGACTTCAATGACGATATCGACGCTGGCATGAAAGCCGGTATCGAGAAGTTCAAGGCCACCCAAACCTGGTAAGCCGCAGCGGGAGCCGCAAGGCTCCCGCTTGCTAACCTGATAGGTGTTACATGGCAGGCGCAAAAGAGATTCGCAGTAAGATTGCGAGCATCAAAAGCACGCAAAAAATTACCAGCGCCATGGAAAAAGTGGCGGTCAGCAAAATGCGCAAGGCACAAATGCGCATGGCTGCTAGCCGTCCTTATGCGGAGCGTATCCGCCAGGTAATTGGGCATCTGGCCAACGCCAACCCGGAATACCGCCACCCGTTCATGATCGAGCGCGCCGTCAAGCGTGTGGGTTATGTGGTAGTGAGCAGTGACCGTGGTTTGTGTGGTGGTCTGAATACCAACCTGTTCAAGGCCCTGGTCAAGGACATGGCGGTAAACCGCGAAAACGGCGTCGAGATCGATCTGTGTGTTGTGGGTAGCAAGGGTGCGGCCTTTTTCCGTAACTTCGGCGGTAACGTCGTTGCAGCTATCAGCCACCTGGGTGAAGAGCCGTCGATCAATGATTTGATCGGCAGTGTGAAGGTGATGCTGGATGCGTACCTGGAAGGCCGGATTGACCGCCTGTCCGTGGTATCCAACAAGTTCATCAACACCATGACCCAGCAGCCAACCGTGGAGCAATTGATTCCACTGGTGGCGACTCCGGATCAGGAACTCAAGCACCACTGGGACTACCTCTACGAACCAGACGCCAAAGAGCTGCTTGACGGCTTGATGGTGCGCTACGTGGAGTCGCAGGTGTACCAGGCGGTGGTCGAGAACAACGCAGCTGAACAAGCGGCGCGGATGATCGCGATGAAAAACGCTACCGATAACGCCGGTGATCTGATCAGCGATTTGCAGCTGATCTACAACAAGGCGCGTCAGGCTGCGATCACCCAAGAGATCTCGGAAATCGTCGGCGGCGCTGCCGCGGTTTAACGGTTCAAATATTCAGAGGATCCAGCTATGAGTAGCGGACGTATCGTTCAAATCATCGGCGCCGTTATCGACGTGGAATTCCCACGCGACAGCGTACCGAGCATCTACAACGCGCTGAAAGTACAAGGCGCGGAAACTACTCTGGAAGTTCAGCAGCAGCTGGGCGACGGCGTAGTTCGTACCATTGCGATGGGTTCCACCGAAGGCTTGAAGCGCGGTCTGGACGTTATCGACTCCGGCGCAGCCATCTCCGTACCGGTCGGTAAAGCGACCCTGGGCCGGATCATGGACGTACTGGGCAACCCGATTGACGAAGCGGGCCCGATCGACACCGAAGAGCGCTGGGGCATTCACCGTCCAGCACCTTCGTTCGCCGAGCAAGCGGGCGGCAACGACCTGCTGGAAACCGGCATCAAGGTTATCGACCTGGTTTGCCCGTTCGCCAAAGGCGGTAAAGTCGGTCTGTTCGGTGGTGCCGGTGTAGGCAAGACCGTAAACATGATGGAACTGATCCGTAACATCGCCATCGAGCACAGCGGTTATTCCGTGTTCGCCGGTGTGGGTGAGCGTACCCGTGAGGGTAACGACTTCTACCACGAGATGAAGGACTCCAACGTTCTGGACAAAGTGGCGCTGGTTTACGGTCAGATGAACGAGCCGCCGGGTAACCGTCTGCGCGTAGCACTGACCGGCCTGACCATGGCCGAGAAGTTCCGTGACGAAGGTAACGACGTTCTGCTGTTCGTCGACAACATCTACCGTTACACCCTGGCCGGTACTGAAGTATCCGCACTGCTGGGCCGTATGCCTTCGGCAGTAGGTTACCAGCCGACCCTGGCTGAAGAGATGGGCGTTCTGCAAGAACGTATCACTTCGACCAAGGAAGGTTCGATCACTTCGATCCAAGCGGTATACGTACCTGCGGATGACTTGACCGACCCGTCGCCAGCGACCACCTTCGCCCACTTGGACGCCACCGTCGTACTGTCCCGTGACATCGCTTCCCTGGGTATCTACCCAGCGGTCGATCCACTCGACTCGACTTCGCGCCAGCTGGACCCGAACGTGATCGGCCAGGAGCACTACGACACCGCTCGCGGCGTTCAGTACGTGCTGCAGCGTTACAAAGAACTGAAGGACATCATTGCGATCCTGGGTATGGACGAGCTGTCGGAAGCCGACAAGCAGTTGGTAAACCGTGCTCGTAAGATCCAGCGTTTCTTGTCGCAGCCGTTCTTCGTGGCTGAAGTCTTCACCGGTGCCTCGGGTAAATACGTTTCCCTGAAAGACACCATTGCTGGCTTCAAAGGCATCCTCAACGGTGACTACGACCACCTGCCAGAACAAGCGTTCTACATGGTCGGCGGCATCGAAGAAGCGATCGAGAAAGCCAAGAAACTGTAATCCAAGCGCCCGGAAACGGGCGCTCATCAGGTTGAGGCAATCAGATGGCTATGACAGTCCATTGCGATATCGTCAGCGCGGAAGGGGAAATTTTCTCCGGTCTGGTAGAAATGGTGATTGCACACGGCGAACTCGGTGACCTGGGTATTGCCATGGGCCACGCGCCGTTGATCACCAGCTTGAAGCCAGGTCCGATCACGCTGACCAAGCAAGGCGGGGAAAAGGAGGTGTTTTACATCTCCGGTGGTTTCCTCGAAGTTCAGCCGAACATGGTCAAGGTACTTGCCGACACCGTGCAACGTGCTGGCGACCTGGATGAAGCCTCCGCTCAGGAAGCCGTCAAGGCTGCCGAGAAGGCGCTGAACGAAAAAGGCGCAGACTTCGACTACAGCGCTGCTGCAGTCCGTCTGGCCGAGGCCGCAGCCCAGCTGCGTACTCTCCAGCAGATCCGCAAGAAGTAAAACGGCATCTGTCGTAATACTGACTGTGCGATTGATTAAAAAGGGTAGCCTCGGCTACCCTTTTTCTTTTTTAGCAAAACACTTCTTTGGTCTGAAGCCGGACCGCCCAGGATTGGTAGCCATTCATGTCTCTTGAAATCGTCATTCTCGCAGCAGGCCAAGGCACCCGCATGCGTTCGGCTTTGCCCAAGGTGCTGCACCCGGTAGCCGGCAACTCCATGCTGGGCCATGTTATACACAGCGCCCGGCAACTCGACCCCCAGCGCATTCACGTAGTAATCGGCCACGGTGCCGATGTGGTGCGTGAACGCCTGGCCGCGGACGACCTGAATTTCGTGCTGCAAAACAAACAACTGGGCACCGGCCACGCCGCCGCGCAAGCCGTGCCGTTCATCACCGCTGACACGGTGCTGATCCTCTACGGCGACGTGCCGCTGATTGAAGTACAAACCCTGCAACGTTTGCTCACGCACGTAGTGCCGGGCCAGATGGGCCTGCTCACCGTCGAGCTGGAAGACCCCACCGGCTACGGACGCATCGTGCGCGATGCCGATGGCAAGGTCGCCGCCATTGTTGAACACAAGGACGCCAGCGAAGCCCAGCGCACCATCACCGAAGGCAACACCGGTATCCTCGCCGTCCCCGCCAACAAGCTCGCCGACTGGATGGGCCGCCTGTCCAACAACAACGCCCAGGGCGAGTACTACCTCACCGACGTCATCGAGATGGCTGTGAGTGACGGCCTGCTGGTCGCCACCGAACAGCCTCACGACCCGATGGAAGTGCAGGGCGCCAACGACCGCAAGCAGCTTGCAGAGCTGGAGCGTCACTATCAACTGCGCGAAGGCCGCCGCCTGATGGCGCAGGGCGTGACCCTGCGCGACCCGGCTCGCTTCGATGTACGCGGTGAGGTCACTGTGGGCCGTGACGTGCTGATCGACATCAACGTGATCCTCGAAGGCCGCGTGATCATCGAAGATGACGTGGTGATTGGCCCGAACTGCGTGATCAAGGACAGCACCCTGCGCAAAGGCGTTGTGGTCAAGGCCAACAGCCACCTCGACGGTGCCGTGATGGGCGAGGGCAGCGATGCCGGGCCGTTTGCGCGGTTGCGTCCGGGTAGCGTGCTGGGAGCCAAGGCACATGTGGGTAACTTTGTTGAAATGAAAAACGCCCAATTAGGTGACGAGGCCAAAGTCGGCCACCTGACCTATCTGGGTGATGCCACCGTGGGGGCGCGTACCAACATCGGCGCTGGCACCATCACGTGCAATTACGATGGCGCCAATAAGCACCAGACCACCATCGGTGCGGACGTCTTTATTGGCTCCAACAATTCGTTGGTCGCCCCAGTTACGCTCGACGATGGCGCCAGCACCGCAGCAGGCTCAACCATCAACCAGGATGTGGATAAGTCCCAGTTGGCCGTCGCCCGCGCCCGCCAACGCAACATCGACGGCTGGAAACGCCCGGTCAAAATCAAAAAGACCTGAGTTATCCACAATCTCCCAGACAAGATAACTCCAATGTGAGAGGGGGCTTGCTCCCGATAGCAATGTGTCAGTCGGTACATAAGCTGACTGATCTACCGCTATCGGGGGCAAGCCCCCTCCACATTTGCTCTACGTTGTTAATAAAAAATGCGGTCCGGCGCTTGACGATCTTTCACCAATAGGTTTTGATTGCCTTCGTTATCTTTCGAAACGAAACTTATCATCGCCATGTCGAAACGAAATACACCCCAACGGCGCCACAACATCCTCACCTTGCTCAACGAACAAGGCGAAGTCAGCGTGGACGAATTGGCCAAGCGTTTCGAAACCTCGGAAGTGACCATCCGCAAAGACTTGGCCGCCCTCGAAAGCAACGGCCTGCTGCTGCGCCGCTACGGTGGCGCTATCACCATGCCTCAGGAGCTGGTCGGCGACCCCGCCCAACCTATCTCGATCTACAAACGCGCCATTGCCCGTGCTGCCGTGGTGCGCTTGCGCGAACACGCCCGCATCATCATCGACAGCGGCAGCACCACCGCCGCCATGATCCCGGAACTGGGCCACCAGCCTGGCTTGGTCGTCATGACCAACTCCCTGCACGTGGCCAGCGCGTTGAGCGAACTGGAACATGAGCCGGTGCTGTTGATGACCGGCGGCACCTGGGACCCGCATTCGGATTCGTTCCAGGGCCAGGTGGCCGAGCAGGTACTGCGCTCCTACGACTTCGATCAACTGTTCATCGGTGCCGATGGCATCGATCTGGAGCGCGGTACCACCACCTTCAATGAACTGCTGGGCCTGAGCCGCGTGATGGCCGAGGTCGCTCGTGAAGTGGTGGTGATGGTCGAATCCGACAAGATCGGCCGCAAGATTCCCAACCTGGAACTGCCCTGGAGCAGCGTCCATACCCTTATCACCGATGATCGCCTGCCGCTGGAGGCCCGCGACCAGATCCAAGCCCGCGGCATTACGCTGATATGCGCGGCAATCATCTAGGAGAAACACCATGTGTGGAATTGTTGGCGCAGTTGCCGAACGTAACGTTACCGCGATCCTGATCGAAGGCCTCAAGCGCCTCGAATACCGCGGCTATGACAGCGCCGGTGTGGCGGTTTTCACCAACGCCGGCAAGCTTGAGCGCGTGCGTCGCCCGGGTAAAGTCAGCGAACTGGACCAGGCCCTGGCCGGTGAGCCGCTGGTGGGTCGCCTGGGTATTGCCCACACCCGCTGGGCCACCCACGGCGCACCGTGCGAGCGTAACGCCCATCCGCACTTCTCCGGTGACCTGGCCGTGGTGCACAACGGCATCATCGAAAACCACGAAGTGCTGCGCGAACAGCTCAAGGGCCTGGGCTACGTATTCACTTCGGACACCGACACCGAAGTCATTGCCCACCTGCTCAACCATAAACTCAAGGACCACAGCGACCTGACCACCGCCCTCAAGGCCACGGTCAAGGAACTGCACGGCGCCTACGGCCTGGCCGTGATCAGCGCCAGCCAACCAGACCGTGTGGTTGCCGCTCGCAGTGGGAGCCCGCTGGTGATCGGCCTGGGCCTGGGGGAAAACTTCCTTGCGTCCGACCAACTGGCCCTGCGTCAGGTCACTGACCGCTTCATGTACCTCGAAGAGGGCGATATCGCCGACATTCGCCGTGAAAGCGTGCAAATTTGGGACGTGAACGGTCAATCCGTCGAACGCGAAGCCGTGCAATACCGCGACGGTGCCGAAGCGGCCGACAAAGGTGAATTCCGCCACTTCATGCTCAAGGAAATCCACGAGCAACCGGCCGTGGTGCAACGCACCCTGGAAGGTCGCCTGGGCGACAAACACGTACTGGTCAACGCCTTCGGCCCACAAGCCGCCGAGCTGTTCGCCAAAGTACGCAATGTGCAAATCGTTGCCTGCGGCACCAGCTACCACGCCGGCATGGTTGCCCGTTACTGGTTGGAAGAACTGGCCGGCATCCCGTGCCAGGTCGAAGTGGCCAGCGAGTTCCGCTACCGCAAAGTGGTGGTACAGCCCGACACCCTGTTCGTGACCATCTCACAGTCCGGCGAAACCGCCGACACCCTGGCCGCCCTGCGCAATGCCAAAGAGCTGGGCTTCCTCGCCAGCCTGGCGATCTGCAACGTCAGCATCAGCTCCCTGGTGCGTGAATCCGACCTGACCCTGCTGACCCAGGCCGGTCGCGAAATCGGCGTGGCCTCCACCAAAGCCTTCACCACCCAACTGGTCGGCCTGCTGCTGTTGACCCTGTCCCTGGGCCAAGTACGCGGCACCCTGGCCAGCGGCGTCGAAGCCACGCTGGTCGAAGAACTGCGCCGCCTGCCGACCCGCCTGGGCGAAGCCCTGGCCATGGACAGCGTTGTGGAAAAAGTCGCCGAGTTGTTCGCCGACAAGAACCACACCCTGTTCCTCGGCCGCGGCGCGCAGTACCCGGTGGCGATGGAAGGCTCGCTCAAGCTCAAGGAAATCTCCTACATCCACGCCGAAGCCTACCCGGCCGGTGAGCTCAAACACGGCCCGTTGGCCCTGGTGGATGACGACATGCCGGTGGTCACCGTTGCGCCGAACAACGAACTGCTGGAAAAGCTCAAATCCAACCTGCAGGAAGTGCGCGCCCGTGGCGGCCAGTTGGTGGTCTTCGCCGACGAGAAAGCCGGCATGACCAACGGCGAAGGCACCCACGTCATCAACATGCCGCACATCAACGACACCCTGTCGCCGATCCTCTACACCATCCCGCTGCAGCTGCTGTCGTACTACGTGGCCGTGCTCAAGGGCACCGACGTTGACCAGCCGCGCAACCTGGCCAAGTCGGTGACGGTGGAATAACCCGCCCTGCGTCTGGAGGCCCGCGTTGGACCTCCAGACGCCCACGCAAGGACGCGACAGTGATGACACCTCCCTTTTCCCAACTCGGCGAGCGTTTGCACAATCGCCGATTTGCGGTCTCCAACAATACCCACGGGTTATCCGGTGCCGGCACGGTGTTTCATTACCTTGTCGAGGGTGACGCCATTTCCAGTACCTACCAGGGCGGTCGAATTCGCCTGGGCACGCAAGTCGGACGCGTAACCGGTGCCGATACCCTCGAGCTGCTTTTTCATTGCCTGACATTGGACGGTGAACTGCTGTCCGGTTGGTCGCGGGGCACGGTGGCTGTGGATAAGTCTGGGCGTACTCGCCTGAGTTTTGTCTGGGGTTGGTTGTCGGGGGCGGCGGGGGGCGGGGAGTCCGCTTATCTCGAGCTGGTTGGCTAGCCGGAAATCAGAAAATAAATCGGAAAAAACTAAAGAAGAAAGTTGTATAAAACCTTCTATCCATCCCATTACTATTGGACTTACGGGAAAAATAGATCCGAAAATAAATCGGAAAAAGGTAAGTCAGATGACGCAGAAATTCATATCCGGAAACCACTGGCTGGAACCTGCCTGGCCATCCCCTGGTTTCCCTGCGTCGATTTTACGTACTGCAGAAACGCTGTCGTTTCGTGCAGGCAAACTGACTGGTTTATTGCCCGCCAGCACCGCCGCCCGAATTGGCGGCCTCATGCGAATCACCAATAGCTATTACAGCAACTTGATTGAAGGCCAGTACACCGAGCCTGCCACGCTTTCTGCACGAGTGCCGAGGCGCGATACCAAAGAGTTGCGGGAGCTCGCCGAAAGTCATATTGGTGTTCAGGAGCTGCTTGAGCGAACGGTGCGGCGACCGAAATCTATTCAGGCGCCTTGGGGTGTTTTTTTTGCGCCTGAATGCCTTTCTGCTATTCACCGTCGCCTTTTTGCCGGCGCCAGTGACGAAGAACTGGGACTAAATGACGGGCGCTTACTCGTACCGGGCCAACTGCGAGATGTAGCACAACGCAATGTCTTGGTCGGCGCCCATGCTGCGCCTGCGTGGGAGTCTGTTACTTCTATGCTCACCCGCCTACAACAGGTATACGGTGGGCAATCCGATCTCGCCGCCCGAATTTTGAGCGCCCTCGCTTACCATCACCGTCTTGCGTTCGTTCACCCATTTGAAGACGGCAACGGACGCGTGGTGCGCATGATGACGCATTTGCAACTGATGCGACTTGGGCTCGCATCGCCTCTTTGGTCGCTTTCCCGCGGGCTGGCACGAAAACAGGACGAATACTACGGACGTCTGCGTGCTGCCGATCAACCTCGTCGAGGCGATCTAGACGGTCGCGGTCAACTCACTCAGGGCGGGTTGTTCGAATTTGTAGAGTTCATGCTTCAGGTCTGTATTGACCAAATGGAGTACGTAGAGCAGGCGATGGATCTTGTAAATCTGCGCCGCCGGCTCGAAAAAGTGATTGGGCTTGAAGGGCGGTTCGTGGAATCCGGAGTGAAGCAAGAAATGGCCAAGGCAATCCACATCTTGCTTACCCAGGGAGAGATCGCTCGAGCGGACTTCAAGATTTTCACTGGCCTGCATGACCGTGTGGCGAGCGACCAGCTTAAGAAATTGATTGATATGGGTGTGGTCGAAGCGCCGTCGGCGAAGTCGCGCTCAATCTTTCCTGGGCTCCCTGTCTGGTTTGCACAGATGATCTTTCCGGATCTTCACCGACGCTTTTACTGAGCCGCACTCACGGCACAAACTCCACCCGCAGCCCCCGACTCGCACTGCGCCCCTGATCATCACTGACCCGCAACCGATATTCCCCGGACTTGCCTGGACGCCAGTTCAGCGTGGTTTGCGGCGGACCCTGGCCGATCAATGTCTGGTCGGCGAACCAGTACAGGGTCGCCGCATCGCTGGCGGCGTTGGCATTCAGCGGGATGCTTTCCTGGGGCTGGGACAGGCGTAGCTGGTAGCTCACCTGAGTCAGCGGTGAGCGGATTTGCGGTGCTTCGCTCTGGTCGCTGATGCGGTTGGGCTGGCAATTTTTCATCACGTTGGGCGGTGTGCGGCGGGGCAGGCCGGCGGCGCGGTACAGACGTTGTACGTCGCTGGGCCAGAACTCGAACACTTCTTCGCGGGTGTACTGCGCATCGAACGGCGGGCACGCCGCCTTGCCGGTGCGGGTGTCGATCAGCACCGGGCGGTGCAGGTTGGACACGCGAATCGGTGAAACGCCAGGGATGTACCACGTCTTGCGGGTTTGCGGGCACCAGCGGTTGGGCAGTTCGCCGGAGGCCGCGCAAACGTCGATGCGCACCAGCCCGGCGGGCGGTTTATCGGCTTTGACGGCGACGTTGGGTAAAGCCAGCGGCAGGGCGTCGGCGATGCGGAAGAACAGCGGCGCGGCGGTCTTGGCGCCGATAAAGGCCGGATTCGGCCGGCCATCGAAATTACCCACCCACACCACCAGCACATAGGGGCCGACCAGGCCCGCGCTCCAAGCATCGTGAAAGCCCCACGAGGTGCCGGTTTTCCATGCGACGCGCCAATGTCGGCCAGGCAGGCCATCCGGGCGCGGGTTACGGCGCAGCATGTCGCGCACCATAAAGGCCGCCTGGGGCGTGAGCAGTTGCGCGCCGGTAGAGGGCGTTTGTTCCTGTAGATAACGCAACGGCCGCAGGTGTCCGTCGCCGGCCAGCATCACATACAGCCGCGCCAGCTCCTCCGGCGTCATCTCGCCGCCGCCGAGCGCCAGGGCCAGGCCGTAATGGCTTTCGTCGCGCATTCCCTTGATACCGGCCCGTTGCAACAACCCATACAGCGAAGGCGATTTAACCTGGCTGGCCAGCCACACCGCCGGGATATTGCGACTCCGGATCAATGCGTCGCGTGCTGTCAGCGGCCCGACAAAACTGCCGTCGAAATTTTCCGGCTGGAAGTAGCCGAAGTTACTCGGCAAGTCCTTGAGGATACTCATGGGATGGATCACCCCCTGGTCCAGCGCCAACCCGTACAGAAACGGTTTAAGCGTTGAACCTGGAGACCGTCGCGACAGCACGCCGTTGACCTGCCCGTGGATGCCTGTGGATAAGTAATCGGCCGAGCCCACCAGCGCCTTGACGCTCTGGTCGCGGCTGTCGACCAGAATCGCCGTGGCGTTTTCCACCCCGGTGCTGCGCCGCTCGGCAACAAAACCTGTGATCAGCCGTTCGAGCAACTGCTGCAAGGGCAGGTTAAGCGTGCTGTTCAATTCATTGCCGGCCTGGGACGCCAGCAGTTGTTCGCTCAGGTGCGGCGCCAGAAACGGGATTTGCTGGCGGTTGCGCGCCTCCAGCGGCAGGTCCAGCAGACTGTCGTTGCGCGGGTCTTGTGGATAAGTCTCGCACCAGTCATTCATCAGGCGCAGCCGCGCGGTTTGCAGTGAGGGGCCGAAGCGCGCGCGCCGTCCCGGCTGTTGCGGAATCACCGCCAGGGCCAGGGCCTCGGACAACGACAACTGCGCCGACGACTTGCCAAAGTAGATGCGGCTGGCCGCCTCGGCGCCTTCGATATTGCCGCCCATGGGTGCCAGGTTCAGGTAGGCCTCAAGGATGTCGTGCTTGCTGTAGCGCGCCTCCAGCCACAGCGCCAACGCCATCTGCTGCAGTTTGCCGGGGATCTGGCGGGTGTTCAGGTCCCACAGGCGTCGCGCCAGTTGCATGCTCAAGGTCGAGCCGCCCTGGCGTTGGCCGCCGCTGTAAGTGGCCATGGCCGCACGCAGCAACGCCGCAGGATTGACCCCCGGGTGCCAGTAGAAATTGCGGTCTTCCTTGAGCAACAGCGCCTGGACCAATGATGGCGAAATCCGCTCCAGCGGTAGCCACAGGCGGTATTGGCCGTCATCCGCGAGGGTCATGCGTAACAGTGAGCCGTCGTCAGCCAGCACCACCCTGGAGGAGGTGACGGTCTGTTCCAGTGGCGCATGGGGCCACAATCGCAGCCCCGCCAGTACCGCCGCTGTTGCCAGCAGCGGCGTCAGGCGTTTAAGGCTTGGTAATTTCAAGCTGGCCTACTTTACCGCGCCCTTGCAGGGTGGTTTCGTACATGCCTTCGGCGTAGGCCGGTGGCGTATTGAACGTCCCTGCGTTGGTAGCGCGCACGCGGTACACGAAAGTGCCTACATCACGCAGTGCGGTGCCGTACAACACGACGCGGTCATCACGCACATCCACATAGTCCGGCTGCCAGTTGCTCAGCTCGGTTTCACCGATTGGCGCCTGCCAGGTGTCGGCTGCTTCGTCGCTGGCTTCCACGTACTCGGATTCCTCGCCTTCACCTTCGCTTTCCTCGCTGTTGGCGGCTTGCGGTTCCGGCTCCGGCGGTAAGTTATACACAGGCTCGACGCCACCGGGCAGCAGGTCGACGACCGCCACTTGCTGCACCTGATCACGGTCGGTAGCGCGCAGACGCAGGCGCACCAGGAACTCATCGCCCACCGCGACCTTGCTCACCGGCTCGCCCTTGAGGTCGAGGTATTCGTGGATGATCTCCAGGCCATTGTTGATGGCCTTGAGCTTGGCGCCTTTATCGAAACCGGCTTCGCTGAGCATGTAGAACGCCGCTGGGCCGTCGGACTTTTCCATCACCAGCTTTTGCGTAGTGCCCGGTACGGAGGCGCGGGGCGGCTGGCCGGCCATTTCCAGCAGTTGTTGCTGTTTGTCGCCCAGCCAGGCGGTGGCCTTGAGGGTCATGTCGCTTTGCGCACGCTGGCCATAGTTGTCCAGGGCCCGCAGCAACAAGGCCGCCGACAGCGAGTTGTAGCGTTGCTCGTTGAGACGCTTGCCGAGTTTATCCAGCAGCGCCGTGGGCACGTCGTCCATCAGCTCAGGGAAGTGGCGCGCCAACAGGTGCAAGTGTTCGGCGTCGTGCACCAGCGGGTCGTAGTACAGACCGTCGCTGTCCCACTTATCCAAAAGTGAACGCCAAGGGATCTTGCGGAACAGGCTATCGGCCTGGCGATCCTGCTTGAGCAGCTTGTAACTGGCGGCCAGGTAAGCGGCGCCCAGGTCGTTCTGCCAACTGTCCTTGAAGTAGCTTTCGTAGCGTTCGCGGATATCGCTCAAGGCGCCGCTTACCAGAATCCCCTGACGGCTCAGCAAGTAACTGGCGTAGGCGCGGTTGCGCAATTCCGATAAGCCTTCGCTCGGGCCGTTGGCCAGGTCGGTCAGATAGGTATTGGCGCGCACCAGCAGGTCTTCCGGTACCGGCAGCCCGCGTTCCTTGGCTTCGATCAGGAAGTCGGTGGCGTACAGGCTGGCGTACGGCGCCACATCCGGGTTGGCCGCCCACAAACCGAAACCGCCGGCCTGGTTCTGGCGTTGGCGCAGCATGCGTACCGCGCTGGCGAAGGCCTGTTCGGCCTCGGGTGCGGTGCCGCCCCAGATCAACGCCGGCATGGCCTTGGACACCAATTGCTCGGTGCATGCGTAGCCGTAGTCATCCAGGTAGTGCTTGAGGCCGTTGGCCCATACCAGCGGCGAAGCGGCCACGCCCAACTGTACGTCGCGCAGTTGACTGAACAGCTCACGCGTCGGTTTAAGCTCTTTGCTGGCGCTGTCGAAACGGCCCAGGCTCAGCGCCACGCGGTGTTCGCTCAGGGGGCGGATCGAGGTGGTTTCCGCCACCTGGATGCGCTTGCCACCCGGCAATACCGCGACAAATCGCAGGTCCGCCGAGCCGAGGGTGTCGCCGACCTTGATCTTGAACTCGGCAGTGCCTTCCTTGCGCGGTTGCAGCGACAGAGTGCTGCCCTTGTCACCCTGCACCACAAGGCCGGCGCTGGTCTGCACTTCGAACTTCACATCCGCCGCCGCGTCGAGGTTACTGAACACCCCGGCGCTGACATTGAACACATCCCCCGGTGCGACGAAGGCCGGTACGTTTGGCGTGATCACGATGGGCCCACGCACGTCGGTGGTGGCCTCGCTGACGCCCACGCTGTCGGTATCCACCGCCACCGCAAACAGGTGCAACTTGCCGTTGAAGCTGTCCGGCACCTGGTAATGCAGCACGGTTTCACCGGCCGGCAAATCCACCAGCCCGGACCACCACGCCACTGGCGGTTGATGTTTACGTTTGAACGGGTTGAGGTGGTTGGCCAGTGCGCCTTCCGTATCGCCACCGGGCGCCGCCCCACTGAGCAGGCGGGAGAATTCCGGCAGGATCAGGTCAAGGATCTGACTGGTACCCACCTCCAACGCACGTTTCTGGAAGAAGAATCCCAATGGGTCCGGTGTCTGGTAACGCGCCACTTGCAGGATGCCCTCGTCCACGGCGTACACCACGGCGCGGCCTGGCCGGTCGGCGTTGACCTTGATATCCAGGGTCTGCCCCGGTTCGATTTTCGCCGGGCCTTCGACCTTCAGCGCCATGCGTCGCGCATCGAGGTTGATGCTGAACGGCACCACGCCGTAGGACAGTGGGCTCATGTAGACCTCGGCCGAGCCGATGTCGCGCACGAACTGCACGTTGACATAGGCATTGCCCTCAAGCCCGGCCGGCACGCGGATGTGTTGCACGCTGTTGGTGCTGTCGGCCTTGAACCACTGCTGGGTGTAGACCTTGTCGCGCTCGATGGTGATCAGGCCCGCGCCGGTATACGGCGCGCGGATGCTGATGGCGATCTCATCACCGGTGGCGTAGCTGCGTTTATCCAGGCGCAGTTGCAACTCGGCGTTGCGTTCCAGCGAACGCGAAGTGTTGCCGCGCCCGGCCACGCTGTAGTCGATCTGGTTGAGCAGGTTGCCGTTGGCGTCCTTCAGTTGCAGGGTGAAATCCCCCGGCGTGCCGGTGTTCAGGCTCTGCTTGGCGCCCTCTTTGGTCATCACCAGCGGTGCGGCCGGTTGGCTGATGTTCTTGATGCGCGATTCGTACTTGTAGGTGCCGTTGGATTGCTTCACCAGCACCGACACATATCGGTGTTCGACCACTTCGCTGGTCAGGCCGTCCACCGCCAGCGGTGTGAGGTCCGGTGCGACGGCGAGCCAGTGCACCTGGCGCGGGGCGTCCTTGGCGACGTACGACAGCGAATCCTGACTTTTCACACCCACCAGGTAGGGCGCGGACGACACCAGCACCGCACTTTGCGCGGCCACGTTGCGCCCACCTTCGGCCTCGTACACCTGAGTCATTACTTGCAGGCGATAGGTGCTGTTGGCAAAACGTTGCAGGTTGAGGTCGAGCACGGCCTGGCCGTTATCGTCGACAGTGGTTTCGGCCAGATCTTCGGTGCTGGCGTCTTCCAGCGAGTCATTGAGACGGAAACGGTAATCGGGGTAGCGCTCGAAAGCCGCGAGCGTCGGGCTCAGGGCCATCTTCGCGGTCACGCGACGGCCGGCGGCCGGGGCGCCGAACAGGTGCATCGCAGTGACTTTGGCCACCACCTGGTCCGGTGGAATCCAGCCCTGCACCGGTGTGTCGTGCAGGCTCAGGCTGACTTTCATACGGTCCGGCTCGAAGTCGCGAACCTTGAAGCTGACACTGCCCAGGTCGGTGCGGGTCTGCTTCTGGCCAATCAGTTGCAAGGTTGCGGTGTATTCCCCGGCAGGGCTGACTTCGCTGCTCGGGAAATCAAAGGTCTCAAAACCGCTGGCCGACAGCTTCAGCGGTTGGCGGATCACTTCCAGGCCGCGTGGGTCGGTGATTTGCAACTCCACAGGCAGGCCTTGCAAGGCGCCTTTCCAGTTGCCGCTGCGCACGATCATGCCCAAGTGCGCGGTTTCGCCGGGCCGGTACAGGCCACGGTCGGTAAACAGGTAGGCACTAAGGCGATCAATCGCGCCGTCTTCTTCCAAACCGCCTACATCGAAGCGCGACAAATCCAGTTGCTGGGACTGACGGGCAATCGGCAGAAACGACTGGTCATTGCCGCGGCTGACCACATACATCAGCGGCGTTTTCTCGCGGCGCAGTTCGTCCAGCTTGGCGAAATGCACATGGCCCTCGCCGTCGGTGTGGCCGCTGCTCACCGGCAAGCCGTTGCGGCCGATGATGTCGACCTGCGCGTCGGCCACCGGCGAACCATTGCCGATGGACTGCACATACACATCATGGCTGCCGTCGCTGGAGCGCTTGGCAATGATGCCCAGGTCAGTCACCACGATAAACCGCAGGTCGCTGGTACTGCTGCGATCGTAGTCGAAGGTGCGCTCGGCCGGTTCATCCTGTGGGCTGAGCTTGAGCACAAAAATACCGCGACGGCCGCCATTGGCGGTGAGGTAGTGGCTCAGGTCCACGTTGTCGTAGACGGTTTTGGCCGGGTCGTTGGACGACAGCGGGATGTCCAACGTCTGACGCTCAACCATGCGATCGAAGTATTCATTGCCGAAGTTCGGCCGGGCAAAGCTGCCGCTGCTCTGGTCCACCAAATGTTGCAACTGGTTGGGCAACAGACGGGCGATTTCCACATGGGCGCCGGGTACACCACGGGCCATGAAGCCCAGGCGTTTTTCGCCATTGAGGCTGAGCAAGGCTCCGTCAGACAAGAACTGCAACGTGCGCGGATACGCCGGCATGCTCACCAGCGACGCCGTAGGATTCTTCGCCAGATATCCGCCGATGGCTTCCAGGTTGGCGGGCACGCGCACATACAGCGCGCGGCCGGCCGGCGCCTTGAATTTGAAGGCGTGCAGGGTGTTCAGCGGTTCGACGCTGGGCACGTGGGTCAGCGTGACCTTGGTGCTGCGGGCCAGCAAGGCGTCGTCGATCTCGTTGGTGTTATAGGGGCGGGTGTCGTCCTGGGCTTTTTCCGGCAACAGCCAGGCTTGCACCTTACCGGCGATGGTCTCATCGGCCACGGCGCTGGAGCTGCTGAACATCAGCACCGGCTCGGGCTCGCCGCGCTCGTTGTCCACAAAGCTGACTTCGGCGCCAGTAAAGGTCAGGCGATAGCGGCCGGGCACGGTAACTTCCGCCACCAACGGCGCGGTGCTGGCATTGCCACCGTCGCGCGCCTTGATGCCTTCATCGAGTTTGGCGCTGACCGGGGTACTTTCCAGCGGCGTCGCCAGGGCGGCGGAGCGTACGTAGGCGTTGAGTTTTTTCTCGTCGAAGGTGATTTCCGGACGGTTGGGCAACTGGGCGTCGCGGTACGCCAAGCCTTTTCCGAGGGTTACTGTTACGCGTTTGCGTAGGTTGTCTTCATCTACCGGGTGGGAAAAATGGAAGGTTGCAACTAGCTGTTTCAGCGTCGGATTGGACGGGTCTTGGTACAGCTCGTTTTGCGCCAGTGTGGCGCGGAACGGCTGGGTGGAAAATTGCGTGCTGTATTGGTCGAGCAATACACCGTCGGCGAGCAGGTTTTTCTTCGCCAGATCCAAGGTGTAATGGGCGTCGATGGGCCAGTCTTTTTCCGGCACGAACAACAGGCTGCGGTCATCCGCCCAGCGCCAGGTGCCGGCAACCTCGGGTTTGAGGGTAATGCCCTCGGTCACCGGTTTGCCGATGGCCGCCAGTGGAGCCACGGATTCGGCGAAGCGCACCTGCAAGTTATCCACAACCGGGGTTGGCTGGGTGTAGTCGGTCAGGTTCGGTTTATGCAGTGAATAGCTCGCGGTGTGCGGCTTCGGCAGGTTGGAATACCAGTGCCAGCCGTAGAACCCCGCAGCGGCGAGCAGCACGAGGCCGAGCACCCCGGCACCGGTCTGGCGCGGGTAAGCACGGGCTTTACCCCCCAGGTTCGCCACGCCACGGCCGACGGCGCGCAGCCATTGCGGCGGCTGCCATTGTCCGAAAACGGCCCTCGCCACGGTCAGAAACACACCGACAACACGACGGCTGATGGCTTTGAGCGAATCGAACATGGTGAGCATCCCTGGCTAAGTGCGGCGTATCTTACACGCGTCTTTGCTACAAAAGATGTCGTCGATACGCTGTATTGCTAGGCGTGTTGCACAAAAGTGAGACGCACCGCAAAACCGATCAAAAGGCTGCCGAATAACCACTGCTGGATACGCTGTACCGAGCGATTGCGCGCCAGCCACTGGCCCATACGCGCACCGGCCAGGGCATAGCCGCAGTCGAAGATAAAACCCACGCCCACCAGGATCATGCCCAGCAAGGCGAACTGCGCCGCCACCGAGCCGCCTTGGGGGTTGATGAACTGCGGCAGCAACACCGAACAGAACAACAGCGCCTTGGGGTTGAGCAGGTTGGTCAGCAGGCCGCGTTGTAGCGCAGTGCGCCAGGCCTTTGTTGCGGGAATACCCTGTGCCGGATCAAGGGTAGGCAACATGGGCGCGCGCAGGCACTGAACACCCAGCCACAATAAGTACGCTGCGCCACACAGGCGCACCACATCGAAGGTCCAGGGTGCCACCTTGAACAAGGTCGCCAGGCCCGTGGCCGCCAATGCCACATGGCATGCCCGGGCGATGCCCAAACCGATCGCCGTGGTCAGCGCCAAGGCCTTGCCCTGGCGCGCGCCGGTTTGCAGCAGCAGGATCATGTCCGGCCCCGGCAGCAGGTATGCCACCGACAGCGCCATGAAGAACAACCAGAGCTCTTTCATCCCCACCCCCTTTTGATTTCTCGGCTAATTCTAGGGCGGGAAGGCAGGGCAGGTGCTTGCGTAATCAGCCATAAAATTGTCTAGTCTTGGCACTATCTGCCACTTAATAGCTATCCGGCCATTCACTTATGCCAAATCTGAAACTTGATGCTTTTGACCGCAGAATTCTGGAAGCCCTGCAACGAGATGGTCGCCTGAGCAATGTGCAACTGGCCGACGAAATCGGCCTGTCGGCGTCACCCTGCCTGCGCCGTGTTCGCCTGTTGGAAGAGGCCGGGGTGATCCGCGGCTACCAGGCCACCCTCGACCGCGATGAAGTGGGGCTGGGCATGATGGTGTTCGTGGGGGTGAAGGTGGAGCGGCATAACGACACCGAAGCGAATGCCTTTCGCGAGGCGGTGAGCGCATTACCGGAAGTGATCTCGGCGTTCCTGGTGTCGGGGGAGTCGGATTTTCTGTTGCAGGTGGTGGTGCCGGATCTGCGCGGGTATGAGCGGTTTATGACCGGCAGTTTATTGAAGCTGCCGGGGGTGAGGGACATTCGCAGTAATTTCGCGATCCAGACGGTAAAAACCCCAGGGGCGTTGCCGCTGGGGCATCTACCAGAATAAATGTACAGGGTTATTGCGGATTCATGCAGTCCAGCGAGCGGTCCACCATGACCTTGGCCATCTCGACCAGATGGCCGGCAGCCTGTCGGGAGTCGAGTAACTGCTCGGCGCAGTGCAGCAGGTCGGAGGCATAGGCCAGGGCATCCTCGAGGCTGAGTTCGGGATGGGTGATGAAGAATGGATGGGGTGGGTTGGACTTTACTTTGGTCATTTCGACAACTCCAAGTAGCCCAATGTACATTCGAGCTGCTAAACCCGGTCACTGAATTGGCAGTGACGAACGCAGACTAGTCATCAAAAAGGCAGGGCACAAGCGGCTGGGATTCTCTCGGAAATGTCCTGCGAAAGAAAGGGACGTGGGATGTAGGAGCGGTAGTTTCAGACTTTGCCCGTCATCCTTAATCGGCGCTTCAACTGCGCACGAACGCCAACAGCGGAGCGTATTCATTGGCGTCGGCAGCGCGAAGCGCCTGGATGTAGCGTTGGCGGACTTCGTTCGCGGTCATCAGGTTAGCGCGCCCCCAGGAGAAGGGAGCAAGACCACATTGCCTCAGCAGGCAGTCGGTCATGAGGCGAGCATGTCTACCGTTGCCATTTGGGAAGGCGTGTAGCCAAACAAGTCGATGATGAAAGCGCACGGCAACCTCTTCTGGCGGGAAGACGTTGTGCTCCAGCCAATAAGCCATGTCGTCGAGCAACTGACGCAAGTTGACGGCAATCTGCGTCCAGTCACAGCCAATACTTTTATCGGATTTGCGGAAAGTGCCGGCCCATTTCCAAGTGTCGTCGAACATTTTCACGTGGAGTTCACGGCAGAAATGATCGTTCAGCACATCCAGCTTTTTTTGCCGAGCTACCCAACGTGAAGCTTTGAGGATGTTTTGCGCCTCCCACTCATCCAATTCGCCCTGGGTGGCGATGTGTCTCGGTTTTAGGCCAGCGACTTCGTCGGGGTCGAGCGGGGTTTGGCCTGGTTTAAGTTCCAGCTCTATTGCCATAGACGTGTCCACGAACCGTCGAGCAGTTCTTTGCGCCGTTCATCAATCTGACGTTCGATGAAGGCATCAGAGGGGCGTTGATCTTCGAGGCTCATGGAATGTGCGACGCCTAGGATTTCTTGCTTGGCCATGAGTTCGGCGCGGTCTTGGATGACTTCATGCAGAGGCTTTTTGGGGACAAGGCCGTAGACGAGTTCACAGTCCAGTGCTGCCGCCAGTTTTCTTAGCTGTGCCAGCGATATTCGATCTTCAGCCTCGGAGCGCTCGGACTTGGTCAAGGTGACTGAAGAGACGCCCGCCATTTCGGCTTGAACTTTTAATGAGCGACCTAACGATTCTCTGATAGACCGCAGCCAACCGCCTGGCGGTACGGGGGCGCCTTTAACGGCATTAAAAGGTTCGATAGCGCGCTCTACTTGAGAGAGGCGCAGCTTGTAGAGGGTGGATTTATTCATCATAAAAGACCTTTGTAAGCTTATAGGCTATCAATATAGGAATAAATATTAGCCTATAGGCGTACAAAAAATATAAAAAATAAGCCTGTAAGCTAACAAAATACATGATTCTGTTTGCCGATAGGCTTACAAATGAATTCAGGCTTTTAACGTTTCAGGAAGCTTAGGTCCACCAGTACCGCACCAGATGAAAGAAAATCGGCGCCGCAAAACACACCGAATCCAGCCGATCCAGCATGCCGCCGTGCCCTTCGATCATATGGCCCCAGTCTTTAACCCCCCGATCACGCTTGATCGCCGACATCACAATCCCACCGGCGAACCCCAGCAGGTTGATCAGCAGTGCAATCAAAAACGACTGCCACGGGTTGAACGGCGTGGTCCACCACAGCGCCGCGCCGATCAGCGATGACAGCAAAATCCCGCCGACAAAGCCTTCCACGGTTTTGGAGGGCGACAGGTTGGGCGCGATCTTGTGTTTGCCGAACAGCTTGCCGCACACGTACTGCAGCACGTCCGACAGCTGCACCACGATCACCAGATAGGCGATGAGCAGCAGGTTGCGCCCTTCGTAGCCGGGGATGTCCAGGGTCAGCAGCGCCGGCACGAACGACACGCAGAACACCGCGATCATCAGGCCCCATTGCACCTTGGAGGCGCGCTCCAGGAAGTGCGTGCTGTCGCCGCCCAGCGAGGCGAGGATGGGTAGCAGCAAAAACACGTACACCGGGATGAAGATCGAGAACAGCCCGTACCAATCGGAATAGATCAGCAGGTATTGCAGCGGTAGCGCCAGGTAGAACGCGGCCACCAGCGCCGGGTAGTCGCTGCGGCGGGTGGGGGTGAGGGTGAGGAATTCGCGCAGGGCGTAGAACGACACCGCGTAGAACAGCAGAATCACCGCGCCGGTGCCGAGCCAGAAGGCGATACCGATCACCACCACCATGACCCACCAGGCGTTGATGCGCGCGTTGAGGTTGTCGATCACCGCATTCGGCGTGCCACGGGTGCGCAGTTTGAGGATCAGGCCGATCAGCGAGGCCAGCACGAGGATCGCGCCGATCCCGCCGAACAACATCAGGGTTTGGCTATCCATGTCAGGAATGCTCCGGGGCGAGGGCGAGCAGGGCGTCGCGGGTACGGGCGAGGAACAGCGCCTTGTCTTCACCGTCTTCCAGTTGCAGCGGCGCGCCGAAGCTGGTGGTGCACAGCAGCGGCAGCGGCAAGACGCGGCCTTTGGGCATGACCCGGTTGAGGTTGGCGATCCACACCGGGATCAGTTCGGCCTGTGGGTAACTTTTCGCCAAGTGATACAAACCGCTCTTGAACGGCAGCAAGCCGTCCTCCAGATTGCGCGTGCCTTCGGGGAAGATGATCAGCGAATCGCCACCCTCCAGTGCGGCGAGCATCGGCTGCAAGGGGTTATCCACAGGATCCTTGCGCTCGCGATCAATCAGCACGCCGTTGAACACGCGGTTGATGATGTAGCGACGCAGCGCGCTTTTGTTCCAGTAATCGCTGCCGGCCACCGGGCGCGTGAATTTGCGCAGGTTTTGCGGCAGCGAGGCCCACAGCAGCACGAAGTCGCCGTGGCTGCTGTGGTTGGCGAAGTAGATGCGCTGCACCGGCACTGGCGCACAACCCAGCCACAGGCTGCGAGCACCGGTGACAGTGCGAGCCATGGAGGTTATCAGCGTGGCAACCACAGGTTCGAACATGGGGATTCCTTATCCGGCAAAAGGCAGCCAAGGGCTGGCGAGGATCACACCCAGGGTCAGCAGCGCTTGCGCACCGAGCAGCCAGGCTTGTTTGCGCAGCAGTTTGAGCGCACCGCGACGCCGTTCAGCCCAGGGCCGGCCGGCACGTTTGGGCGATTGCAGGCCGAGGGTCTGCAGGGCCTGGTCGAGGTCTGCGGTGCGCTCGATATCGCGTGCCAGCAGGGCAAACAGGTCGGCATCGAAGGCCACGCGTAGCGCCCAGTACTTTTGCAGCAGCCCGAGGATAATCATCCACAGGCTGAGCAGCAGGCAGATCGGCGTGATGCTCGGCATCAGCAATTGCGCCAGGCCAAATATTACGCCGGCCACGGTCAGGCCTGTGGATAACTGATCCAGCGCGCGACCACGGCGCAACAGGCTGGCAACCACTTGGAGTTCCATATCAGCAGGCATGGGGCAGACCCTCCAATGCTTCACGGTGAGCGGGGTGCAGGACAACGTCGGTCCGCGCTGAACGAATGATAGTCAGCGCATCCTCCACCGTTGCAGCGCGCCCGCTGTGCAACAGCCAGGCGGCCACGGCGGTGGCGCTGCGCGAGTAGCCAAGCGCGCAACACACCAGCAACGGGCCGCTTGCGCGCAAGCGTTCGATGGCCTCAGCCGCGTGCCGGCATTCGGCTGAAGTCGGCGCGATCAAATCCAGCACGGGGATACATTGATACGCTCGCGCTTGTGGATTAATCGGCAATTCGGCACAGAGATCGACGATAGCACTGAACGAATCCTGCTCTGTAGAGGTAGGAATCCGCCCAAGCCAAACGTTATCCACAATCAGGTCCGGCTGTGGATGCTGGCGTGTCCACCACCGCGAATTGACCCATGCGGCCGCCAGGTAAGGCGCATACAGCCAGCGCGCAGCGGGCGTCAGCCGGCCATCGGCGCGTTTCTGGAAGCCCGCCGCGCCCAGTACGAAATAGTTCGCCTTGACCAAGCCCAGTGAGACCGCCGGCCACAGTAGCCACAGCCACCCGCCGCCCAGGCTGAACGCCACGATGATCAGCGCCAGCGCGCCCAACCCGTAGCGCGCCCCCAGCCGCCAGCGCTTAGAATCCCGGGTTAACCGCGCGTTCAGCAGCGGGCTTGGGTGTTCCACCGGCCATAACCACACACATAGCCACCCGGCGAGGGCACCTGTGGGTAAGTCGACAAAGTGATGTTGGTAAGTGGTCAGTACCGAAATACCGATCAGCGCGAACCAGCCATGTACCAGCCATCGCCAGAAGCCTTGGGTGTGGCGTTGGAACATGACCCATACGATCACCAGCAACGCGATATGCAGCGACGGTGCCTGGTTGAACGGCTTATCGAAGCCCGCCAACACGGCGAACAGCCAGCCAAACACGCCATCCAGTTCCGGCCGTTCGAAAGTGAAACGCAGCGGCCAGATCAGGAAGCAGCTCACCGCAATCACCTGCGCGCTCAGCAGGCGCAGGGCATGTTGCTTGAGTTCGTGGCGGGTGTTGGGCAGCAGCAGGGAAAAACCGTAGAGCAGGTCAATGGACCAGTAGGGCACGATGGTCCACGCCCAGAACGGCATATGGGTTTCCCAGCCGAACACCAGCGTGCCCACGTCGCTGCGCTGGCTGGTGACCCAGGTGGCAAAGCCATAGGTGCTGAAGAACAGCGGCGCCAACAGCAGCAGCCATAAGACCGCGGGCTTTAATAAACCGGGTTCGCGCATGCTCAGATCTTCTGCGCCAGGGACACGGTGAAGATGCCCCACTCATCCACGCGTTGGGTGATTTTGCGAAAGCCCGCAGCTTCGACCAACTGATCCATTTCCGCCTGGCTGCGTCGGCGCATCACCCAGGCCTGGCCCTGGCGGTGGCTGGTGAGGGCGCGGGCGATCAGTTCCAGCTGCGGATGCCACGGTTGGCCGGTGTACACCAGGTAGCCCCCCGGTTCGACCGCTTCGGCCAGGCCGGCCAGCGAACCGCCGACCATGCCGTTGTCGGCAAACAGCTCATACAGCCCGGACACCACGGCCAACGTCGGCTTGGGCTCCAGTGCCGCCAAGTCCAGGCGGTCGAATGCATCGCCTTTGACGAACTGTGCGATGTCCCCCAGGCCTTTCTCACGAATCAACGCGCCGCCATCGCGCACGTTGATATCGCTGTAGTCACGCAACAGGATCGACTCCGGCAGCGGCGACACGCCCTGCAAGGCTTCCAGGATGTAACGCCCGTGGCCGGCGGCGATGTCGACGATACGCACTTCACGATCATCCGCGCGCAGCTTGGCCATGGCCAGGCGCAGCAGTTCTTCGACGTTCAGCTTGCGCTGGCGGATGCCGCGCCAGCCGATGGAGTTGAGGTAGTTGGTGTCGATCATCCGCCCCAGCCCACCTTTACCGGTGGGCGTGTTGCGGTACACGTAGTCGAGGGTACTGCCGGAGTCGAAACCGGTGTCGAAGCCCAGTTTCACGCCGTCCGACAGGTTCTTGCCCAGGCCCATGCTGGCGCGGGTCATGCGCCAGTACAGGTCGCGAAGGGAATTGCGCGGCAAGGGTGCTGCGAGGGATTCGGACTCGGCACAGGTGGCGCCCAGTTTGTCGGCGTCCAGCAGCGAGGCGCGGTCCAGCGGGTGTGCGAAATTCTGCAGGATAAAGCGCCGGGCGCTGCTCACGGCCACGGCGCGGTCGCGTTCGCCGAGGGTGTCGTGGAAGAACCCGGGAAGGATGTGCAGCTCTTTTTTCAGGCTGCCGAGGCGGTCGAAAAATTGCTGCTGGGGTTTGCGGTGCACCACGAAGTCTGAGCCGGAGACGAGCAATTGGGTCGGTACCTGGATCGCCTGGGCATCGGCCACCACCCGGTCGGCCGCTTCGTACAGGCCCAGCAGCACATTTACCGAAATCGCCTTGGTGATCAGCGGGTCGCTGTCGTAGGACGCCACACGCTCCGGGTCATGGCTGAGGAACTTGGCCTTGACGTAGCTATTGACGAAAAAGTTGCCGCGAAACTTGCGCATCAGCGCCAGGCCCGGGCGGGCGAAGGGCACGTACAGCTTGACCTTGAACGCCGGGGAGGCGAGCACCAGCGCACGGATCCGGGGGGCGTAATCGTGCACCCAGGTGGCCGCGATCACTGCGCCAACGCTTTGCGCGATCACCGCGAAGTTTTCTTCCTCGATGCCATACGTGGCGCCGATATGGTCGCAGAAGGTCTGCACGTCCCGGGCGCTGGTGGCGAAGCTGGGGCTGTCACCGCGCTCGCCGGGGGACTGGCCATGGCCGCGGGCGTCCCAGGCGAAGAAATCGAATTGCGGCAGGTTCAGTTCATCGACCAGGTGGGCGATGCGCCCCGAGTGCTCGTGGCCGCGATGGAACAGCACGATGGCTTGGCGGGGCTCGCCATCCGTTGAGGCGGTGGCCGGCCAGTGTCGATAGAAAAGCTCGACGCCATCATGGGTACTGAAGGTGTGCTGTTGCTGTTCGCGCATCGCAAAATCCTTATGCAGAAGGGGAAATGGAGTGTTCTTCTTTGAGGCCCTGACGCACCCGGTTGACCAGGGTGTAAGCGAGCAGGGCGGCGACCAGCCACATCACCGTGTCGACCCAACCGGCACCGAGCCAGCCCAGCGCTACGCCGGTGGCCAGCACGCCGAGTACAAACGCGCGGTCACTCTTGCCCATCGGCCCGTCGTAGCGTCGCGAAGCGCCGACCATGGGGCCGAGCACGCCGGCGTACTCGCTGAATACCGCGAGCAGTGCCACCAGCAGTACCGGCGCCAGGCTTACGCCGGGGATCAACGCAAACGGCAGGATCAGTGCACTGTCGGCGATCACGTCGCACAGTTCATTGAGGTAGGCGCCCAGGCGCGACTGCTGGCCGAATTCCCGGGCGAGCATGCCGTCGATGGCGTTGAGGGCCATGCGCAGGATCATCCACAGCGGGATCAGCGCAAACAGCCATAAATGCTGGGCGAAGCTGGCGATGAGCAGGCCCACCAGCAGCGAAACCACCCCGGCCAGCACGGTGATCTGGTTGGCGGTGGTGCCGTTGTCGTAGAGGCGCTGCACGAGAGGCCGCAGCAGATTTTGAAAACGCGGTTTGAGCTGATAGATCGAAATCATGGGGGGGTGACGCTTCCTTGTCCGTGGGCCCGCGAAAAGCTGGTTGGGAGTGTGCCGATTAAACGCAGCATGCACCAGTGATGGCTCGTGTTTATGGGGGGTTAATCACGATTTCGAACGCGCACGGGGACAAATGTGGGAGGGCGCTTGTGACGTATTCACAAACAAAAATTTCACGCCGCGTGTTATATCGTAACGAACTGTGTATGAGCGGGCGTTGAGTCGATGCAAGTGGATCTAGAAGCGGACGGCGCTTCGGTGGAAGGCCTGCCGCGTTTTCAGCAGGGGCTGTTCCATGCTCGTCGGTTGCGCCAGGCCGGTATCAGCCTCACGGTGCTGGCCGTCGGTGGTTGGGTGTTGGCGCTGTTTGTCGCGCTGTTCGCATCGTTGTCGATCTGGCCGGTGATGCTGATCAACTGTGCGTCGGCCTTGCTGGTGTTGGTGGCCGGGTTGCAATCGGCCTGGTGGGTGGCGGACTGGCGCGCCCAGGCCTTGGAAGAGCCGACCGTTGAGTTGATCCCCCAGCCGGCTGAAGACACCAGCGCTTATGCGCGCCTCGTCGGGCGCCTGGGCAGCGGCTTGCTGGCGCAGATCGGCACGCCGGTGTTGTGGCTCGCGGGTTGGTCGCTGCTGGCGCTGGTCAGCATTATCGAATTCTGGAACCTGGCGCTGCCGGCCGCGGTGGTCGGCCAGTCCGCCAGCATCGGCGCGGCGCTGGCGTTGGCACTCGCATTTGGTTTGCTGGTGTTTGAACGGCGCCTGGCCCAGGAAACCGCCGCGCAATGGCCGGAAGCTTCGCAACTGGCACAGTTAAGCCGTGTGGCGATCATTTGCCTGCTGGTCAGTGCGGTTTGCCTGTTGTTTGCCGGTGCCGAATCGGTGTGGCCGTTG
Source organism: Pseudomonas lactucae (assembly GCF_036688725.1). NCBI lineage: Bacteria > Pseudomonadati > Pseudomonadota > Gammaproteobacteria > Pseudomonadales > Pseudomonadaceae > Pseudomonas > Pseudomonas lactucae. The sequence goes on along the minus strand of NZ_JAQQPT010000004.1, from coordinate 196,568 downwards.
CGCCTGGCCGTGCTGATCGGCCTGCTACCCGCGCTGGTGGCGGTGGAGTTTCTGCTCAGGGCCGCGTTGTCGCTGTTCAGCCCGCGCCAACCGCGCCTCGAACCGCGCCTGATGGCGCAGAGTTTTATCGCCGGGTTGCTGCGCTGGCCGCCTCAGCCGCTGCTGGCGTTGCAGCACGAATTGCATAACCGCTTCGGCATCGACCTGCGTCAGATCTGGGCCTTTACCTACATGCGCCGCGCCTTTCTGCCGGTACTGCTGGTGGTGCTGGCCGTGGGATGGGCGCTGACCGGCGTGCATGAAGTGCCTCTGCAAGGCCGTGGGATTTATGAGCGCTTCGGCAAACCGGTGCAGGTGTTCGGCCCCGGCCTGCATGCCGGCTTGCCATGGCCGCTGGGTCGCGTCATCCCGGTGGAAAACGGCGTGGTGCATGAGCTGGCCACCAGCGTCAGCGAAGCCGCCGCGCCTGAGCTGGCCGCCGCCGAAGGCCCTCCGCCCGCCATCGCCAACCGCTTGTGGGACGCCAGCCATGTGAATGACAAATCCCAGGTGATCGCCAGCAGCAGCGGCGACAAGCAGGGCTTCCAGATCGTCAATATGGACGTGCGTTTCGTCTACCGCATCGGCCTGACCGACCAGGCCGCGCTGGCCGCGACCTATCACAGCGCGAATGTGCCGAGCCTGATTCGCAGCACCGCCAGCCGCATCCTGGTCCACGATTTCGCCTCGCGCACCCTCGACGAATTGCTCGGTGAGCAGCGCACCCTCCTGGCCGACGAGATCGGCCGCGCCGTGCAGGCCGACCTGCAAAAACTCGACAGCGGCGTGGAAATCCTCGCCACTGTGGTGGAGGCCATCCACCCACCCGCCGGTGCCGCCAATGCCTACCACGGCGTGCAAGCCGCGCAAATCGGCGCCCAGGCGCTGATCGCCCGCGAACGCGGCGCCGCCAGTGAGCAAACCAACCAGGCGTTGCTGCAAGCCAGCACCGCCCGCGACCAGGCCGTGGCCACCGCGCGCGAAGTGAATGCCGGCGCCCAGGCGGCGAACCTGCGCTTTGCCGCCGAACAAAAAGCCTACGCCAGCGCGGGCCAGGCCTTCGTGCTGGAGCAATACCTTGGCCAACTGAGCCAAGGCCTGGCCCACGCCAAGCTGCTGATTCTGGATCACCGCCTGGGCGCCAACGGCGCACCGACGATCGATCTGCGTTCTTTTACCTTGCCGGCCGACCCCTCGGTGCCGCGTAAAGCCGTTCAATAAGGAGTCTGTCTGTTGAGCGCTCATTCTCACGATCACGGTCATCACCATCATCACGGCCATCATCATCATGGCGACGAACAGGCTGCCGGCCCCTTTCCGTGGCGGCGAATGGCCTGGGCGGTATTGCTGGTGCTGTTTGCGGTTGCGGCGGCCAGCCTGGTGCAGGTGCGTTCCGGCGAAGCCACGGTAATCACACGGTTCGGCAACCCCTCACGGGTGCTGCTGGAGCCGGGCCTGGGTTGGCGCTGGCCGGCGCCGTTCGAAGCGGCGATCCCGGTGGACCTGCGCCTGCGCACCACCTCCAGCGGTTTGCAGGACGTGGGCACCCGCGATGGCCTGCGCATCATCGTGCAGGCCTACGTGGCGTGGCAGGTACAAGGCGATGCCGACAATGTTCAGCGCTTTATGCGGGCTGTGCAGAACCAGCCGGATGAAGCGGCGCGGCAGATTCGCACGTTTGTCGGCTCGGCGCTGGAAACCACGGCGGCCAGCTTCGACCTGTCCAGCCTGATCAATACCGACGCCAGCGAGGTGCGCATTGCCGATTTCGAGGCGCAGTTGCGCCAGCAGATCGATCAACAACTGCTCACCACCTATGGCGTGCGCGTGGCGCAGGTCGGCATCGAACGCCTGACGTTGCCGTCGGTGACGCTCACCGCCACCGTCGACCGCATGCGGGCCGAGCGCGAGACCATCGCCACCGAACGCACCGCCGTGGGCAAGCGCGAAGCGGCGCAGATCCGCTCCGCCGCCGAGCGCGATGCGCGCATCGTGCAGGCCGACGCCACGGTGAAAGCCGCCGATATCGAAGCGCAATCGCGGGTCGAGGCGGCGCAGATCTACGGGCGGGCCTACGCCGGCAATCCGCAGTTGTATAACCTGCTGCGTTCGTTGGATACCTTGGGCACGGTGGTCACGCCGGGCACCAGAATTATCCTGCGCACCGACGCCGCGCCATTTCGCGCGCTGGTGGATGGGCCCAAGGACGTTCAGCCATGACCGAGCGTGACAGCCCGGACAGCCCGTGGATCCAGGCCGGACGCCTGACATTCATGGCGCTCTACGCGGTGACGGTATTGGCGGCGTTGGCCTGGGCGTTTTCCAATGTGCGCCAGATCGACCCGCAGAACCGTGCCGTGGTGCTGCACTTTGGCGCCCTGGACCGTATCCAGAACGCCGGGCTTTTGTTGGCCTGGCCGCAACCGTTCGAGCAGGTGGTGCTGTTGCCGGCGGCCGATCGTGTGATCGAGCGGCGGGTGGAGAACCTGCTGCGTTCCGATGCCGCCATCCAGGCCGACCGCGTGGCCAGTTTTGCGACGCCGTTGAGCGATGCCCTGGCCGGCTCCGGTTACCTGCTGACCGGCGATGCCGGGGTGGTGCAACTGGATGTACGGGTGTTCTACAAGGTCACGCAGCCGTATGCCTTTGTCTTGCAGGGCGACCACGTATTGCCGGCCCTGGACCGCTTGGTGACGCGCAGCGCCGTGGCCCTGACGGCGGCGCGCGACCTGGACACGATCCTGGTGGCGCGCCCCGAGTTGATCGGCACTGACAACGGCGCCGCCGAGCGCCGTGAGCGTCTGCGTGGTGACCTGGTGCAAGGCATCAATAAACGCGTGGCGCAACTCACCGCCAGCGGCTTGGGCCTGGGCATCGAAGTCACCCGCGTGGACGTGCAATCGAGTCTGCCGAGCCCGGCGGTGAATGCGTTCAATGCGGTGCTCACCGCCAGCCAGCAGGCTGACAAAGCGGTGGCCAACGCGCGTACCGACGCGGAAAAACTCACCCAGACCGCGACTCAGGCCGCCGACCGCCTGGTGCAGGTTGCCCATGCCCAGGCCAGCGAGCGCCTGGCCAATGCCCAGGCGCAAACCGCCACTGTCGCCAGCCTTGCCCAGGTCAAAGACCCTGGCTTGCTGTTGCGGCTGTACCGCGAGCGCCTGCCGAAGATTCTCGGGCAGGCCGGTTCTGTGACCACGGTCGACCCTAAAGACGACTCCCGCTTGATCATCCAGGGAGCCGAACAATGAGCGCACCCATGCTGACCTCCGCCGAGCAGCGCAGCGCCGCCCGGCAATTGACCCTGGCAATGTTGGCGCTGGGCCTGCTCCTACTGGGCCTGGCGTGGCGCTGGCTGGCGCCGGACCAGACGGGTGTCAGCCAGCTGCTGCTGGGCGTGGCGTCCTTGCTGGTGGCCGTGCCGGTGATGCGCTCGGCCTGGTTCAGCCTGCGGTTCCCCAGCCTGCATGGCATCACCGACCAACTGATCGCCCTGGCCATGCTCGGTGCCTGGGCCACGGGCGATCTGCTGACCGCTGCGTTGCTGCCGATCATCATGATCTTCGGCCATGTGCTGGAAGAGCGCAGCGTGATCGGCTCCCAGGAGGCGATCCATGCCCTGGGCAAACTGACCCGCAGCCACGCACGCTTGGTGCAGGCCGACGGCAGCATCGTCGAAGTGGACAACGGCACGCTGAACACCGGCGATATCGTCGAAGTGCGCGCCGGTGACCGCGTGCCGGCCGATGGCATGGTGCTGTCCGGCCAGGCGAGCCTGGACACGGCGCCGATCACCGGCGAGTCGGTGCCGTTGGAAGCCAGCGTGGGTGTGCAGGTGTTTGGCGGTGCGATCAACCTCGACGGGCTGCTGCGTTTGCAAGTGACGCGCACCGGCAATGAGTCGACCCTGGGCAAAGTCATTGCGCTGATGCAGAACGCCGAACGTTCCAAGCCGCCGATCACTCGGCTGCTGGAACGTTATGCGGGCAGCTATATGGTGTTGGTATTGCTGCTGGCGGCGGTGACCTGGTTTGTGACTAACGACGCCCAGGCGATGCTCGCCGTGCTGGTGGCGGCGTGCCCGTGTGCGTTGGTGTTGTCGGCACCGGCCACGGCGATTGCCGGGATTGCCGTGGCGGCGCGCCACGGGATCCTGATTCGCAGCTCGGCGTTCCTTGAAGAACTGGCTGATTTGACCTCGCTGGTGGTCGACAAGACCGGCACCCTGACCTTTGGCACCCTGCGTTTGCAGTCCATCGAAACCTCGTTCACCGATCGCCAGGCGCTGCTCAACCTGGCGGCCAGCCTGGGTTCGGCCAGCAGCCACCCGGTCAGCCGTGCGTTGGCCGGGCTGGCGGCTCAGGAATCCCTGCTGGCATTGACCGATATTCGCGAACGCCAGGGCCTCGGCGTGGTGGCGCAGACCGAGCGGGGCGAAGCGGCGCTGGGGCGGCCGGAGTTGTTCGAACAGTTGGGCATCGTCACCACCACGGTCCCAACCCATGACGGCCCGATTGCCGGGCTGGCGTTGAACGGGCAACTCCTTGCCTGGCTGTTGCTGGCCGACAGCGTCAAGCCGGAAGCGCGCCAGGCCCTGCAGGAGCTGCGCGACCTGGGCCTTGGCCGCCAATTGCTGCTGACGGGCGACCGTCAAAGCGTGGCCGACAGCCTGGCGCTGGACGTCGGCATCAGTGATGTCGAAGCCCAGGCGTTGCCCGAGGACAAGCTCAACCGCGTGCTGGGGGAAATCGCCAGCGGTTTCCGGCCAATGGTGGTGGGCGACGGCATCAACGATTCCCTGGCGCTCAAGGCCGGAGTGGTGGGGGTGGCGATGGGCGCGGGCGGTGCGGATATCGCCCTGGCGTCGGCGGATGTGGTGTTGATTGGCAGCGACCTGCGCCGACTGGGCACCTGCGTGCGCTTGAGCCGCCAGTGCCGGCATACGTTGCAGGTCAATGTGATCATCGGTTTGGGGTGGACGTTGGCGATCGTGGTGTTTGCCGCATTCGGCTGGTTGGGCGCGGCCGGTGCGATGATTGCGGCGGTGCTGCACAACCTTAGTACGTTGTTGGTGCTGGGGAATGCCGGGCGTTTGCTGCGCTTCCAAGAGCCTCTGTTGAAGCTCGACGAATAAATTCCAGAAATATTTGCACAGGGCTGTAACGCCGGATGGGGGCCTCACTCTAGTGGTGTGTCGAGACTGAACAATCCGTTCAGACCGACACCCCTACCGATCATGAGGAATACAACAATGAAGATTAAATCCGCTGCTGCTGGTGCTGCTCTCGCGATGGCCGCCGCTACGATGTTTGCCGGTGTTGCCACCCAAGTACAAGCAGCAGACGCGCAAGTGCATTGCTACGGCGTGACGTCGTGCAAAGGCATGAACGATTGCAAGACCGCTGAAAACGCCTGCAAAGGCCAGGCCGTCTGCAAGGGCCACGGCTTCAAGGCCATGACCAAGGCTGAGTGCGCCAAGGCGGGCGGCAAAGTCGGCGAATAACCGGCCAACGCGTGCAACCGCAGCGGAGCCCCCCACCGCTGCGGACACGTTTCTCAGGAGCGAGTCATGTCCGCTTGCCTTCCAAGTCTGGGTTACGGCCTGGGCTTACGCAATGAGTACTACCAGCAGATCCTTGAACAATCGCCGCCTGTGGATTGGTTCGAAGTGATCTCCGAGAATTATCTGGTGCAGGGCGGTAAGGCCCTGTACTTCCTGGACGCCATTGCCGAGCGCTACCCGCTGGTGATGCACGGGGTGTCCCTGTCCATCGGCGGGCCTCACGCCCTCGATATGAGTTATCTGAAGCAAATCAAACAGCTCGCCGAGCGTATCCAGCCGGCGTGGGTTTCCGACCACCTGTGCTGGAGCCGTGGCAGCGCGCACCAGTTGCATGACCTGCTGCCGCTGCCGTACACCGAAGAAAGCCTCTACCACGTGGCTGGCCGCGTTCGCCAGGTGCAGGATGTGTTGCAGCGCCCGCTGGTGCTGGAAAACGTCTCCAGTTATGTGCGCGCCAAGACGAATGAATTCACCGAGTGGGAATTTCTCAACGCGCTGTCTCACCTGTCCGGGTGCCAGTTGTTGCTGGACGTGAACAACGTGTATGTCAGCTCGCGCAATCATGGGTTCGACGCCTGGACGTTCATCCGCAATTTGCCGCCCCACAGCATTCGCCAATTGCACCTGGCGGGGCACATGGACTATGGCGACTACGTGGTCGATACCCATGACCATCCGGTGTGCGATCCGGTGTGGGCCCTGTATCAACAAACGCTGGAGCATCTGGGGCCGGTCTCGACGCTGCTGGAACGCGACGACCATTTCCCGCCCTTCGAAGAGCTGCTCAGCGAATTGAGCAAGGCCCGCGCACTGGGCGCCGGCGCCTTGGCCAGGAGGGCGTTATGCGCCTGATCGATTGGCAGTTGGCCTTTGAGCAGCATTTATTAGCGCAAACGCCTGAGGCCGACAGTGGCTTCGCCGCCACTTTGCTCGGTGGGCCGACGCTGGATGTGGACACGGGCCTGGCGATCTACCACAACGCCTACAGGGCGCGGTTGCAGGAGGTACTGCGCCATGACTTCAGCGCCATTTTCTATTGGCTGGGAGATGACGAGTTTGCCGCGCTGGCCGAGGCTTATGTGCGTCGCTATCCGTCGACCCATTACAGCCTGCGCTGGCTGGGTGAGCGGTTGCCGACGTTCATCCTCGAACATTTTGTGGCCGAGCAAAGCGCGCCGTTGGCGGAGCTGGCGCGGTTGGAGCGGGCCTTTACGCTGGCGTTCGATGCGCCACAGGGCGCGCCGCTGAACCTGGAGGATATGGCGGTGCTGCCGCCGCAAGCCTGGCCGGGTTTGCAGGTCGAGCTGACGCCTTCGGTGCAGACGCTGCTATGCCGTTTCAACACACTGGCGATCTGGCGAGCGAGTAAGGGTGAGTCGGATTTTCCCGACAGCCATGCCTTGGATTGCGTGCAGATCTGCTTGGTCTGGCGCCATCAGAACGTATGCAATTACCGTAGCCTGGAGCCCGCCGAATCGTGCGCCCTGGCAGGCATGGTGACGACCGGTTGGACCTTCGCAGAACTGTGCGAGCAACTGGCAGTCACTTATTCTGAGGGGGCGCCGTTGCAGGCTGTTACGTGGCTCAAACAATGGCTCCAGGAGGGGTTACTCCAACGCCGAGCTCCATAGAAGAAGGCTATTAAATCGATAGCCTCCTACTTTTTCTGGGGATGGTCTACCCTCTCAGCAGACGTCTGAAACAAGGGGGGACTACTCATGCTCGCGCAACTTCCACCGGCCTTACAGAATCTTCAGCTGCCGCTGCGTCTTCGACTCTGGGATGGCCATGAATTCAACTTGGGCCCCGAGCCCAGTGTCACCATCGTGGTGAAGGACCCCACGGTCGTCACGCAACTGACCCATCCGACGCTCGACACACTGGGCGAGGCCTTCGTCGAGGGCAAACTGGAGCTGGAAGGCTCCATCAGCGAGGTGATCCGGGTGTGTGACGAGTTGAGTCACGCCCTGGTCGAGGACGACGAAGACAGTCGTCCGGTTCGCTCGATCCACGACAAGGCCACTGACGCAGCGGCGATTTCCTATCACTACGACCTGTCCAACGAGTTCTACCAGCTGTGGCTGGACCAGGACATGGCGTACTCCTGCGGTTATTTCGAAACCGGCAGCGAATCCATCGACCAGGCGCAACAAGACAAATTTCGCCACCTGTGCCGCAAGTTGCGCTTGCAGCCGGGGGATTATTTGCTCGACGTCGGCTGTGGTTGGGGTGGGCTGGCGCGTTACGCGGCACGGGAATTCGGGGTAAAAGTATTTGGCATTACCCTGAGCAAAGAACAGTTGGCACTGGCCCGGGAGCGGGTGAAAGCCGAAGGCCTGGAAGACCAGGTCGAGCTGCAACTGCTCGACTACCGCGACCTGCCCCAGGACGGCCGCTTCGACAAAGTGGTGAGCGTGGGCATGTTCGAGCACGTCGGCCACGCCAACCTGGCGCAGTACTGCCAGACGTTATTTGGCGCGGTGCGCGAAGGCGGCCTGGTGATGAACCATGGCATTACCGCCAAGCATACCGATGGCCGCCCGGTGGGGCGTGGCGCTGGCGAGTTTATCGAGCGCTATGTGTTTCCCAATGGCGAACTGCCGCACCTGGCGATGATGACCGCCGAAATCAGCGAAGTGGGGCTGGAAGTGGTCGACGTCGAAAGCCTGCGCCTGCATTACGCGCGCACCCTGGACCATTGGAGCGAACGCCTGGAAGACAACCTGGAAGCGGCGGCGAAGATGGTGCCGGAGCAGGCGCTGCGTATCTGGCGCCTGTATTTGGCCGGCTGCGCCTATGCGTTTGCGCGGGGTTGGATCAACTTGCATCAGATCCTGGCGGTGAAACCGCATGCCGATGGCAGCCATGAACTGCCGTGGACACGGGAAGATATCTACCGGTAACTGAAGACCGGTGGAGATTTAAATGTGGGAGGGAGCAAGCCCCTCCCACATTTTCTACCGCATTGTTTGTTAGAGAATCGGTGAGATCAAGCGCGCCACCCGCATGCCCAGTTGCTGCAACCGCCGCGTCTCGCGGCTTTCTTCCTGGCTGACTTCATGGGCCTGGGCGAAGTCACCCAGCAGCATGTGCTCGACCTCCTTGGCGAAGGCTTCGTCGACGGTCAGCAGCATCACCTCGAAGTTAAGCCGGAACGAACGGTTGTCCATATTCGCGCTGCCGATGGCGCTGATTTCGCTGTCGACCAGCACGACTTTCTGATGTAGAAACCCTGGCGTGTAGCGGAACACCCGCACCCCGGCGCGCACGGCTTCGATCGCATAAAGGCTGGAGGCCGCGTACACGATGCGGTGGTCGGGCCGCGACGGCAGCAGCAGGCGCACATCGACGCCGCGCAGCACCGCCAGGCGCAGGGCGGCAAACACCGCCTCATCGGGGACGAAATACGGGCTGGTGATCCAGACGCGCTCGGTCGCGGCGTGGATGGCCTCGACAAAAAACAGCGAGCAGGTTTCATACGGGTCCGCCGGGCCGCTGGCGAGTAATTGGCAGAGCACCCCGTCTTCGGGGTAGGCGTCGGGCAATATCATCGGCGGCAGTTCCCGTGCGGCCCAGAACCAGTCTTCGGCAAACGACTCTTGCAGGCACGCCACCACCGGCCCGGTGACTTGCACATGCGTATCGCGCCACGGCGCCAGCGGCGGTTTTTTGCCCAGGTATTCATCGCCCACGTTATGCCCGCCGACAAACCCGGTGATGCCATCCACGACTACGATCTTGCGGTGGTTGCGGAAGTTGACCTGGAAGCGGTTGAGCCAGCCGCTGCGGGTGGCGAAGGCCTTGACCTTGACGCCCGCGTCGCGCAGCGATTGCACATACCGATGGGGCAGGGCATGGCTGCCGATGCGGTCGTACAGCACGTGAATCGCGACACCTTCGGCGGCTTTTGCCTTGAGCAGGACGTGCAACTGGCGGCCGAGCTCGTCGTCATGAATGATGAAAAACTGGAACAGCACCGCCGTTTTTGCAGCGCGAATCGCGTCGAAGATCGCGCTGAAAGTGGCGTCGCCATTCACCAGCAGGCGCACTTCATTGTTCGCCAGGCACGGCATGCGCCCCAGTTTGGGCATGGCGCGCAGCGAGGCGTAGGCGCTGGAGTTGCGTGCGGCCAGGGCTTCCTCGACCCAGGGGCGCCAGTTCAGCGCGGTGATGGCGGTGTGCATTTCCTGGTTGGCCTGGCGGCGCGCCTGGATATACGCGTCGAACGTACTGCGGCCGAAAATCAGGTAGGGGATCAGCGTGAGGTAGGGCATGAACATCAGTGACAAGGCCCAGGCGATCGAGCCTTGGGCGGTCCTGACGGTCAGCACCGCATGGATCGCGGCAAGGGTCCCGAGAAAGTGCAGCGTGGCGATGACGTAGGCGAGCAGGTGCGGGCCAAAGAAATCCATGGACGACGTTACTCCAGACAATCCAGTGCCCTAACAGACCATGTTCGGCCTTGAATGTCGCTATTTTATTTGCCATGCAACACTGGCACGTTTGCAGCGTCTAACGCCCACAATTACCCAGGAGTTACCCGATGAATGCTCGTCTGCTTGGTTTAGCCATGGTTGTTGGTTTGTCGCTGCCGGTGGCAGCACAGGCGCAGATGCTGGCGCCGGGCTTGTGGGAATTGACCACCAGCAATATGAAGGTCGATAACCAGGACCTGCCGGACTTGTCCCTGATCCTCGGTCAGCTCAAGCAACAGATGACCCCCGAACAGCGCGCCATGCTGGAGAAACAGGGCATCACCATGGCCGGCAAAGGCGTGCAGGTGTGCCTCACCCCCGCCCAGGTTGCCTCCGACTCGATCCCCCTGACCGACCCGCAATCGGGCTGCAAGCAAGAAGTGACCGACAAGACCGGCAACCAGTGGAAATTTCGCTTCAGTTGCCCGAAAGCCCAGGGCACCGGCGTCGCCACTTTCCAAAGCCAGAAGGAATTCACCACCACCGTCAACGGCACCTTCAATGCCACCGGTATTCAGCAAAAGGGCAGCCTGGATACCCACGCCCAGTGGCTTGGCAACAATTGCGGGACGGTCAAGCCTCGCGCCTAACGTTCAAAAAGCAACGGTAAGCCCTGACAACTGTTGACCACCTGGCCGCTGTGCCACGCCAGGTGGCCGGACACCAAGGTAGTGCTGACGCTGTGGCGAAAACGGCGTTCGGCGAACGGGGTCCAGCCGCAGCGGGCCAGGATCGGTTCTTCGCGGACCGGCTTGCCTTCTGGTTCGGGTTTGATCAGCACGAGGTCGGCCCAGTAGCCTTCGCGCAGGTAGCCACGGTCGGGGATGCCGAACAGGTCGGCAACCCGGTGACTGGTTTTAGCGACCAGTGTGGTCAGCGGTAGAACGCTGTCCGCCACCAACTCCAATAACGCCGGCAGCGCATGTTGCACCAGTGGCAGCCCCGACGGTGCTTCGCGATACTCCAACTGCTTTTGCGCCCAGGTATGTGGCGCATGGTCTGTGCCAATCACATCCAGACGATCACTCAATAAAGCCAGGCGCAGCGCGTCGCGGTCGGCGCGTGTCTTGATCGCCGGGTTGCATTTGATCTGGTGGCCCAGCCGTGCATAGTCGCGGTCATCGAACAGCAGGTGGTGCAGGCAGACTTCGGCGGTGATGCGTTTTTGCGCCAGGGGCTTGTCTTCAAACAGCGCCAGCTCGCGGGCGCTGGTCAGGTGCAACACATGCAGGCGGGTGCCGTGACGCGTCGCCAATTCCACCGCGTGGGACGAGGAGCGATAGCACGCCTCGGCATCGCGGATCAGCGGGTGCGCGACGGCGGGAATGTGATTGCCGAAACGTTCGCGCAGGCGCCGCTCGTTGGCCTGGATACTGGGTGTGTGTTCGCAGTGGGCCAGCAAAAGGGTCGGCACTTCTGCGAACAGCCGCTCAAGGATTCGCGGATCGTCCACCAGCATGTTGCCGGTGGAAGCACCCATGAACACCTTGACCCCGGCTACCTCACGCGGATCGAGGGCGGCAACCGTGTCGAGGTTGTCATTGCTTACACCGAAGTGAAAGCCGTAGTTGGCCACCGAATGCAGCGCCGCACGGCGCTTTTTGTCGGCCAGGGCTTGCAGGTCAAGCGTCGCCGGTTGGGTGTTGGGCATGTCCATGAAGCTGGTGATGCCACCGGCCACGGCCGCCCGGGATTCACTGTAAACGCTGCCCTTGTCCGGCGCGCCAGGGTCACGAAAATGCACCTGGTCATCGATCATCCCGGGCAGCAGCCATTGGCCGGCGGCATCAATGGCAAGGGGGGCGTTACAACCCTCGATGCTGCCGGCGATTTTCTCGATGCGGCCGTTGGCGACCAGTACGTCGGCGTCGAATATCCGGCCTTCATTCACCAGGCGAGCGTTGCGGATCAGCAGGCGGCTCATGGTTCAGAACTCGTTTTGCAAGGCTTTGTAACCGCGCACCAGGTCAACGTTGGTGCGCGCCACGTCTTCGGAAAACTCCGAGGCGCTGACGCTCACCGGCGGGAACTGCGACAGGTCAGTGTTGGGCCCGATACGGGTGGTGGACGGCACATAGAACGCATCCGGCAAATCCCGGCCATCGACCACCGAGTTGTGGCGTACCACGCAACCGTCACCCACGACGCAGTTGAACAGCACGCTGTTGAAGCCGATAAATACGCGGTCACCGACGCTGCACGGCCCATGGACAATAGAGCGGTGGGCGATCGAGGTGAATTCGCCGATGGTCACTGCCGCGCCGGACTTGGAGTGGATGACCACCCCGTCCTGGATATTGGAGTTGGCCCCGATGGTGATCGGGTCCATGGCGCCACTGGCGTCGACTTCATCGGCGCGGATCACGGCGTAAGGGCCGACGAACACGTTCTCGCCGATGATCACTTTGCCGCAGATGATGGCGGTCTTGTCGACGTAGGCCGATTCGGCAATCACCGGCAGATCGCCGGAAGGGTTCTTGCGGATCATGGCTTGCCCAACGCAGCGCACAGGGTGTTGAGGTTGTATTCGAACAGACCGGTAAAGGTGCTGGCCGGGCCTTCTGCGGCGAGGGCATCGGAGTACAGCGTGCCGCCGATCTGCGCGCCGCTTTCATCGGCGATCTGTTTGAGCAGGCGTGAATCCTTGATGTTCTCCATGAAAACCGCCTTGACCTTGTCCTTGCGGATCTGGGTGATCAGCGCCGCCACTTCGGCGGCCGACGGTTCACGCTCGGTGGACAAGCCCTGCGGCGCCAGGAACTGAATGCCATAGGCCTGGCCCAGGTAGCCGAAGGCATCATGGGAGGTGACGATGCGGCGATTGCCCGGCGGCAGCGCGCCGAACTTGGTCTTGGCTTCGGCCAGCAGGCGGTAGATTTCTTTCAGGTAGGTTTGGCTGTTGCGCTGGTAGTCGGCGGTGTTGGCCGGGTCGGCGGCGATCAGTGCCTTGGTGATGTTGTTCACATAAATTTCGGCGTTGGCCAGGTTATGCCAGGCGTGCGGATCGGGAATGGTTTCACCGTCTTCGTCCATGGTGTGGGAGACCACGCCTTTACTGGCGGTGACCACCGTGGCCTTGGTTTCGGTGCTGGTCACCAGGCGGTCCAGCCAGGGTTCAAAGCCCAGGCCGTTCTTGATGATCAGCTTGGCCCTGAGCAGCGCCTTGGCGTCGTCCGGCGTCGGCTCGTAGGTATGGGCGTCGGCGTCGGGGCCGACCATGTTGCTGATCTGGATGTGATCGCCACCAATCTGATGGGTGATGTCATCGAGAATACTGAAGCTGGTGACCACTTGGAGTTTGTCGGCGGCCTGGGCCATCGACAGCGGCAGCAGCAGACTGAACAGCACGAGTAGAGCGCGCATCGGGAAACACCTCATTGGGATGACAGCAAAGGCGGGCGGCGCAGCAAACCGTGCACCGGACCGAAGACCACGGACAGCAAATACCCGGCACCCGCCACCAGCACAATCGCCGGGCCGCTGGGCAACGAGTAGTAAAACGACAGCAACAGACCAAGCCACACCGACAGGCATCCCAGCACCGCCGATACCGCGATCAGTACCGGCAGGCGCCGGCTCCAGAAACGTGAAGCGATGGCCGGCAACATCATCAAACCCACCACCATCAAGGCGCCGATGGCCTGGAAACCGATCACCAGGTTCAGCACCACCAGGGTCAGAAACAGCCCGTGGGCCAGCGGGCCCAGGCGGCTGACGGTTTGCAGGAACAGCGGGTCGAGGGTGTCCAGCAGCAACGGTTTGTAGATCAGCCCCATGGCGATCAGGCTGAACCCGGAGACCCAGAGCATGCCGGTGAGGGTGGTTTCGTCCACCGCCAGGGCCGAGCCGAACAGCAGGTGCAGGAGGTCCAGGCGTTTGCCGGCGATGCCGAGGATCAGCACGCCGGCGGCGAGGGAGATGGGATAGATGGCGGCGAGGCTGGCGTCTTCACGCAGACCGGTGCGGCGGGTGATCCAGGCCGACAAACCGGCCATGCCCAGGCCGGCGCCGAGGCCGCCGATGGTCAGCGCGGGCAGGCTGAGGCCGGCGAACCAGAAGCCCAGGGCCGCGCCGGGCAGGATACCGTGGGCCACCGCGTCGCCGATCAGGCTCATGCGGCGCAGGATCAGGAATACGCCCAGCGGTGCGGTGCTGCACGCCAGCACCAGCCCGCCGAGCAGGGCGCGGCGCATGAATACGAAATCAGCAAAGGGCATCCACAGGTGGGCAGCGAAGTGCATCAGGCCACCTGCATCTGGGGCTGTGGGCGGATCAGCTCTTTGCTGGGGCCGACGAGGCAGCCGCTGCTTTTGATCTGCACGACCTGCTGGGTATGCTGGCGGACTGAAGCCAAATCGTGGCAAACCACGACCACTGTGCGGCCTTCGGCGTGCCAGGCATGGATATGTCTCCAGCACAGCGCCTGGCCGTCTTCATCGAGGGCGGCGTGGGGCTCGTCGAGCAGCAACACCGGCGAATCGGCCAGGCTCATGCGGGCGAGCAGGGCGCGTTGCAGTTGCCCGCCGGACAAGGCCATCAAGGGCCTTTGCTCCAGACCGCTGAGGCACCAGTCTTCCAGTACTGCGTGCAGGCGTTGGCTGCGTTGCTGTGGGGCGAGTTGGGTGCCCCAGAAACCAGCGGCCACCAGTTCTTGCAGATTGATGGGGAATTGACGGTCGAGGTGCTGCTGCTGCGGCAAGAACGCCAGGCCACCGCGGCGTGGAACCTCCACGCTGACTTTCCCCGCCAGCGGTTTTTGCAGTCCGGCGATGACTTTGAGCAGGCTGCTTTTGCCGCAGCCGTTGGGGCCTATCACCCCGGTGAGGCTGCCTCTTTCCAGAGTGAAGTCCACAGCGGGCGTAAGCGGTTGGCCGGGGGCGCCCCAGCGCAAAGCGGTGCAGGTGATCATGCAGGGTTTCTCGTCCAGCGGCTTTCAGCCACGGCATCGTGCGCGTGCAGGCTTTCGGCGTGGATCACTTTCAGGTGGAAGGCTTTGACGGCATCCGAGCGCTTCAAGGCGAGGTTCAGGCGGCGGGCGGCGTCTTCGCAGAACATCAGGTTCTGCCCATTGGCCAGGGCGAAAGCTTGTTCGTCCGCGCGCTTTACAGCGGTTTGCACGGCGGTGCCGAGTGCAGCTTCGGCGGCGTCGATCAGTTCAGTCAGTGCCAGATGATCGCCTTGCAGGTGCACATGCAGTTGCGCGCTGCTGCGCTGGCTGTGGGGCGTGGCGACGATACCGTTGGCGCTGCCGAGCCAGGTCAGTACATCTTCATGGTGCAACGGCGTGTTGGCGAAATCGTCGAGAAATTGCTGCTGAATCAACTGCCTGGCAAGGGCGGCGGAGCAGGGGCAAGTGGATGAATAAGTCACGTCAATTTTTTGTTCCACGTGGAACATCTGGTTTTCCAGACGCGCTTCGATGCTGATCGGATAGCGCTTCCAACCGGCCAAAGGGCTGACCAGCGCTGGGCGCTTGAGCAGTAAATTCGTATGAAGACGCAGGTAGGCGTTCTTAGATAAATCTTCATGACTCTCAAGAAAACGCTGCAGTACATTGCGCAGAAGTGCGGGCGTGAGAGGTTGCTCGTCGAACATCTCCAGCGCCAGGTACAGACGTGACATATGAATGCCACGGGCGGTGCCATCGTCCAGGCTGACGCCGGCATCGGCGGTGGCGGTCAGACGCTGACCGTCGATCAGGATCGGTAGGGCGATACCGCACATGCCCACCCAATCGAGTGGCAAGGCTTGGCGTGAAGCCTGCGCGGCGATATCCGGCAGAGTCAGCGCATTCATAAGCAGGTCCATCGTTGGAAATAATTAGACATGTTATAGTATAACAATAGAGCCGACGATGAATTTTCTGCACCGGTCTTTTTTCAGTCATGTCGAGTACGGACGCTCCTTTTATTTGCGGTATTTGTCATGCACAGACGTCAGCTCCTTAACCTGCTCCTGGTCAGCCCGCTCTTCACCTTGCCGTTCGCGGCGAATGCCACGCAGATTCGCAACGCGCGCCTATGGCGCTCGGACGACAAGCTGCGGCTGGTCTTCGATCTGAGTGGCCCGGTGCAATACAAGACCTTTTCCCTGACTGCGCCGGAACGCCTGATCATTGATCTGAGCGGCGCGGGGCTCAGCGGTGACTTTTCTCAGCTGGAGTTGAAGAACAGCGGCATCACCTCGATTCGCTCGGGGCATTTTGGTTCGAACGACACGCGTATCGTGCTCGACCTGGCCGCGCCGATGCAGCTCAACAGTTTTGTACTGCCGCCCCAGGACGGGCAGGGGCATCGCCTGGTGCTCGATCTCACCAGCGCTACCCAGGCGCCTCGTCAGATTGCGCATGAGCCCAGTCCATTGGTGGACAAGGCCCATCCCAAGCGCGACATCATCGTGGTGGTCGACCCCGGCCACGGCGGCAAAGACCCGGGCGCGATCGGCTCCAAGGGCCAGCGCGAAAAAGACGTGGTGTTGTCGATCGCCCAGTTGCTGGCCAAACGCTTGAAGCGCGAGAAGGGGTTTGACGTGAAGCTGGTGCGCAACGACGACTTCTTCGTGCCGCTGCGCAAGCGTGTGGACATCGCCCGCCAGCACAAGGCCGATATGTTCATCTCGGTGCATGCCGACGCGGCGCCACGGCTCACGGCCTCGGGCGCCTCGGTGTATGCGTTGTCCGAGGGCGGCGCCACGTCGGCCACGGCACGCTTTATGGCCCAGCGCGAAAACGGCGCTGACCTGCTCGGCGCTACCACGCTGCTCAACCTCAAAGATAAGGACCCGATGCTGGCCGGGGTGATTCTGGACATGTCGATGAACGCCACCATCGCCTCCAGCCTGCAACTGGGCAGCTCGGTGCTGGGTAGCCTGCAAGGCATCACCAGCCTGCATCAAAAGCGTGTGGAGCAGGCCGGGTTCGCCGTGCTCAAGTCACCGGATGTACCGTCGATCCTGGTGGAGACCGGCTTTATCTCCAATGCCCGCGATGCCCAGCGCCTGGTAACGGCACGCCATCAACAAGCGGTGGCGGATGGCCTGTTCGAAGGGTTGAAAAACTACTTCCAGAAGAACCCGCCGATGAACAGCTACATGGCCTGGGTCCAGGAGCAGAAGGGCGTCCAGGCTTAACAGCCGGTGATACGGCTGCAGGTGAACTTGGCGCTGGCACCGCCTGAGCTGGAAAACCGGTTGATGGTGGTCCAGCCCACGCGCCGCGTATAGCCGACCCACGCCTCACCGTCCGAAGCCAACCCGGTAAAGAACGTCAGCTGCCCATAGCGGCTATTGGTTTGTGCCCAGTAGCGTTTGCCGACGACCTCGAAACCGCGCAAGTACGTGGTGTTGCCTGCGGTCGCCACGCTGTAGGCATTGCCCAGCGGATCCTTACAGGCCAACAGATTGGCGCTGCGCGTGCAGTTGGCCAGCAGGCTTGGTGCTTGGGCGCAGACAGGTCCCGCCGCTGTGATTAAGAGGGCGCACACCAGGTATTTCATAAGGTTCCTCGGGGCGGGGAAGGGTTCAAGCATTGCGCCCTTCGTCGTAAGGAACAAGGGGATTGGCTTATTTGTGTTGTTATACTATAACATTAAAAACAGCCTGACCCGTGAACCGCTTGCCATGATCGGCCACCCCTGATGAGAACCACCTGATGCCCAATCGTCTCCCCGTTACCGTGTTGTCCGGCTTTCTCGGCGCCGGTAAAAGCACGCTGCTCAACTATGTTCTGCGCAACCGCGAAAACCTGCGGGTGGCTGTGATCGTCAACGACATGAGTGAAATCAATATCGACGGCAGTGAGGTGCAGCGCGACGTCACGCTCAATCGTGCCGAAGAAAAACTGGTGGAAATGAGCAACGGCTGCATCTGCTGCACCTTGCGTGAGGACCTGCTCGAAGAGGTCGGAAAACTCGCCAGGGAAGGTCGGTTCGATTACCTGCTGATCGAATCCACTGGCATCTCCGAACCTTTGCCGGTGGCCGAAACCTTCACTTTCCGCGATGAAAACGAGCAAAGCCTGGCCGATATCGCGCGGCTGGATACCATGGTTACCGTGGTCGACGGCATGAATTTCCTGCTCGACTACCAAGCCGCCGAAAGCCTGGCCTCACGGGGCGAAACCCTCGGCGAAGAGGATGAGCGCTCCATTACTGACCTGCTGATCGAACAGATCGAATTCGCCGACGTCATCCTGATCAGCAAGATCGACCTGATCGGCAGCCATGAGCGCGAAGAGTTGATGGCGATCCTCGAACGCCTCAACGCCCAGGCGCAAATCATCCCGATGGTCATGGGGGAAGTGCCGTTGGACAAGATCCTCAACACCGGCCGCTTCGACTTCGAACGCGCCGCGCAAGCGCCGGGTTGGTTGCAGGAGCTGCGTGGTGAACATGTGCCGGAGACCGAGGAATACGGTATCGCCTCCACCGCCTATCGCGCCCGTCGCCCGTTCCACCCGCAACGCTTTTTTGATTTTATCGACCGCCCTTGGGTCAACGGCAAATTGCTGCGCTCCAAGGGGTTCTTCTGGTTGGCCAGCAAGCACCAGGATGCGGGCAGTTGGTCCCAGGCCGGTGGCCTGATGCGCCACGGTTTTGCCGGACGCTGGTGGCGCTTTGTGCCGAAAAGCCAATGGCCGCAGGACGAAGAAAGCGTCGCGGCGATCATGGGCAATTGGCAGCTGAGCACCGGCGACTGCCGCCAGGAACTGGTGTTTATCGGGCAGCACATCGACTTTGCACAGATGCGTGCCGAGTTGGACGCCTGCCTGCTCACTGATGAAGAAATGGCGTTGGGTGTTGAAGGCTGGCGCCT
Organism: Pseudomonas lactucae; assembly: GCF_036688725.1. Lineage (NCBI taxonomy): Bacteria > Pseudomonadati > Pseudomonadota > Gammaproteobacteria > Pseudomonadales > Pseudomonadaceae > Pseudomonas > Pseudomonas lactucae. Next base: position 177,680 of record NZ_JAQQPT010000004.1, on the reverse strand, counting down.
GCTGGCTGATCCATTTGGCCCCTGGTATGAAGAGGCAGCCTGATGCTGGCACCCCTTACCCCCTTGCGTCCGGTGATTCGCCAGACCCGTGGCGACACCCCGCTGGCGCTGTCCGAGATCCTCGAAGACGGCGTCAACCTGGCGCTGTGGCAGCGCCAATTGCCGCTGCACATCGCCGAATTCGGCGCCTTGCTGGTGGCGCTTGACGAGCCGCTGGCCGACTCGATGGTCATTGAGCTCAACAGCGAAGACGCCGAACCGAACTTGCGCGGTCTGGCGTCCAGTTGCCGCGATCTTGAAGGCTATGAAGGCTTTATTGCCGATGTGGCATGGTTGGTCAGCGCGTTTGCCTGCCTGCTCGGCGCCAAGCGCATCGGCGTGCGCCTGCGCTTGCTGGACAAAGCCATGTGCCCGCGTTTTCACGTCGACCATGTGCCGGTTCGGTTGATCACCACCTATGCCGGCGTCGGTAGCCAATGGTTGCGTGAAGGCGTTATGGACCGACGCAAACTGAGCCAACCGGACGCCGAACCCCTTGAGCGGATTGAGAAGATCCAGTGTGGCGAAGTGGCGTTGCTCAAGGGCACCAAATGGCATGGCAACGAAGCTCATGGCCTGATTCACCGCTCACCCGCCCTGAAAGCCGATGAGCGCCGATTGATTCTGACGCTGGATTGGCTCGCATAACCGCGTAGGATCAAACGCTCTACACGGCCCGAACGATGCCCCTGATGCTGCAGAACATTCCCACTCACGTGATTGCCGGGCCTTTGGGCGCCGGCAAGACCAGCCTGATCAAGCACCTGCTTGCCCAACGCCCGGCCAACGAGCGCTGGGCGGTGTTGATCAACGAGTTCGGCCAGATAGGCCTGGACGCCGCGTTGCTGACCCTGGATGACGACGGCATAGCTATTGGGGAAGTGGCGGGTGGCTGCCTGTGCTGTGTGAACGGTGCACCGTTTCAGGTAGGCCTGGGTCGCCTGCTGCGTAAGGCCAAGCCGGATCGGCTGTTTATCGAACCCTCGGGCCTGGGCCACCCCGCGCAGTTGCTCAAGCAGTTGCGCGAAGCGCCGTGGCAGACCGTGCTGGCCGTTCAGCCCTGCGTGTTGGTACTCGATGCACAGGCCCTGGCGGCGGGCAAACCCTTGCCGCAGGCTCAGCAGCAGGCGCTGGTCAGTGCCGGGTTGCTGGTATTGAACAAGGACGAAGCGCTCAACGCCGCACAGCGCCAGGCAATCGAACGGCAACTACCCGATTGCCCGTTTCACTGGACCCATCAGGCGCAGTTGCCGCTGGCACGTTTACCGGGGCTGGACGCAAAAGCGCAGGGGGCTGTGGATAACCTCGACATACCCAAGGGATTGGCGCAAATGCCGGCGATCTGGAGCGATCCCGCCGTGCCGATTTGCTTGAGCCAGGCCCAGGAGGGTGGCTGGAGTGTGGGCTGGCGCTGGCACCCGAGCCAGCCATTTGACCCGCAACGCCTGGTCTTATGGCTGACAAGCCTTGATTGGCGCCGCGCCAAACTGGTTATCCACAGCCGTGACGCATGGCTCAGCGCTAATTCTGTGGATAACAGCCCGTTCGTCTGGCAACCCAGCGAGTGGCGGCGAGATTCGCGTATTGAATTGATTTTCAGCGCACCACAGGACCTGGCCGCGTTACAGGCCGCACTGGCGGCCTGCCGTTACTGACGCTTCTTGGTCGCGTGGTCCTGACGCCACTGGCTCAGCTCGATCACGTCCGCGCTGGGCAGCGGTTCCTTGGCTTCGAACGGGTAGGGCGCCAGTTCGATCTGCGCGCTGTGGGCGCCGAATTGGGTGATGGTCCCGCTGTGGCGAGCCTCACCCGTCACCGTGAACTCGAAATTGTAGACACGCGCCAAACGTCGCCGCCCGCTGGCATCCTTCACAAAGCCTATGCGCTTCAAGGCCACCGCGCCGTCGAGCAACTCGATATCGAGCTTGGCGCAATGCTGCTTGACCCGCTCCAGCGCCCGCTCGCGCAAGCCGTGGTTGTGCCATACCCAGGCGGCGCCCGTCGCCAGCAGCATCAACACGAACATGTTTCCCAGGGTCAGCATGTGAAAAACTCCAACAAAGTGAGCGCAGCTTAACTGCGTCGCCGGTCTGTCGTACAGGCTGCGTTTAGTCGCATACTGCGCGGCCAGAATTTCGACGGCTTTACGGAAATCCCCTGCATGAAACGCACACCTCATCTGCTTGCGATCCAGTCTCATGTAGTCTTCGGCCACGCCGGAAACAGCGCCGCCGTGTTCCCCATGCAGCGGGTCGGGGTAAATGTGTGGCCGCTGAACACGGTGCAGTTCTCCAACCACACCCAGTATGGACAGTGGGCGGGCGAAGTGTTGGCATCGCAGCAAATTCCTGCGCTGGTGGAAGGCATCGCTGCGATTGGCGAGCTGGGTAACTGCGATGCGATCCTTTCCGGCTACCTGGGCAGTGCGGACCAGGGTCGGGCGATTCTTACCGGTGTGGCGCGGATCAAAGCCATCAACCCAAAGGCCCTGTACCTGTGCGACCCGGTGATGGGCCATCCGGAAAAAGGTTGCATCGTGCCCCAGGACGTCAGCGATTTCCTGCTCGATGAAGCCGCCGCCATGGCTGATTTCCTGTGCCCCAACCAGCTGGAGCTGGACAGCTTTGCCGGGCGCAAGCCGCAGTCGCTGTTCGATTGCCTGGCCATGGCCAAGGCGTTGCTGGCGCGCGGGCCCAAGGCGGTACTGGTCAAGCACCTGGATTACCCGGGCAAGCTGGCGGATGGTTTCGAGATGCTGCTGGTGACGGCCGATGGCAGTTGGCACCTGCGCCGGCCCTTGCTGGCATTTCCGCGCCAGCCGGTGGGCGTGGGCGACCTGACTTCGGGTTTGTTTCTGGCAAGGGTGTTGTTGGGCGATAGCCTGCTGGCGGCGTTTGAGTTCACTGCGGCGGCGGTACATGAAGTGCTGCTGGAAACCCAGGCGTGTGCCAGTTATGAACTGGAACTGGTGCGGGCGCAGGATCGTATTGCTCATCCGCGCGTGCGGTTTGAAGCAACACCGATCGGACTGTAAGTACACAAAACCCAATGTGGGAGGGGCGGTGCGACGATTCGACTTGCTCCCTCCCACATTTGACCCTCTTTGCAGGTTGGGACCTACAGCGCGTCCGCCTTGATTTCCTGATACCGCTTCTCCAGCTCCTGGCGAATCTGCCGGCGTTGCTGGGCCTGCACGAACCGGCGCTTGTCTTCGCTGTTGTGCGGTTGCAGCGGCGGTACGGCGGCCGGTTTGCGCTGGTCGTCCACGGCCACCATGGTGAAAAAGCAGCTGTTGGTATGGCGTACCGAGCGCTCGCGAATGTTCTCGGTCACCACCTTGATACCCACTTCCATCGAGGTATTGCCGGTGTAGTTGACCGACGCCAGGAACGTCACCAGCTCGCCCACATGGATCGGCTCGCGGAAAATCACCTGATCCACCGACAACGTCACCACATAGCGGCCTGCATAACGGCTCGCGCAGGCGTAAGCCACTTCGTCGAGGTACTTGAGCAGGGTGCCGCCGTGGACATTGCCTGAGAAGTTGGCCATATCAGGGGTCATCAGTACTGTCATCGACAGCTGGGCGTTTCCGGGTTCCATAGCACACTCACGGGTTGTAGGCATTGGTTGGGGCGCACCTCTGCGGGTGCTGGAATCTTTGCAGCGCCATCCCTTACGGGACGCCGGTGGGCGGCTTGCCGTCACGCCTGGACCGATCTGTTTCCATATATTGCACCGGCTTTCCGGTGGAAGTCGCGGTGTTAACCTTCAAAAGCCCATCTCAGGGTATTTCTTACGATCAAGGCAGACTTTTCCTTCCGCTCTTTGCGACTTTTTATGTTCGCAGGTGGACGTGGCAAAAGCGTCAGTACCCATAAGGAGGAGCCCCTCGCCATGCACGCCATCAGCTTTATCCAGGACTTGGCCGTGATCATGCTGGTAGCCGGGGTGGTCACCGTCCTGTTTCACCGCCTCAAGCAGCCGGTGGTGCTGGGGTACATCGTCGCGGGCTTCATCATCGGTCCGCACACCCCGCCGTTCGGCCTGATTCACGACGAAGACACCATCAAGACACTTGCCGAGCTGGGGGTGATCTTCCTGATGTTCTGCCTGGGCCTGGAATTCAGCCTGCGCAAGCTGTTCAAGGTCGGCGCCACTGCGTTTATCGCGGCCTTCCTGGAAATCATCCTGATGATCTGGATCGGCTACGAGATCGGCCAGTGGTTCGACTGGAACACCATGGACTCGCTGTTCCTCGGTGCAATCCTGGCGATTTCCTCGACCACCATCATCGTCAAGGCGCTCAATGACCTGAAGATGAAGGACCAGCGCTTCGCCCAACTGATCTTCGGTGTGCTGATCGTCGAGGACATCCTGGGCATCGGCATCATCGCCTTGCTGTCGAGCATCGCCGTCAGCGGCACGGTGAGTTCCGGCGAAGTATTCTCCACCGTCGGCAAGCTGTCGCTGTTCATGATCGTCGCCCTGGTCATCGGGATTTTGCTGGTGCCGCGTTTGCTGGCCTACGTGGCCACGTTCGACAGCAATGAGATGCTGCTGATCACGGTACTGGGTCTGTGCTTCGGTTTCTGCCTGTTGGTGGTCAAGCTCGAATACAGCATGGTGCTGGGGGCGTTCCTGATCGGCGCGATCATGGCCGAGTCCCGACAGTTGATTAAGATCGAGCGCCTGATCGAGCCGGTTCGCGACATGTTCAGTGCCATCTTCTTCGTGGCGATCGGCTTGATGATCGATCCACAGATCCTGCTGCAATACGCCTGGCCAATCGCGGTCATCACCGTGGCCGTGGTGCTGGGCAAGATGCTGTCCTGCGGCCTGGGGGCGTTTATCGCTGGCAATGATGGTCGGACCTCACTGCGTGTGGGCATGGGGCTGTCACAGATTGGCGAGTTCTCCTTCATCATCGCCGCGTTGGGGATGACCTTGCAGGTCACCAGCGATTTTCTTTATCCGGTGGCGGTCGCGGTGTCGGCGATTACCACGCTGCTCACGCCTTACCTGATTCGCGGTGCCGACCCGTTGTCATTGAAGCTTGCCGCGTTGATGCCCCAGCGCATGAGCCGGGTATTCGGTATGTATGGTGAATGGCTGCGCAGCATTCAGCCGCAAGGCGAGGGCGCGATGCTGGCGTCGATGATCCGCAAGATCATCCTGCAGGTGGGGATCAATTTGGCGCTGGTGATTGCGATCTTCTTCACCGGCAGCTTTTTCGCAACACGTATCGGCGGCTATCTGCAGGGCTGGATCAGCGATCCAAGCTGGCAGAAGGCATTGATCTGGGGTGGGGCTTTGCTGTTGTCGCTGCCGTTCTTGATCGCGGCGTACCGCAAGCTCAAGGCGCTCTCGATGTTGCTGGCGCAGATGAGCGTGAAACCGGAGATGGCCGGGCGGCATACCCAGCGCGTGCGCCGGGTAATTGCAGAGCTGATCCCCATTTTGTCGCTGCTGGTGATCTTCCTGCTATTGGCAGCCTTGTCGGCCAGTATTCTGCCGACCAACAAGTTGCTGGTGCTGATTGCCGTGGTCGCGGCGGCGGTGGCGGCCGTGCTCTGGCGCTGGTTCATCCGCGTGCATACGCGGATGCAGGTCGCGTTGCTGGAGACGCTGGATAACCACAAGGACACGCCGGAGCACTAATGGCTCTGATGGGGGCCGCTACGCGGCCCAGCGCGGGGCAAGCCCGCTCACCACAGCAAGTCTGGTGGATAGGGGGCGGTTATCAGCTTTCCAGCCAGACGTCCCGCGCCCAGTGCCAGACCGATTCCCAGGTTTCTTCCTGGACGAGTTCTTCTTCGGCGGACCACAGCACCACAGTGCCGTCTTCCTCGACGCAGTAGTAGTCGTCGCCGTCCTGGCAGATCGGGATCATGCTGCGATCCACGCCGGCATCCCAGGCGTTGGCGGCCACATCCGGCAGGTAGGTGTGGGATTGTGGGTCGGTAACGGTGACCGGCTCCAGGCTGCCGTAGACCACGTCGCTGACGGTCAGCAGGAATTCGCGGAAGACAAATGGGATATCGATGAACAGCTGTTCTTCGATTTCGACCAGTTGATCTTCGTCAGGTAGCTCCAAGGGAACCGGGACCGGTTCGTTGGCTTCACGCAGTTGTTCGATGATTTCTTCCACGGCCGGGATCCTCTTGCTAGATGGCGCGGTTAATAGGGGCGTTTTATACAGTAGCTCGCTATAAGTGCAACCGTGAAATAGAAAACCCCGGAACAAGTCCGGGGTTTTGTTACAGCTTGCACATGTGTACGGAGATCAGCCGTTCTGGCGGATACCGGCGACCAGCCATGGCTGGTCGTCGCCTTGGGCGCGTTCCATGTTCCAGCTTTCGCTGAACGCTTCGCCCTGATCGAAGCGCGAGGTCTTCGACACACCGCTGAAGGTCAGGGTGGCGATGGTCTTGTCGGCGCGATCGTCCACACCGTCCAGCTGTACGCGCAGGTCGTCGATATAGGTCGACTGGAAGCCGTCGCCCAGGTCGGCGCGTTCGCGCTTGAGGAACTCCAGCAGTTGTGGGGTCACGAACTCGGAGATCTTGTCCATTTCGTTGGCGTCCCAGTGCTGCTGCAGGGACTGGAAGTGGCTGCGGGCCGCTTCGACGAAGCGCTCTTCGTTGAACCAGGCCGGTGCGTTGATCACCGGACGGGCTGCAGCGGGTGCTGCTGAACCACCGAAGATCGAACCCATGGCAGGTTTTTGCTCGAACGCTTCACGCTGCATCGGCGCGCCGGCTGGAGCCAGGTGCTCCTGCTGCTTGCGACGACGGGCGGCGATGAAACGGAAGACCAGGAAGGCGATGACGGCCATGATCAGGATGTCGAAGATCTGCATGCCCTGGAAGCCGCCGCCCATGAACATGGACGCGAGCAGGCCACCGGCTGCGATACCGGCCAGAGGGCCCAACCAGCGCGAAGCACCGCCGGCTTTGGCGGCGGCGCCAGTGGCACCGGCTGCGCCCGCGGTAGCCGCAGCACCGCCCGCACCGGCGGTTGGAGCCATTTGGCTGGTCTGGTGAGTCGGCGCCGCGCCCGAGCTTTTGCCGCCACCGAAGCGTTTGGCGTTGGCGTCGAGGCTCATCGTCAGGCCGATGCACAACGCCATGGCGATGCTAAGAAAACGTTTCATAAAGGGAATTCCCATTTGTGGATTGCACGCGCGCCATGTTGCACAGGTGTAATGACAGTGGCTAGCGACATAATGTTTCGGGCTTTTGCGTAAGACCTAATCCGAAGGGGCTGTAGGACTAGTTACAGATGTAGGTCCGCACTTGTCTAAAACAAGGGCGGGCCGACAATCTTCATGTTACGCAGTGTTTCATTGTGGCGAGGGAGCTTGTTCCCGCTGGGCTGCGTAGCAGCCCCAAAAAACGGGCGCGCTGCGCACGCCAGCGGGAGCAAGCTCCCTCGCCACAGATGATCAGCTCAGACAGCTTCGAGCTTTGCGTAACCCATCATCAGCCACTTGCTGCCTTCGGCGAAGTTCACCTGTACGCGGGCCTGGGCACCGGCACCTTCGAAGTTGAGGATCACGCCTTCACCGAAGATCGCATGCTTGACCTGCTGGCCAAGGCTGAACGGGGTTTCCGGAATCTCGGAACCGGCGAACAGGGTGCTGGAGTTCTGCTGCTGGCCGCCGCCGAACGGGCGACTGACGCTGTTGGAGAGACGCACTTCCTGGATCAGACCCTTAGGCACTTCACGTACGAAACGCGACACCTTATTGTAGGTCTCGCTGCCGTACAGGCGTCGGGTCTCGGCATAGGTCATCACCAGGTTCTGCATCGCACGGGTGATCCCAACGTAGGCCAGGCGGCGTTCTTCCTCAAGGCGGCCGGGCTCCTCCAGGCTCATCTTGTGCGGGAACAGGCCTTCTTCCATGCCCACCAGGAACACATACGGAAACTCCAGGCCCTTGGCGCTGTGCAAGGTCATCAACTGGATGCTGTCTTCATGCTCGTCGGCCTGAGTGTCACCGGCCTCCAGTGATGCGTGGCCGAGGAACGCGGCGAGGGGAGTCAGCTCTTCGTCTTCCTCGGTGTTTTCGAACGCACGGGCGGCGCTGACCAGTTCCTCGAGGTTTTCTACCCGAGCCTGGCCCTTCTCGCCTTTTTCCGCTTCGTGATAGGCGATCAGCCCGGACTGCTCGATTACCGTCTGGGTCATCAAGTGCAGCGGCATATCCGCACATTTGGCGGCGAGGTTCTCGATCAGCTCGACAAACACGCCCAACGCACCGGCAGCGCGACCGGTCAGGCCTTTATTGGCGATCAGCAGGCGCATGGACTCCCACATCGACACATCGGCGTGGCGCGCATGGTCGCGGATCGCTTCAACGGTTTTCTCGCCGATGCCACGGGCCGGGATATTGATCACCCGCTCCAGCGCCGCATCGTTGCCACGGCCTTCCAGCAGACGCAGGTACGCCATGGCGTTCTTGATTTCAGCCCGCTCGAAGAAGCGCTGGCCGCCATAGATGCGGTAGGGGATGCGTTCGCGCAGCAGGGCTTCTTCCAATACACGCGATTGGGCGTTGGAGCGGTACAGAATCGCGATATCGCTGCGTGCCAGGCCGGTCTTCAGGGCGCTTTCGATGGTTTCCACCACATAGCGCGCTTCGTCGTGCTCGTTGAAGGCGGCGTAGAGGTTGATCGCTTCGCCTTCGCCGCCGTCGGTCCACAGCTCTTTGCCCAGGCGCCCGGTGTTGTTGGCGATCAAGGCGTTGGCGGCCTTGAGGATGCCGGCGGTGGAGCGGTAGTTCTGCTCCAGGCGTATGGTGACCGCGTCCGGGAAATCTTCGGAATACTGGTAGATGTTCTCGATTTTCGCGCCGCGCCAGCCGTAGATCGACTGGTCGTCGTCGCCCACCACCATCAGGCTGTCGCCGCCTTTGGCCAGCAGGCGCAACCAGGCGTATTGCACGGCGTTGGTGTCCTGGAACTCGTCCACCAGAATGTGGCGAAAGCGCTTCTGGTAATGGGCCAGCAAGCCTGGGTTGTCGCGCCACAGGTCGAGGGCGCGCAACAGCAGCTCGGAGAAGTCGATCACCCCGGCGCGTACGCAGGCGGCCTCGTAGGCTTCATAAATGCTGCGCATGGTCGCCAGGAACAAATCGCCGCTGGCCTGGATATGTTGCGGGCGCAGGCCCTCGTCTTTCTGGCCGTTGATAAACCACTGGGCCTGGCGCGCCGGCCAGCGTTGTTCGTCGAGGCCCAGTTCGCGGATGACTCGCTTGACCAGGCGTTGCTGGTCATCGCTGTCCAGAATCTGGAAGGTCTGGGCCAGGCCTGCTTCCTGCCAATGCGCCCGCAACAGGCGGTGCGCCAGGCCATGGAAGGTGCCCACCCACATGCCGGCCGGGCTGATGCCCATCAACTGCTCGATACGGTGACGCATCTCGGCAGCGGCCTTGTTGGTGAAAGTCACCGACAGGATCGAATGCGGGGACGCGTTCTCGACCTGGATCAACCAGGCGATACGGTGCACCAGCACTCGGGTTTTACCGGAGCCAGCACCGGCCAGGACCAACTGACGGCCAACGGGGGCTGCTACGGCCTGGCGTTGGGCATCGTTGAGGGAGTTCAGCAAAAGAGAGAGATCATCGCGCATCGGCGCATTCTAGGGTGCCGGGGGGTGTCGGGCAAATCCCAATGCCGGATGGTCGATGCAAAATAGCCGCTGCGGTTCGGGCCGGGCAAACATTCTGCCTGGGGTGATGACCGGTCGGTCAGCCGCGCAGCCCGCACGGTGTCTCGCTCAAGCCCTCTGGGCCCGAGGTTTGCGGAGGATGACCGGGTAGTTTTTATGACCTGGAGCAGTTTGGCCCGAGCCTTTGCTTGTGTATGCTCCGTCGACGTTTCGGGCTCACCATTATAAGAACACTGCCTATGACCCTTAGCTCCGATCTGATGGGCCTCTCGATATCGCCCGCGCAGGTCATCCGCAAACACTACGCCACCGAGATCGCGGTCGAACGTACACGCCTGCTGTATCAGGGTTCTTTGCTGCCTACCTTGTTAATGCTGGTCAATGGCCTGGTCTGCGTCTGGCTGCTGTGGAACCCCAGGCAAGTGCTGCTGGACAGCATCTGGCTGGTCTGGCTGCTGGCGTTGGTTGCCCTGCGTGTGATCCAGGTGGCGGCTTTCGATTCGGCCATGCCCAGCCGCCAGGCCCACCCGGTGTGGCGGCGCATGTTCATGCTCGGTTCGGCGGTGAGCGGCTTGACCCTGGCCGCTGCCGCCATCGCCCTGGCACCGGTGAACAGCTTCATGCAGCAAGCCTGGGTATTTGGCCTGATCGGCGCTGCCACCTTGTCGGCCAGTGTGGCCTACGCCGTGAGCCTGCCGGCGTTTCTATCCTTTGCCGTGCCGTGCCTGGTGCCGTCCATCGTGTATCTATTGTGGGATGGCAACCCGCAGCAACAAGGCTGGGGCGTGCTCGGTCTGATCCTGCTGGTGTCGCTGAACCTGGTGGCATGGCAGATCAACCGGCTGATCCAGCGCGAATTATTACGGCGTTTCCAGAATCAGGCGCTGATCGAGCATCTGCAAGAGGCGCAGCAGCGCAGCGAGCAGTTAAACCAGGACCTGATGCGTGAAGTCGAGCAGCGTCGTCAAGTCGAGGAGGAACTGCGCGAAGCGCAACTCGGCCTGCAGGACCGCGTGGCCCAACGCAGTCAGGAGCTGGACGCCGCCAGCCTGGCCCTGAACAAAAGCGAAGCGCGCCTGGTCATGGCCCTGCAAGCCAGTGAACTGGGTCTGTGGGACTGGAACCTGCAAACCGATGAAGTCCATCACACGCAGCTAAAAGAGCTGTTCGGCCTGGAGCCCGAGTACGTCACGGCCATGCTCGGTCATCTCAAGCCACGCCTGCACCCCGACGACTTGCCGCTGCTCAAGCGCGCCCTGGTGGAGCACCTCAAGGGCCGTACCGAGGATTATCAGGTGGAGTACCGCGTGCGCCATGGTGCTGGCCACTGGGTGTGGATCGAGGATCGCGGCCGCGCCGTGGAGCGTGCGCCGAACGGGCGCGTGATCCGCATGCTCGGCACTCGCCGCGATATCAGTGCTGGCAAAGTGCTTGAAGAACAGCAGCGGCTGGCATCGACGGTGTTCGAAGCCGCCAGCGAGGGCATCGTGATCCTCGATCCGGACTACGTCCTGCTTGCCGTCAACCAGGCGTTCAGCCGCGTCACCGGTTTTGAAATCGATGACATGCTGGGTCGCAACGTGGTGGAACTGCCCAGCAGCCGCGATGCGCGCCGTCACTTCCCAGTGATCCGCCAGGCGTTGCTCAGCCACGGCACGTGGCAGGGCGAGTTGGTGGAAACGCGCAAGAACGGCGAGCTGTACCCGCAATGGCTACAGCTGAATGCCGTGCGCGATCTACGGGGAAAAGTCAGTCATATCGTGGGTTTCTTCGCCGATTTGTCGGCGCGGCGCGAGTCCGAGGAGCGCATGCGCTACCTCACCCATTACGATGAATTGACCGGCCTGGCCAACCGCTCGCTGTTCCGCGAACGGTTGCGCGAGGCGCATCAGCGTGTGCGCCAGGGCGGGCGCAGCCTTGCGCTGCTGCACATCAACCTTGATCGCTTCAAACTGCTCAACGACAGCCTGGGTCATGAAGTCGCCGACCAGTTGTTGCAAAAGATGGCTCGTCGGCTGATCAACGCTTTGCCTGAAGCGGACACCATTGCGCGCCTGTCCGGCGATGAGTTTGCGGTGCTGTTCGACGCCTACGGCAACCTGTCGAGCCTGGCGCGGGTGGCTACGCGGCTGCTGGCCAAGCTACGGGTGCCGGTGGCGGTGGAAGGCCATGAGCTGGTAGTCAGTGCTTCGATGGGCGTAAGCCTGCTGCCGGACAATGCGCGGGAAATTTCTGCGTTGGTCAGCCAGTCGAACATGGCCATGCAGCACGCCAAGCACCTGGGCGGCAATAACTTCCAGTTCTACACCGACAGCCTGCAAGCCAGCACCCTGGAGCGCCTGCAGCTGGAAAACCACCTGCGCAAAGCCATCGACGAGCGTCAGCTCACCGTGTTCTATCAGCCCAAACTGTGCCTGGCCACCGGCAAGCTCAATGCGGTCGAAGCGTTGATCCGTTGGGAGCACCCGCAGTGGGGCATGGTGCCACCCGCCGACTTTATCGGTCTGGCCGAAGAAACCGGCCTGATCGTGCCGCTGGGCGAATTTGTCTTGCGTGAAGCGTGCTGGCAGGCGTGCGAATGGCAGCGCCAGGGGCTGGCACCGATTCGCGTGTCAGTGAACCTGTCGGTGCATCAGTTGCGCCAGGGCAAGTTGGTCAGCCTGGTGCGCCAAGTGCTGGAAGAAACCGGCCTGGACCCGCAATACCTTGAGTTGGAATTGACCGAAAGCCAGTTGCTCGACAGCGTCGAACACATCATTGCGACGTTCCAGCAGCTGCGGGATCTGGGCGTGAAGCTGGCCATCGACGACTTCGGCACCGGCTATTCGTCCCTCAGCTACCTCAAGCGCATCCCGGTGGACTACGTAAAGATCGATCAAGCCTTCATCCGTGGTCTCGGCCAAGGTCGCGAAGATGCCGCCATCACCCGAGCGATCATCGCCATGGCTCACGGTTTGTCGCTCAAGGTCGTGGCCGAAGGCGTGGAAGATCAGCAGCAACTGGACTTCCTGCGGGTGGAGCGCTGTGACGAAGTGCAAGGCTACTTGATCAGCCGGCCGATGCAGGCCGACGGGTTGGCGGATTTGTTACGCAAAAACGTGGATTTTTCCTAGAGACGCCAAGGGCGCCGTTGTGGCTACAAACCGCCTGCCCTTTGAATCAGAGGGCAGCAGGGCGATTTAGTGATGCGTCGGACGGGCAAAACGGTAATTCTTGTAGTATAACTACAAGCTTGCTACATCCCTGGCCCTGCCAATAACAAGAGTCCTGCCCTTTGAACCTGTTGCAACATATCGCCCAGTCGCGCCACCTGTTACGCAAATCGGAACTCAAGGTTGCCGATCACGTGCTGCTTGACCCTGCGGCTGTGATGCACAGTTCCATGGCCGATCTGGCCCACAGCGTGGGCATCAGCGAGCCGACCATCGTGCGTTTCTGCCGTGCCATCGGTTGCTCCGGTTTCCAGGACTTGAAACTCAAGCTGGCCCAGAGCCTGGCCGCCGGCGCCAGCTTCGGCCAGTTTGCGATTCACGAAGACGACTCCGTCGCCGATTACAGCCTGAAAATTTTCGACACTACGTTACACACCCTGATGGAAGTGCGTGAAAAGCTCGATCCGGTGGAGCTGCAAAAGGCCGTGACCGCCATGTCCCAGGCCCAGCGTGTCGAGTTCTATGGCTTCGGTGCGTCCGGCGCCGTGGCGGCCGATGCCCAGCACAAATTCTTCCGCTTGCTGCTCACGGCGGCGGCCTATAGCGACCCGCACATGCAGGCGATGTCGGCAGTGACCTTGAAGCCGACCGACGTGGCGATCTGCATTTCTCAGTCCGGTCGCTCCAAGGACCTGCTGATCACCGCCAACCTGGTGCGTGAGAGCGGTGCGTCGTTGATCACCCTGTGCCCGAGCCAGACGCCGTTGGCCGAGCTGTCCACGGTCAACCTGGCGATCGATGTGCACGAAGACACCGAGATCTACACACCGCTGACCTCGCGCATCGCCCACCTGGTGGTGATCGACGTGTTGGCGATGGGTGTGGCCATGGCGCGCGGGCCAAGCCTGGTCAACCACCTCAAGAGCGTGAAGCGCAGTTTGCGCAGCCTGCGGTTGTCGCCAAAATCGGTCAAAGCCCTGGACGACTGAAACTGTACACAGATCCAAATGTGGGAGGGGGCTCTCCTGCGTGTCCAGAATCTTCATCGGGCTGTCATCGTCGCGTCATCCCCCACGGCCATCCTGTACTCCCGTAATCGCATTGGGAGACTCCAAATGGCCCGGCCCTACGAAGACAGCAACAGCTGCGTCAAAACCCGTCGTCAGCAGGAAGACCAGCGCCGCATGGCGTTCCGTCGCGCAATCGAAGACCGCTGCGATCAGCGCCAGCTGCTCCAGAGCATCAGTGACTACCCGGAACTGCACTGGCAGGCACCCGCGGCTGCCCAGCGAAGCGCTCAGCCAGCGCGCTGATCTGCACCCGTTCGCTGCGGATAAAGCCCAGGAACGCATGGGCCACCGGTGACAGGCGCTTGGCCTTGGCCTGCACCAGGCACCAACTGCGGTACAGCGGCAGCTCTTCCACCGGCAGCTCCTTGAGCCCGCCGGTGGCCAGTTCCAGGTTCAGGGCGTGGCGCGTCAACAACGCCACGCCCAGCCCCGCGCATACGCATTCACGCTGCGCCTCGGCCGAGGCCACTTCCAGCGTCTGGGTGAAGTGCACGCGTTTTTCCTTGAAGTATTCCTCACACGCCAGCCGCGTGCCGGAGCCCGGTTCGCGGATGAGCAGGGTGTAGGGTTCCAGATCCTGCAGGCGCAGCGGCCCTTGCAGGCTCAAGGGATGATCCGGCAGCGCCACGGCAACGATGGGGTTGTTGAGAAACGGCAGGAACTCCAGGCCCATATCCTGGGGCACCATGGACATGATCACCAGGTCGTCGCGGTTGTCGGAAAGGCGACGAATGACTTGGGCGCGGTTGACCACGGTCAGATGCAGTTGCACGTCGGGGTGTTGGCGCTTGAACGCGGCAAACAAATGCGGGACGAAGTACTTCGCGCTGGATTCAATCGCCAGCTTGAGCTGGCCTTGCAATGAGCCCTGCATGTCCGACAACTGCATATCGAGGTTTTCCAGGCGGCCGAAGATGTCGCGACTGGCGCGCTGCAGGGCTTCGGCGGCCTCGGTCATGTAGAGTTTTTTGCCGACGTAATCGAACAGTGGCTGGCCGATCAGCTCTTCCAACTGACGAATTTGTAGGCTAACGGCCGGTTGTGTGAGCGACATTTCTTCGGCCGCGCGGCTGTACGAGCGCAAATCGCACACTTCATTAAAGATCTGCAGTTGACGCAATGTCATGCGCATCAATGACTTACGCATTATTTTCCTACTTCCGTGCCAGACTGATGGGCCAACTATAAGTCTTTACTTATGCCCGACCCAATAATTATTGATTTTTGTTAATCCATCAGCGGGCTTAGTGTGTGTCTCGCGACTGTCATGAAACATTTAGTCACGCGCCGACCCGGCTCCAAGCGGGTCGAAGAACGCAGCAATCGGCTCAAGGGAATTTCCAAGTGATAAAAAAGATCCTGATCGCCAACCGTGGTGAGATTGCCGTACGAATCGTGCGTGCCTGCGCCGAGATGGGCATTCGCTCGGTCGCGGTGTATTCCGACGCCGACCGTCATGCGTTGCACGTCAAGCGTGCCGACGAAGCCCACAGCATTGGCGCCGAGCCGTTGGCGGGCTACCTCAACCCGCGCAAGCTGGTGAACCTGGCCGTGGAAACCGGCTGTGATGCGCTGCATCCTGGCTACGGTTTCCTGTCCGAAAACGCGGAACTTGCGGACATCTGCGCCGAACGCGGAATCAAGTTCATCGGTCCGGCCGCTGAAGTGATCCGCCGCATGGGCGACAAGACCGAAGCGCGCCGCAGCATGATCAAGGCCGGCGTGCCGGTCACCCCTGGCACCGAAGGCAACGTCGCCGACATCGCCGAAGCCCTCACCGAAGGCGACCGTATCGGTTACCCGGTGATGCTCAAGGCCACCTCCGGTGGTGGCGGTCGCGGTATTCGTCGTTGCAACAGCCGCGAAGAACTCGAACAAGCCTTCCCTCGCGTGATCTCCGAAGCGACCAAGGCCTTCGGTTCGGCGGAAGTGTTCCTGGAAAAATGCATCGTCAATCCCAAGCACATCGAGGCGCAGATCCTCGGTGACAGCTTTGGCAATGTGGTGCACCTGTTCGAGCGCGATTGCTCGATCCAGCGCCGCAACCAGAAGCTTATCGAAATCGCCCCCAGCCCACAGCTGACCCCTGAACAGCGCGCCTACATCGGCGACCTGTCGGTGCGCGCCGCCAAGGCCGTGGGCTACGAGAACGCCGGCACCGTGGAGTTCCTGCTCGCCGAGGGCGAGGTGTACTTCATGGAGATGAACACCCGGGTGCAGGTGGAACACACCATCACCGAAGAAATCACCGGGATCGACATCGTTCGCGAGCAAATCCGCATCGCCTCGGGCCTGCCGCTGTCGGTAAAGCAGGAAGATATCCAGCACCGTGGCTTCGCGTTGCAGTTCCGTATCAACGCCGAAGACCCGAAGAACAACTTCCTCCCAAGCTTCGGCAAGATCACCCGTTACTACGCGCCCGGCGGACCCGGCGTGCGTACCGACACGGCGATCTACACCGGTTACACCATCCCACCGTTCTACGACTCCATGTGCCTCAAGTTGGTGGTGTGGGCGTTGACCTGGGAAGAAGCCATGGACCGCGGCCTGCGCGCCTTGGACGACATGCGCCTGCAAGGCGTGAAGACCACCGCCGCTTATTACCAGGAAATCCTGCGCAACCCGGAATTCCGCAGCGGCCAGTTCAACACCAGTTTCGTGGAAAGCCACCCTGAGCTGACCAACTACTCGATCAAGCGCAAACCCGAAGAGCTGGCCTTGGCCATCGCCGCCGCCATCGCCGCCCACGCAGGCCTGTGAGGAATATTCCAATGACTAAAAAGATCTTCGTAACCGATACCATCCTGCGCGACGCCCACCAATCGTTGCTGGCGACTCGCATGCGCACCGACGACATGCTGCCGATCTGCGACAAGCTCGACAAAGTCGGCTACTGGTCCCTGGAAGTCTGGGGCGGCGCGACTTTCGACGCCTGCGTACGCTTCCTCAAGGAAGATCCGTGGGAGCGCCTGCGCCAACTGCGCGCCGCGTTGCCCAACACCCGCCTGCAAATGTTGCTGCGCGGCCAGAACCTGTTGGGCTACCGCCATTACAGCGACGACGTGGTCAAAGCGTTCGTCGCCAAGGCCGCCGTGAATGGCATCGACGTATTCCGCATTTTCGATGCGATGAATGACGTGCGTAACCTGCGCGTGGCCATCGAAGCGGTCAAGGCTGCCGGCAAACATGCCCAGGGCACCATCGCCTACACCACCAGCCCGGTTCACACCGTCGAGGCTTTCGTGGCCCAGGCCAAGCAACTGGAATCCATGGGCTGCGACTCGATTGCGATCAAGGACATGGCCGGCCTGCTGACCCCGTACGCCACCGGCGAACTGGTCAAGGCGCTGAAAGCCGAGCAGAACCTGCCGATCTTCATCCACTCCCACGACACCGCAGGTTTAGCTGCGATGTGCCAACTCAAGGCCATCGAAAACGGTGCCGACCACATCGACACCGCGATCTCCAGCTTCGCCTGGGGCACCAGCCACCCGGGCACCGAATCGATGGTCGCCGCGCTTAAAGGCAGCGAGTTCGACACCGGTCTCGATCTGGAAATGCTGCAAGAGATCGGCCTGTACTTCTACGCCGTGCGCAAGAAGTACCACCAGTTCGAAAGCGAATTCACCGCCGTCGACACGCGGGTGCAAGTCAATCAGGTGCCCGGCGGGATGATTTCCAACCTGGCCAACCAGCTCAAGGAGCAGGGCGCCCTCAACCGCATGAGCGAAGTGCTCGCCGAAATTCCGCGCGTGCGTGAAGACCTCGGGTTTCCGCCACTGGTCACCCCGACCTCTCAGATCGTCGGCACCCAGGCGTTTTTCAACGTACTGGCCGGCGAGCGTTACAAGACCATCACCAACGAAGTGAAGCTTTACCTGCAAGGCGGCTACGGCAAAGCGCCGGGTACGGTGAACGAGAAACTGCGTCGCCAGGCCATCGGCAGCGAAGAGGTGATCGATGTACGCCCGGCTGACCTGCTCAAGCCGGAAATGACCAAGTTGCGCGGTGAAATCGGCGCGTTGGCCAAGTCCGAAGAAGACGTGCTGACCTACGCCATGTTCCCGGACATTGGCCGCAAGTTCCTCGAAGAACGCGACGCCGGCACCCTTGCGCCGGAAGTGCTGCTGCCGATCCCGGAGGCGGGCGGTGTTGCCCGTGCCGGCGGCGAAGGTGTGCCGACCGAGTTCGTGATCGATGTGCACGGTGAGAGCTACCGCGTGGACATCACCGGTGTCGGTGTGAAGGCCGAAGGCAAGCGTCACTTCTACCTGTCCATCGACGGCATGCCCGAAGAAGTGGTGTTCGAACCGCTCAACGAGTTTGTCAGCGGCGGCGGCAGCAAGCGCAAGCAGGCCACGGAGCCCGGCCATGTGAGCACGGCGATGCCGGGCAACATCGTTGACGTGCTGGTCAAGGAAGGCGACGTGGTCAAGGCCGGCCAGGCCGTGCTGATTACCGAAGCCATGAAGATGGAAACCGAAGTTCAGGCCTCCATTGCCGGCAAGGTGACTGCCGTGCACGTGGCCAAGGGCGACCGGGTCAACCCTGGCGAAATCCTGATCGAAATCGAAGGCTGATACCCAGCCTTCGACAGAACCGTTTAAACCTCGGGGGGGCAGGTGCCCCCTTTTTTTCGCCTGCGATTCAGGCCGGGTTAAAAGCTCATCCGCCATTGCCCCATCAGGCCTTGGTCACGGCTGTGGGTGCCGGCTTGGCCGCTGTAGGTCAGGCCGACGGTGTGCTGCGCCGACAAACCAAGGTCCAGGCCTGCTTGCAGGTCCAGGCTATTGCGGTCCAGCGAGGTGCCGTTGACCGTGAAGCTGTCAATGCCCACCGGCAGGGCCCGGCTCGACTGGCGTACTTGGCTGTCGACAGTGCCATACAGGTGTTTCCAGCCGGTACTCAGGTGCGGCCGCAGGCTCATCCGGTTATCGAACCGATACAGCGTAGCCAGGCGCAGGCCCAACGTGCTGCTCAGGTTTTGCTGGGTTTGCGAGCCGACGTTCAGTGCGGTCACGCCGCCGTTCTCCTTGTAGCGATCACGCTGATAACGCTGATAGCCGAGACCTGCGAAGGGCTCTACGTCGATGGCCTCGCTGCCCAATTGGTAACCCATTTCGGAGAACACCGTCTGGCTTTGGGCGTTGTAGTTGCCGACCAGCGATTGCTGGGTGTCGAGGATCTGCACGGTGCGTGTGTTCTGCCCGTCGTGGCGGCTGTAGATCGCCCCCAGGCGCAGGGCCAGCGGGCCGTCCTGGCGCACGGCATACCCACCCAGGTGCCAGCTGTCGAGATCGCCGGCAAAGCGTGAGGCATCGAAGCGGCTGGTGGTTTTTGCGCCCATGATCCCGACTCGCCAGGCGTGGTCGACGGCCCAATCGGCGCCCAGCAGCAGGCCACGATCGCCATGCTTGAGGCCGTTGCTGCCGCCTTGTCCGTCGAGCGTGCCGTCATGGCCCACGCCTTGTACCCAGAAGTGTCCGTCTTCGTCGGTGGGCAGGCTGCGCAGTGTCGAAAGCAGCTGGTTGCCGAGCTGTTGGGTGGTGGCCTGGGTCGCCGCGGCCAGGTTGGCGTTCTGGCTGCCGGCCAGTTGCTCGAGCACCGCGCCCATGGCGCCAGGCTGCTGGACGATGGCGTCCCCCAAGGTTTGCAGGGCTTTGATTTGCTCTGAGGTCAGCTCGCCGGACTCCAGCGAGCGCTTCAACGCCGACTCCAGCACCTTGGCCACCTGCATTCCATTGTGCGAAGTGGCTTGCTGGCTGAGGTAACTTTCAATGCTCGGAACTTCCACGGGCGGGCTCGACCACTCGGCATCCAGCGCATCGTAGGACTGGAACCGATACGGCGCATATTCGATATCGCCGCGTGCATGGGCCGTTTGCAGGCCGGAAGCCAGCGTCAGGCTGATGGCAAGTATGATTCTAGGGGGTGTAAGGCGCATGAATTCCCAACCTCTTGTGAGTGAGGCCGGGAATTTAGCGAGGTGGCGGGATGAGAACTGTCAGCCCGGCGACCGCTGGTGTGCGGGAGTTGTCCTTGGTAACGCGCGATTTAAAACGCATCGTGGATGAGCTTCTCGGGAGATCGTTGTGGCGCCAACGCGGGGTCTTTCTGCCGCCAACTCATCCTAAAATGCATTTTAATGCATAAAATCCTTAGATGCTGTTAATTTTATGCACTATATTGCAGTCAAAGCTTCCTGAATCCTATCCAAGGTGCACTAACTTGCAGATGGAAACCCCCTACAGCCTGATGCTGCAGATCTTCGCCGATGGTCATTGGCATGACGCCATGCGCCTGGAGTTTTCCGAGCCGCAAAAGGGGTTTGACGGGCCTTGCAGGTTTCATTACCGGCAGGATTATCTGGTCGATAACCTGGACAGCATACAGTTGCCGTTTTCAGCGTCGGTCAGTGCACGTTACAGGCTGGATTGGAACGTTGCGATGCTCAAGTCAGCCCCGGCCTTCTTGCATGACATTGCCCCTGCCGGGGCGGCCAAGCGGTCCTTGATGAGGCGGTTTGGCCACGAAAAGCCGCAAGACATCAGTGCTGACCTGTTTCTATTGGGGCGCAGTACGCCGGCACCTGTTGGAAATATGCGCGTAAAGGAATCCGTGCCAACCCTGGGTGTTGGGAGGCCGGTTGGTTTTCCTCGTAATGAGGTGATCAGTCGCGATAGCAGCTTCCTGGAATATGCCTACGAACAAGGTGCTGCCATGGGCGGCGCGACAGGCGCAGGGGGCGAGGCTCCAAAGTTGTTGATGACCCAGAGCACAGATGGACTGCTGTATCCGGATGCCGTATTGAATGACGACGATGTCGCTCAGCATTGGTTTATCAAGTTTGCGCGCAACCAGGCCAGACAGACCGATCAGGATATCTTGAGAAGTGAATACCACTACTACAGGGCGCTGCAGGCACTGGGTATAGAAACGGTTGCCGCTCAAGGGCTGGCGTTGGAGGAAGCCGCCAAGCCCAGCCTGTGGATGCACCGCTTTGATCGAAAGGTCGGTAAGAACGGTGTGGAGCGGTTGGCGGTTGAATCAATCTACTCTCTGGCGGGCGTCACGATACCGGGCAGTTACATGGATCATCTGGAAGTGATCAGGCTGCTGGTAGAGCTATGGCGGTCAGTTGGGCAAAAAGAGCAGGTGCCTGATCTTGTCGCGCAATACCTGTGCCGCGACTTGTTGAACAAGGTGGTGGGCAACTCGGACAACCACGGACGAAATACTTCGATCATCCGCGAGCGTGACGCTCTGCGCCTGGCTCCAATTTATGACTTGGCCCCGATGGTCATGGATGACGAAGGTGTCACTCGAACCACCAAGTGGCCCAAAGACCTGGAGGTAGCGGGCGAAATTAACTGGAGGGGCGTGTGCGACGCGTTGATTGATGTGGTCGACCCTGAGCAGACCTTTGAGCGATTAAGGCAAGAAGCCGAGCGTCTGCGCGCGCTCCCGGACATCCTCGTGAGCAGCGGCTTGCCTGCCGCAACCTTGAATCATCCCGCTATCGCGCTCGGTAAATTGGACCTGCGCTTAAAACAATGGGGGCTCAGATGACGATTACGCTGGATGCGCGGGCTCTGCTGATCGAGAGCGTCGAACAAGGGCTGGCCGACGGCACACTGGAACTGGGAGACGCCGTACGCCGGCTGCGCACCGAGGTCACCGGCCTGCAACAGAGCCAGTTCGCCAGGATGTGCAAGATTTCAGTACGCACCCTGGTGCACATCGAGCATGGCGAGGGCAATCAGACCCTCAAATCCCTGAATGCAGTCTTTCGCCCCTTCGGCTTGCAGATGGGTGTGGTCAAGGTGCGGCGCGACAGGCCCTGACCTTCACCCGCGCCGCACATACCCCTTGCCATAGTGACGCTCCATGCGTGCCTGGATCAGTTCCAGGCCCAGGGACATCACCCAGTAAATGATCGCCGCCGTGGTGAGCATCTCGATATAGCGGTAGCTTGAGCGCCCGTAGGACTGCGCCAGGAACATCACTTCCCACACGCCCATCACCGAGATCAGCGACGAGTCCTTGAGCATCGAGATGAACTGGTTGGTGGCCGGCGGAATAATCGTACGCATGGCCTGGGGCAGGGTGACGTGCCAGAAGATCGCACTGTCGCGCATGCCCAGGGCCAGAGCGGCTTCGCGCTGGCCGTGGGGTACGCCGAGGATGCCGGCGCGGAAAATTTCGCTCAGATAGGCGCCGTAGTTCAGCGACAGCGCGATGATCCCGGCGACGATGGCGCCCGGTACCAGGCCCAGTTGCGGCAGGCCCAGGTAGATCAGCAGGATCTGGATCAGCAGCGGCGTGCCGCGAAAGAACGAGGCGTAGAACGTGGCAATGCCAAACGCTACCGCGCTTTTCGACAGGCGCCCCAGGGCGGTGATAAAGCCCAGCACCGACGATGCGGCAATCGCGCACAGGCACAAGAACACGGTCAGCGCCGCGCCTTGCAGGAACCCATTGGGCGCCAGATGCAGGCCGACCAGGTTGGGCAGCTTGTCGAGGATGATCGAGAACTTCAGGTCAAAGCTCAGGAAAAAACCGGCAAACAGGGCGAACAGCGCCGCCCAGGTCAGGTAAAGCCGTATGCGAAAGCTCATTGGCTGATATCGGCGCCGATCCATTTCTGCGACAGCATGCTCAAGGTGCCGTCCTGTTTCAGCTGGGCGAAGACTTCACGCACCTTGCTGTCCCATTGTGGGTCGCCTTTTTCGATGGCCACCGAGTTGGGTTCCGAGTACAGCGGCTCGCCGGCCAGCTTGAAGCGCTTGTCCTGACTCAGGCGCGGCTGGGCCGTGACCAGGTTGGTGAGGATCGCATCCAGGCGCACGCCGGCACCCAGGCCCAGGTCCTGGAACGCCACGTTGTCGGTGTCGTAGGGGGCTATCTGTACATTCTCGAACGGGTATCGCAGTTGCTTGTCTTCGGCGCCTTCGATTACCAGGTTCTTGTTCAGGTAGCTCTCATAGCTGGAGGCGCTGGTGAGGCCGACTTTCTTGCCGCTCAGGTCCGCAGCGTTGTGGATGCGATCGTCCGTGGCGTTGACCACGATCACCGCGGGGGAGGCGTAGTACTCCACCGGGAAATCAAACACCTCGGCGCGGGCCTTGCTCGGGGTCATCGAGCAGATGCAAATGTCGTAGCGCCCGCTCCAGCGGCCTGCGGCAATCACATCCCACGACGGCGTTTCCAGGCGCAGTTTCACGCCCAGCTTTTGCGCCACAGCCTTGGCCACGTCGACGTCGAAACCATCGAGTTGGTTCTGGTCGTTGAGGAAGGAAAACGGCGGATAGCTTTCCATCAGCACGCCGACCAGTTCTTTCTTTTGCTCGACACGATCCAGCGTGGCACCGCCAAAGGCTTGGGTAGAAGCAGCCAGCATCGTCAGGCCCAGGGCCAGTAGCGGTTTAAGTTTCAAAATCGACACCTGAATAAAAAAGAGGTTGTTATTAACCGGGTGGTACGCATTAAATAGTTATAAGAACGACTCTCATAGTGAGTTATTTTCATAAGCTTATGAGTAAAAAGAATATGGCCGCAGAAACTGTAATTCTCGATGGCGGCATGGGCCGTGAACTGCAACGCCGTGGCGCACCGTTCCGCCAGCCGGAGTGGTCGGCGCTGGCCCTGAGCGAAGCGCCACAGGCAGTGGAGGCGGTGCACGCCGCCTATATCGACAGCGGCGCCAACGTGATCACCAGCAACAGCTACGCGGTGGTGCCGTTCCATATCGGTGAGGCGCGGTTTGCCGCCGAAGGCCAAGCGCTGGCGGCACTGGCGGGGGAGTTGGCGCGACGTGCGGTGGACGCTTGCGGCAAGGCCGTGCGTGTGGCCGGGTCGCTGCCGCCGCTGTTTGGCTCCTATCGCCCTGACCTGTTTGAGGCTGAGCGCGTCACCGAACTGCTGACACCGCTGGTGCGGGGCCTGGCGCCGCATGTCGATCTGTGGCTGGCCGAAACCCAGAGTTCAATTGCCGAGGCGCGGGCGATCCAGGCCGGTTTGCCGGCGGATGGCAAGCCGTTCTGGCTGTCGTTTACCTTGAAAGACGAAGACACCGACGACGTACCGCGCCTGCGTTCGGGCGAGCCCGTGGCCCAGGCGGCCGAGGCGGCTGCGCAATTGGGCGTGCAGGTATTGCTGTTCAACTGCAGCCAGCCGGAAGTGATCGGCGCGGCCATCGACGCGGCGCGTGACACCTTCGCGCGATTGGGCGTTGCGATCCAGATCGGTGCCTACGCCAACGCCTTCCCGCCGCAGCCCAAGGAAGCCACGGCCAACGATGGCCTGGACCCGCTGCGCGACGACCTCGACCCGCCGGGGTATCTGCATTGGGCCGCTGATTGGAAAGCCCGCGGCGCCAGTCATCTGGGCGGCTGCTGCGGCATCGGGCCAGAGCACATTGCGGTGCTGGCCCAGCACTTGGCCAACTGACTCACCACCGCTCAAAACTGTGGGAGGGGCGGTGCGACGATTCGACTTGCTCCCTCCCACAATAGTTTTGTGTGGGGTGTTAAATAGGGGTACGGCACTCGGCCAGCGTTTTCAACTGCCCCGAACCGCTCTGGTTCGCCTCCGACAGCCACGCCTCAAACCCCGCTCCCACCGCTGGCCATTCCGAATCCAGAATTGAATACCACGCCGTGTCGCGGTTTTGCCCTTTGACCACCATGTGCTGGCGAAACACCCCTTCAAACGTGAAACCCAGTCGCTCGGCCGCGTATTTGGAGCGCGCATTGCCGTTGTTGCATTTCCACTCCAGGCGACGGTAACCCTGGTCGAACGCGTACTTGGCCAGCAGGTACACCGCCTCGGTGCTTTTCGGCGAGCGCTGCATCGGCGCGCCGAAGGTAACGTGGCCGATTTCGATACGGCCCTGGGCCGGTACGATCGACATCAGGCTGAGGATGCCTTGCACCTCGCCTGTCGCGCGGTCGACCACGCTGAAGAAGTACGGGTCGACATGGGTCGCATGGTTGTTCAGCCAGGCATCGAATGCACTGCGCTCGGCAAACGGTCCGTAGGGCAGATAGTCCCACAGCTTGGGGTCGGCGCCGGGGCCTTCGAGGGCTTGCCAGAGTTGATCGGCGTGGCGCGCGGGGTCGAGTTTTTCCAGGCGGATAAAACGCCCTTCGAGCAGTTGAGCCGATGGCGCCGGGGCGCCTTTCCAGTGGGCGAGGGGAGTGGACATGCTGCGCTCCTTAAAGACCTTTGCGAAATTGGATGAAACCCGGGCGTTCGGCGATGCGTTCGTACAGCTGGATCGCGGTGGCGTTGGTCTCGTGGGTCAGCCAATGCACCTTACAGCAGCCATCGGCCTTGGCGGTGGTGTAGACGAACTCGATCAGTTTGCGACCAACCCCGGTACCGCGCTGGGCCGGGTCCACCAGCAGGTCTTGCAGGTAGCAGGAGTTCTCAATGCTCCAGTTGGAGCGGTGGTAGATGAAGTTGACCATGCCCACCGCCTTGCCATCCTGCCATGCCAGCGCCGAATGGGTCGGCTCGCGGGTATCGATCAAGCGTTGCCAGGTGCTTTGGCTCACGGCGTCCGGTAATTGGGTGTTGTAGAACGTCAAATACGCCTGCCACAACGGCAGCCAGGCGGCATGGTCGGCGGCGGTGACGAGGCGGATGTCGATCGGGCTCATTCTGAGGCTCCTTGGGGAATAAAGCGTGCGAGGGTCTGGTCGCGCACGTCGAGGCTGGCGGCCAGTCGCTCGCGTACGCTGGCGATATCCGCCGGGCTGCGGTTCTGGCTGAGTTTGCGTTTGCCGATCAGGCGCTCGATCGGCAGGGCGAAGCCGACGATGGCCTTGAGCATGCCTTCAATGTAATCGGCCGGTGCGTCGCTGACTTTCCACGGCTCGGCACGTTCGCTTTCGTGTCTGTCGGTGAGGGCACTGACCACGTGCAACACACGCTCGGCATCGGTAAACACCTCGGCCCTGCCGTAGGCGTGCACGGCGATGTAGTTCCAAGTGGGCACCACTTTGCCGTGCTCGGCCTTGCCCGGGTAGAACGCCGGGCTGATATAGGCCTCGGCGCCGGCAAAGATCACCAGGGCTTCGCTGCCCGCCTGCAGCTCGTGCCACTGCGGATTGGCCTTGGCCAGGTGCCCGTAGAGCGTGCCGTTGGGGCCTTCATCGGGGTTGAGCAGCAGTGGCAGATGGCTGGCGTTCAGGCCGTGCTCGCCGAACGTCACCAATTGCGCCAGGCGGGTGTGCCGGATCAACTGCTGCAGTTCGGGCAAATCATCCAGGGCAAAGGCGCGAGGTGTGTACATGATTATTTTCCTTGGCGAATGCCTGCATCCTAGGCAGGCTAATGGTCTGTTGTAAGAGCCATCTAGGGTCAATTTCATAGGTCCAATATGTCGCCGCACTCGCCACCGCTGTCCTTCAACCCTGCCGGCATCGAACTGGACCGGCGTCAGGGCCTCACCCGCCAACTCTACGAGGCGCTGCGCCAGCGCGTGTTGGATGGCCGCCTGGTCAGCGGCACGCGTTTGCCCGCCAGCCGTGACCTGGCCGCAGCCTTGGCCATTTCGCGCAACAGTGTGGTGCGGGCCTACGACCAGTTGTATGCCGAAGGTTTTATCGAGGGGCGTGTCGGTGACGGCACCTATGTGGCCCAACTGCCCACGCCGAAAAAACTATCCACAAAACCATCCACAGGGTTGCCCACAGGCTTATCCCCAGGGTTATCCACAAATTGGCTTAATTTACCGGTGAATGCGTCAGACGGACTTATCCACAGGCCGGCGTTGGGAAGGGTAGAAAATCACCACCTGCCGCCACCACCGGCCGGGCCTCCCAAAGCATTTCGCGTGGGCATACCGGCCTTCGATCTGTTCCCGTTCGAGGTGTGGGCCAAGCTCAACGGGGCTTTCTGGCGTAAACCCGACCTGCAGCAACTGTGCTACGGCGACCCGGCAGGGGATGGTCGCCTGCGCGGCTTGATCGCCGCGTACCTGCGCAGCTCGCGCGGTATGCAGTGCACACCTGAACAAATAATGATCACCAGTGGCGCACAGCAGGCGATCAGCCTTTGTGCACAGCTGCTGGTGGAGCCTGGCGACGGGGTCGCGCTGGAAAACCCCGGCTATCGCGCGGCAGGCCATGCGTTCGCCTTGGCCGGTGGGCGCCTGCATGGCGTGCCGGTGGACAGCGATGGCATTGATTGCCAGGTCCTCAACGGCCTGAGCGGCTGTCGCGTGGCCTATGTCACGCCTTCCCATCAATACCCGCTGGGTGTGGTGATGAGTCTGGCGCGGCGCCTGGAACTGCTGGCCTGGGCCGAACGCAGCGACGGCTGGATCATCGAGGACGACTATGACGGCGAGTACCGCTACAGCGGCGCCCCGCTGGCGCCCCTGGCCGCGTTGGACCGCAGTGGGCGTGTGCTCTATGTCGGCACGTTCGGCAAGGTAGCCTTTCCGGCGTTGCGCCTGGGCTATTTGGTATTGCCGCCCGGCCTGGTGGATGCGTTTGCGCGGCGGCGCGCCGTCGATGTACGACACTCGGAAGTCAGCACTCAGGCGGTGATGGCTGAGTTCATGGCGGCCGGGCACTTCCAGCGGCATATCCGACGCATGCGGCGCGCGGCGTTGAGCCGACGCAATGCCTTGCTGGCCGGCTGGCCGAGCGGTATGCCCGGAGTCGGCCCATTGCCAGGCGTGGCGGCGGGGCTGCACATGACCGTGCGCGTCGACACCCTTGCCCGCGAACAGCAACTGCTGGAGCAGGCGCGCCAGGTGGATGTCGAGGTCAATGGCTTGAGCAGTTACTGGCTGCCGAACTCCACCACCCCAATGGACCAACGCGCCGGCCTGGTACTGGGCTTCGCCGCCGTGCCCGAGCCTGCGATCGCCCTGGCACTGCAGCGTCTGCGCGGGGCCTGGCAGCTTAACTAACTACCGTCTGCCTGGCGGGCAGGGTTATTACCGTGAGTGTTCCATTTGAACCGCTTGAGGTAAATACCATGTCTGATCTCGCTACAAGCGCCTGTGCTCCAGGCACGCAGCAACTGCGCATCTGCCAGTTGCTCGCGCTGCGACCCACCCTTGGCTCCTTGGGTATCTCTAAAGCCAAACTGAATGAAATGCCTGCTGGCGTACTCGATTATTATGTTGAGCAGTTGATCGATTTTTTCTGTAAACCCGAACCGCACAGCCGATGGAGGCACCTGGCGCAACTGCTGGCGCAGCAACTGCGCAAGTCGATGCACGTCGAGACCCAGGACATTATCAAGGCAGTCCTCGATTATCCCGACAGCGGCGAGCGTTCTCAGGTTCTGGGCGCACAAGCGCCGCGGGTTTACCGGGTCCGACGTCAGGGTTGCCTTGCGCTGGGTATCGTCAAAGGGCAGACGATGCTGGTGTATGCCTTGGGGCAAGCGCTGGAGCCTGTGGACTCGGCAGAGAAAGAACAGCTGCTCAAGGGCGCTGAAGAGCTGGAGGACGACGTGTTTGAAGGCTGGGCCCTGGCGGCCCTTGACGGCGCTTTGCAGCGCATTGAGGCGATCGACCTGGACGTGTTTCCCGGGGTTGAGCCGTTGGATCGTCAATTGGCCTGGGCCACGAACCTGAGCGATTTTTTTGCGTCTTCCACCGATAAAGACCTGCTGCGTGATGAGCTGGAGCAGCAATTGCCCGATTGGCTGCGCAACGCCTCCAGCGCCGACCGCCTGGACTACAGCAAACTATTGGTGGCGATGGCCTCGCTACACAGGCGGTACCGTGGCAAGGGGCTTGATGACAGCGCCGAGCAACCTGCGCCGTTTAGCCGATGCATGGCGCTGCAGTTGCGCCGTATTGCGCTGGAGTCCTGCCTGCGAGGCTTGGCCGGCATCACGCAGGACGGCTACCAGCGTCTGCGCGCCGCCGTCAGGACGTACGCCACGGACCGACACGTCAATGGCCTGCAAATGGTGTTCAAACCCTTGCGTGACGAGCCCGGCTACCTGATTGGCCCATCTCAAAGCGAGGCAGGTCCCTGGTTGACGTACCGCCCCGGCAACCGCGAGCCCTTGCAGCAAGTGACAAACGCGCCGGAGACGATGCCGACGGTGGCCGACCCTTTTTCGGCGCTGTGTAAGTCCTGCGGTGAAGAGCCGACAATGCCAGGTTGGACAGAGTCCCCCCTGCAAACTCTGGCACGTCTCAAGCAGGTCGGCGGCAACCTGGATAGCTGCCAGACAAGAAGCCCCCCTGAGGAATGGCGCAGTGAAGTAAGCCTGTTGCGTAACCTGGCATTGCTGCTGGTGTGTCGCGGCACGGCGTACATCAGCGAAGGCACTGCGACGCATCTGAAGCTCAAATGCATGGACGCCGAGTGGGCCGGGGCCTGCCAGTCATTTTCACTGAGGCAGCGACAGCGACTGGAGACATTCAAGCGCTCGGCCAAAGTCAAACGTTCGCCGAGCCTGGGTGTGAGGATTCTGGAAGGTATCCATCGGGGGTTGCATCTGCTTAACAACCTGTTGATCTTCAACAAGGATGAAAACAGCTTCAACGTCTTTTCGAAGAACCGACTTAACGTCGTGCTCAACCTTAACGTTGTCGAATATCGAGTGTGTAAGGATTCGGACAACTCGGTCTGCACCGGTCCCTACATCAAACGTACACAAGCGCACGATTGGGACTTTGACCGAGCGCCGCGACGACGGCGTGACGCACAAGGGCTGAGTGTGAATGCGGAAAAAGCGATGAAGCGCGCCTCCAGTTTATCGGCCGAGGCGACAGCCCTGCTCACTGAGCGCGCACGCCCGAACGAGCTGCCGGTTGAAGTCGAGGAGCGTTTCGAACGCGAGGCTCGCGCACTGGAGGTGGCGATTGCGGCTATTGAACGCTATACCACGGTACGCAGTACCGTGCAGTCCTCTGACATGATCGCTTTGTTAAGTCGACAAGCGGGTGAGTTGCGCGCACTGGGCCGCACGCTGCGTATAAGGCAAAGCCTTGCCAACCCTGTGCCCACCATGGGGGATGTGATGTATCTGCTGGCGCAAGGCGCGATTGGCATCAAGCCGGTCAATGGTCGTGTGGAGGAGATCATCGATGGCACGAAGGATTACTTGCAGGAATATGAAGTGCAGGACCTGACCGGCCACGCGAGGCCCCTTTGGTACGCTCACTTTCATTACTCCACACCCGCCGCGGACAAAACACGGCCGACCAAGGCCCACCTGAAGACGTGGGCCCAAAGGCGTATGGGGCGTGAATTCGAACGGACAGAAGCCCTGGCCGGTCGAAATACACGCATCTACCGCGCGCCGATCTCTACCGACTCAGAGTTTCAGGTATTCCTGCAGGATTCAACCTCGGAAAAACACTGACTTGGCCAGCGCGGGGCTGATCTCGCTGCGATAGATCGCGATCTGGTCGCGGTCGCTGCTGCCTCTGCGCTCCACCGCCCCACCGAGTTTCTGTTGTTCGCGGTTCTTGAGGTGCGCGGCGGCGAACTCTTGCGCGGCAGCCTGGGGCGATGGGTAATGAAAATGCGCATACCAGAGCACCGCGTTGTCTTGCACATCGCGAATTTCGTATTCGTCGAGATAGTCCTTGTCGGGCCCTTTGAGGCGTCGGCGCGTGACGGTTTTGTTGATCGCCACTTGCCCTTCGTTGTGCAGCCACTCCAGGCGTGCGGCGGTGGGCGGTTGTTGCTTGGTCATGTGGATGCGCGTGCTTTTGCCCAATGCGAACAGGTGCGCGGCGCTCTCGGAGAGCTTCTTGTTGAGGGCGGCGGCAGATGGGCGGTCGCTTTCCGTCAGGTTGCGCTGGGTCAGCGCGGTTTCGATGGCGTCTGCGGCGCGCTCCAGTTTTGTGGCGTGCTGGTAAAACATTTCTTCGATTTCCACCGGAATGCGCCCAGCTTTGCGCGAATGACCCTGGATGCGCCGGGTCACGGCCGGTTCTTGATCGATCAGGAGCTGACCTGCGTTGAGGCTGGTATTCAGGTCGATTTTTTCCGGTGACGGCGGCTGTTCGCTCGGAGTGTCCCGCTCAACCCATACACCAGGGGTTTTCTCGTGGAAGGTGGCAATGATCTTGCCGGTCATGGGGGCCTTGATATCCACCAGGCTGCTGTCGGACGTACGCGGCTCACCGACCACCACGCCTTTGAAGCGCGTCTTGATAATCTTGCGCTGTGGGGTCACGGGAAGGCTGGAGGGCCCAGGCTTGGGCTCCAGGGCTTTTCTTTCCCGCAGCCGCTGTACCAGCTCCTGCGTGGCGCGCTGATGAAATTCATCAATCAGTTGGCGCAAGCGCTCCAGCGGCTCGCGCAGCAGGTGTTGCGGATAATCGGCGTGTAGGTCCAGCAGGCGTTGGTCGCCCAGGGCGAATTGTTCGACCAGACTGTTGAGCGCTTCGATGCGTTGTTCCAGAGGGCCGCCGTTGGTCTTGTCGCTGATATCGATAAAGCTCTGCACACTCAGGTCCACCTCGTCGACGATGTCGTCCAGTTGCCTGCGAACGCTGTTCGGTTCTTCGCCCTCGGCGGTGGTCGTGCACAGGTGACGTGCGACGGTGATTTGCAGCGCCTTGAGGTCGGCCACCTTGATTTTCGGCATCAACTTCAGGGTGCTCTGGATAACCTGGGCGCCTGCCGCGCCCAGGTCGCCCAATTCACGAAAGCGAGACTCGACGTATTCCATGCGCCGGATTATTTCATCGTTCATGTTCGACATTGCCCGCGCTTGCTCGGCCCGGGCCTGGGGGGCGGCGGGCCGCTCGGACTCCAGTGCTTCCACGGTCCGCTCCACCAGGTCGCGAAACGGTTCGAGGCGCTCATTCACCGCCGTGCGCGTCAGCACCAGTTGTTTGTTCAGGTAGTCGACCATCGTGCTCTGGTAATTGGGCACGTTATCGATGATGCCCAGGGCCCGGAGTTGGCGGATCGGTGCGTCATAGGCTTGCAAGCGTTCATCCACCTGGCCGATGAAGGCTTCGCGGCGCAAGTCGGTGGAGGGGCCAGGCTCGGAGCCTATCGCTGACAGCGCGTTGGACAATTGCGCCTGGGCACGCTCTTCATCGGCGTTGAATGCGTTAAGGTTTTCGCGCAGGGCCAGGATGCGCGAGGGTCTGCGCTCCTGGGAGGTGCGCCGGCGGTTCCGGAAACCACCGCCGCGCAGGCGCAGGCGCGTGTCGATAAACCACTGTCCGGCCTGGTTGCTTACCAGCAGAGGGCCGGTACGGGAAGGGTTTTTGGGGTCGACGATCAGCACGTTGTCATTGGCATCCAGCGTGACTTCGAACCAGCGCTGCCCGACGAGGGCGTACCATTTTTCGGCCAGGGGATAGAGGTGCGTATAGGGGCCGGCGGTTTTGCCGGGCTCGCCCAGCCCTTCGGGTTTGGCCAATGCGAAGCTGTCCAATGTTGCACGAAGCGCGGCAGGCGTGCGCGGCAAGGCCCCGCTGACATTCAGCGGGCCTTGGTGCAAGGCCGGCAGCTTGCGGTCGGGGACGTCGGGCTGTTGAGTGATCGAGGTCGTCTTGATCGCCGGTGCGGGTTTTTCTTTTGTCGCTTCCCCCAGGTCAAACTCTGTTTCAGCCAACGGCTCGCGCGTCTTGGCAATCGCTTCGCGCGGCGGGTGGCGTAGTGCAACGTGCAGCGCCAAGGCCATGCCCAGGTTGAGAAACATATCCACCAAGGCCGTCCACGGTGCCGGGGCCTGGGGCGTATCGATGACATGCTCGGCTTCCTCCAGGTCGTCCATGATCTGCCAGATCCACGCCGCGATGCCAACAGTGCGTCCGAGAAAGGGCAGGGCCGCGTTGAAAATCTGCCAACCGGCATTGCGCAAACTGTCCCAGCGTTTTTGCGCGTTGGACACCGACTGCCGGGTCGCCAGCTCGATCAAGGCGCTGGCATTGGTCGTGAACAATGTCGCCAGCACATCGCCGGACAGTACCTCGTCGCTCAGATCGATCGGCCCGCTCATGTACAGCACGGTGGCCGGTTCCGCCAGTGCACGCACGGCAGTCCATGGCGATGGCAAGGTCTCGGGAAACACATACTGCTCATAGTTGAAACGTTCTGTTTCGGGGAGCCAGGCCAACACTGATTCGCGTAAGGCAGGTTCGTGCTTGATGGCGTAGAGCAGGTTTTGCCGGGAGGGAAACTGCCACAGTATCGGCTCCAGTAACGGGCGATAGAGCACGCAGGGCCCGGCCGTGTGATCCTTGGGACCGATCACGAACATATTGGCAACCCCATCCTGGCGGTGGCCGGGTCGCAAGGTGGGGTTGAACGACAGAGGGCGGATCACGATGGGTTGCCCATTGATCTGGCGTTCGTGCTCCTGCTCCTGCATCACTGCCGTGACGTAAAGAACGCCGAGCCTATCGAGGTCGTTGCGTCGCTGCATTTTCAATTGCAGCGCCAACAACGGCAGCTGTACGCGCAAGTGCGAGGTGTAGAGTGTCTGGCGCTGCAGGGACTCCAGGGGATCTTCCAATAATTTCTGCTGGATCAAGGCCGGATAGCGTGCACCGATATCGAGGCCTTCGATCACGCCTTTTAGGTAGTCATAAGACAGCCAATCGGGGGCGTCCGTGTCGTTGTAGGTCACACTGGTCGCGCCACTGGGCAGGCCGGTGAGGTTTTCCAGGGCGAGGTCGACCAGGCTGCGACGGGTGATGTCTTTAGCGCCGGGTACCAGAATGAAGCCCCAGGTTACCGGGGTCTGAATCACCACCTCGACCTTGTCCAGGGTCAGGTCTGCGCCGTTCGGATGTGTTTTTATCTGGCCTTGCAGTTGCTGGCGGGCGTAATCGCGGATCGGCGGGATGTCGCTATTGAAGGTGCGCCCATGATGGTGCGTGTGCAATTGGGCCAGGTCGATCATGAGGCGACTGTAGGCGGCCATTTCCAAGTCCGAGGCGGCGGTCAGCCAGGCCGGCAGACGCTGGTGGATATCCCGGATGTTTGACAGGCGGTGTTCGCTCAGGTCCTCGACACTGGGCATGATCCGCGCGACGGTCGGGTGCCGTACGGACGGTTCGTCCTGGCTCTGGGCAACGTCACTGCCCAGCGAGTCGATGGCTTCGATCTGCAGGGCGATCATGGCGCACGCCTGGCTTTCGAAGACGTTCCCCTCTGGCTCATACAGCCGCCACTGCAGGTTGGCATCGCTGCCCAGGTAACTCACTTTGTCGAGCAGGGACGTGGAGAATTGCTCCATGGAGTCAAAACGTTCGTAACCGGCAACCAGCGAGTAAGCCAGGATGATCGGGCGCCCTTTGTGTTGGCCAACCAGGACGACGGTGTCCAGCATGACTCGATGCTCCTGGCGGTTCGACAGGCGCAGGTCGATGTCGATCAGGTAGGCATGGCTCTGGTAAGGGTCGTTGAGCGCGCGGTCAGCCAGATCGGGAGCGAGATAAAGCCCGCGTGCGATGGCGCAATCATCGGCATCCCAACCGTCCACCGTGGTGACATTCCATATCTTGCGCAGCGCATGGGCGAAGACTTTCCAGCGCAATCCGGCACTGTTGTAGGACGTGTTCCAGTAGTCCAGTTGCTGCTCCTGGAAGGCGCTATACAGCAGCGTGGACAATTCGTTGATCAAGCGTGCGATGGCATCGATCTTGACGGGCAAGTGCACGGCGGGAGTGGCGTCGGGTTGCAGCGTCAGAAAGTGCTCACCTTCCAGGTACATCAAGGGTCCGGGCGCCAGCGCCTGGCGGGCCAGGACGGTGGTCAGGGATTCGGCCTGCGGCTCGGCGGGCTCAATCGCATCCTCACTTACCCGCCAGCGCGGCGTGACGACCTGGGTAAGGTCCGGGTTGAGGTTGAGTGTGGGGTACTGCTCCATGAGCGCCGTGCGCAGTACATTGGCGGCGACTTCGCGCAGGGTGGGGCCAGTGGTTAACTGAGTGAGCAACCCATAGGCGGTAGAGGGGCGATGATTGTTGGTGTGGTTGGTTTGTGGGGTGGCGTCATTGGGCACGTTCAGTTCCTTTGCGGTCGTCAGCCCGGTCGGGCTGGGAGCCGCAAAGTAATCACTGAGGGGGTCACATGGACGGTAGATAAATAGCCTGGCCCACGCCCGGCGCGGGCACTGGTTTCAGGTCCCCGACTTGATCTTGGTCCAGGCCCGCGTCCTGGCGCGTTCGGCTTTGCTGTCCAGAGGCTTCAAGGTGTAGAGCGTGGCCATGGCTGCTTCCGTGGGGTACAGGTTGGGGTTGTTGCGGATCGCCGGGTCGACCTGCTGGGTGGCGTCCTTGTTCGGGTTGGGGTAGCCGACAAAATCACTGATTGGCGCGATGACCTGCGGTTGCAGCAGGTAGTTGATGAAGGTGTACGCGTCCTGCGGGTTTTTTGCGCCTTTGGGGATCGCGAGCATGTCGAACCAGATCGGCGCGCCTTCCTTGGGCAGGCGCATGTCCACGGTCACGCCGTTGTGGGCTTCCCTGGCGCGGTTGGCGGCCTGGGAAAAACTGCCCGAGTAACCGACGGCCACGCAGATGTCGCCGTTGGCGATATCGGCCATGTACTTGGAAGAATGAAAGTAGGTGATGTAGGGGCGGATCTTGAGCAGCAACGCTTCGGCTTTTTCGTAGTCCTTGGGGTTGTTACTGTTGGGGTCCAGGCCCAGGTGCTGCAGGGCCAGCGGCAGGATTTCCGACGGTGAGTCGAGCAATGCCACGCCGCACTGCTTGAGCTTGCTGATGTTTTCTTCATTGAAGATCAGGTCCCAGCTGTCCACCGGTGCGTTATCGCCCAGCGCGGCCTTGACCTTGGCCGGGTTGAAGCCGATCAGGATGGTGCCGTACATGTAGGGCACGGCGAATTGGTTGCCGGGGTCGTTGGCCTCGATCAGCTTCATCAGCTTGGGGTCCAGATGGTTCCAGTTGGGCAACTGGTTGCGGTCCAGAGGTTGAAACACCCCGGCCTCGATCTGTTTGGCCAGGAACACATTGGACGGCACCACCACGTCATACCCGGAGTTGCCGGTGAGTAACTTGGCTTCGAGGGCTTCGTTGGTATCGAAGATGTCGTAGACCAGTTTGAGGCTCGGGTTCTGCGCCTTGAAATCCTCGAGGGCCTTGGGCGTGATGTAGTCGAACCAGTTGTAGACGCGCAGGGTTTTTTCGTCAGCGTGGGCCACGCCGCTGAGCAGGACCGCGCACAGGGCCAGGGTTGTGAGTTTGTTCATTGGGTCGCACCTTCTGTTTCGAAACCTTCAAGAACGTTGACGGCGTTGATACCGATTTCCGCCACGGCGTAACCGCCTTCCATCACAAACAACGTGGGCTTGCCCAGGCGCGCGATGCGGCGGCCCATGGCCAGGTAGTCCGGGCTGTCGAGCTTGAACTGCGAGATCGGGTCGTCCTTGAACGTATCCACGCCCAGCGAGACCACCACAATGTCGGCAGCGTAGCGTTCGATCTCATCACAGGCGCTGTCCAATGCCGCGCTCCAACGCTCCCAGCCGGAGCCGGCCGGCAGTGGGTAATTGAAGTTGAAACCTTCACCCGCGCCTTCGCCCAGCTCATCGGCATAGCCCAGGAAAAACGGAAACTCCGCCTCCGGATGGCCGTGGATCGAGGTGAACAGCACGTCGCTGCGCGCATAGAAAATCGACTGGGTGCCGTTGCCGTGGTGGTAGTCCACATCGAGGATCGCGACTTTAGCGTGGCCCTGGTCGAGAAAGGCCTGGGCGGCAATCGCCGCGTTGTTGAGGTAGCAATAACCGCCCATCAAGTCGCTGGCGGCATGGTGCCCTGGCGGCCGGCACAGGGCGAAGGCACTGTGGGCGCCGTGCTGGATGGCCTGCTGCGCCGTCAGCGCAACCTGCGCTGCACTGTACGCCGCTTGCCAGGTGCCGGCCGTGATCGGCGCGCCGCCGTCGAAGCTGTAATAGCCCAACTGGCCGTGCAGGCTGCTGGGCAGCACGCGGCGCAGCGTGCGGGCGGGCCAGGTGTAGGGCAGCAAGTCGCCGTCCAGGTTGGATGCCGCCCAGCGTGCCCAGGCGCCCTGGAAAAAGTCGAGATAGTCGCGGCTGTGAACGCGTTGCAACGGCGCCAGGCCAAAGTCGGTGGGTGCCTGCACCGGGCCCAGGTCGCGCTCCCTGACCCGTTGCAAAACGTGGTCGGCGCGCGAGGGCATTTCGAAACAGGGCATCAATTGCCCATCCATCAATTCGCAGCGGCCGTGGTGCAAATGGTGATCGTCCGAATAGATCGTCAGCATGTTGTTGTTCTCAAGGCTGGTCGTCCCCCAGTGTTGCGGTACGGGCGCGGCAAGAGAACGGCAGGAGCGGCCAAAAGGGGATAAATAGGGCCAAAGAATGTGACCGCTATTCGCCCCTTTTTAGGGCGTCAGGGCCGGAACTGGCTGGGTGCCACCCCGCTCCAGCGCACAAAGGCGTGGCGGAAACTCGCGGTTTCGCTGAAACCCAATTGCTCGGCGATGCGGTGGATGGGCAGTCGATCCTGCGCCAGCCACTGTTTGGCCTGTTCGAAGCGCAACTCATCGAGCAATTCCTGATAGCTGCAACCCAGGCCCTGCAGGTGGCGGCGCAGGGTGCGCGGCGAGCAGTTCATCTGCCCGGCCAGGCCATCGAGCCCCGGCGCCGCATGCAGTTGCGCGGCGAGCAACTGACGCACGCGATTGAGCCAGGCCTGGCGCCCGGTGAATTCGGTGTTCAGCTTGCGACAACGTTCGGCCATGGCGCGGTGGGTAATGGCGTCGGCCAGGGGCAGCGGTTGTTGCAGCCAGTGTGCGTCGAAGGCAAAGGCATTGGCTGGCGCGTCGAACTGCAACGGGCAGTCGAAGCGCTCGGCATAGCGCGTCCGGTAGTCCGGAGCGGGGTAGGCAAATCGTGCTCCCGACAGCGGCAGAGGGTGACCCAGCAAGTCTTCGCAGATGACCTTCAGCGACACCAGGCAGAACTCGACGTTGAACTGCGCCAGCGCCGGCGCCTCTCGATAGTCGCCGGCGGTGAACCAGATGCACTGTCCGTCCTCTTCAAGGCTCAGCTCGAACAGTGTTCCCAACAGCGCCGGGTAGCGCAGGGCCAGACGCAGAGCGTCACCGAAAGTGGCACTGGTGAGCAACGCATAGCCGAGCAACCCATAGGATGACACGTGCATGCGCTGGCCCACATCCAGGCCGATGTCCCGGCGCAGAGCCACGGCATTGGCACATACCTGCATCTCCTGGTGGGTGGTGATACAGGTGTCGGCGTGGTGTAAATCCCGCACATCTATGCCGCTGCCGGCCAGCAATGCGTCGGATGCAAGGCCCTGGGCCTCGAAGGTCGCCAGCAGCAGGGACACGGCATTCAGGGTGGTCAGGTGTGAGTGCAGCATGATGGCTCCGCCCAAGGGGTCAGCCCTTGGGGGAGCAAGTTGTGTGCCGTCGCTCGAAAAACAATCGCGGGGTCGGAGACGGCCTCAGCCCAGTTCGCCACACAGGTTGGTTTCCACCAGGCGCCTAACCTCGGCGTTATCCAGGCCGGCACCGAGCAGCGCGTTGAGCTTGCCGAATGCCGCTTCACGGGTCATGCCGCCACCCGAGAGCACACCCACGCCGCGCAAACGGCTGCCGGCTTCGTAGACATCCAACTCCACGCCGCCTTCATGGCACTGGGTAATCGCGACCACGACAATCGCGTTGTCCTGCGCGCGCTTGAGGCTGGCCAGGAACTCAGGGTTGTCGCTGGGCCCGGTGCCGCTGCCGAAGCATTCCAGGATCAGCGCCTGGATGCCGCTGTCGAGCAGGGCGTCCAGCTGCGCCGCAGCGATCCCCGGCACCAGCGGCAGCACACCGACATTGGCCAGGGCTTTCGGCTGGCGATAGTCCAGCGCCGGGGGGATGGATTTGACACGGGTAACGCCGCCCTGGCGGTTAAGCGCCGCAAAGGGGTTGCGCCCGAAACTGCGGATTTTCGCGCACGCGGTCGGCGCCAGCAGCGCGCCGTGAAAGTGCAGGTGCACGCCCGGCGCCAAGCCGGCGCCCAGGGCGTGCAGCGCGCCGCTGACGTTTTCCCAGGCGTCGCTGTCCGGCACGCCCGCCGGCAGCATCGAACCGGTAAACACCACCGGCACCGGCAAGCCCAGCAGTTGGAAGCTCATGGCCGCCGCGCTGTAGGCCAGGGTATCGGTGCCGTGCAGGATCAACACGGCGTCGCAGCCTTGGTCCACGGCTTCAATCACTGCGCTGCGCAGGCGCTGCCAATAGGCGGGGGTCATGTTGGCGCTGTCGATCAACGGCACCATTTCGCGAAAGCGCCACGCGGGAACGGGCTGGTTGGCTAACTGCTCGCGCATGCGTGTTTCGAAGCCGGAGGCGGGCGCCAGGCCGTTGGCACTGGCCTGCATGCCGATGGTGCCGCCGGTGTAGAGCACCATGACGTTGCTGGATGAGGACATCGTAAATTCTCCTGAACGAAAAACGCCGCACGGCCCCGAGCATGCCCAAGGTCGTGCGGCGTGTCATCTATCTATGCTCAGCGTTGCACTTGAGCATTCAGTTCAGCCGAGGGGGCCGCTTGCGGGTTTACCGGGTTTGCCGGCCAGGCCTTGCGGTCCAGGTCGAGGTCCGGGAACTGGCTGGAATCGAACACCGGGGTCTTGATGCCCGCCGCGCGCTGGTTGTCGTAATCGTTCAGGATGCGCATGGCAATCTTGAACAGGAACGCCAGGGCGAACAGGTTGACGAACGCCAGCAGGGTCATGGTGATATCGGCAAAGGCAAACACGGTGCTCAGGTTCTCGATGGAGCCCCAGAAAATCAGGACCAGCACCAGCGTGCGGTAGCCGATCAGCACCTTGCGGTTGTTGCCCACCAGGAAGCGCAGGTTGCTCTCGCCGAGGTAGTAGTTGTACATGATCGAGGTGAACACGAACAACGCCAGGGCCACCGAGATAAACATGCGGCCCCAGTCGCCGACGACCGCCGCCAGGGAGTTCTGGGTCAGGGCAATGCCGTCGCCTTCAAAGCCTGGGGTGTAGAAGCCGGAGAGCAGGATCAGCAACGCGGTGCAGGTGCAGATCACGAAGGTGTCGAGGAACACGCTGAACGCCTGGACCACGCCTTGGGCGATCGGGTGTTCAACCGACGCTACCGCCGCCACGTTCGGCGCACTGCCCAAGCCGGCTTCGTTGGCGAACACGCCGCGCTTGACGCCCATGATGATCGCGCTGCCCACCAGGCCACCGAAGGCTTGGTCGAGGCCGAACGCGCTCTTGACGATGGTCGCGAGCATGGCCGGTACGTGGTCGAATTGCAGCACGATCACGTACAGGGTCACGGCGATGTAGACCAGGGTCTTGACCGGCACCAGCAGGTCGGCGATCGAGGCGATGCGCTTGATCCCGCCGATGAATACCAGGCCCAGCAATACCGCCAGGGCCAGGCCGGTGTAGGTGGTGTCCAGGCCGAACGCGTTGTTCAGCGAGTGAGTCACGGCGTGGGCCTGCAGGCCGTTGAAGGCAAAGCCGAAGGTCACCAGCAGCAGGAACGCCATGACCATGCCCAGCCAGCGTTTGTGCAAACCGTGCTGGATGTAATAGGCCGGGCCGCCACGGTAAGTGCCTTCGGCGTCGGTGCGCTTGTACAACTGGCCGAGGGAGCACTCGATAAAACTCGAAGACATGCCCACCAGCGCGGTGACCCACATCCAGAACACGGCACCGGGACCACCCAGGGTCACGGCAATGCCGACACCGGCGATGTTACCGGCACCCACGCGGCCGGCCAGGCTGAGCATCAGCGCCTGGAACGAGCTGAGTTGATCGGAGCTGCTTTTGAGGCTGTCGCGAAACACCGCGAACATGTGGAAGAAATGACGAAACTGAACGAAACGCGAGCGGATCGTGAAATAACCGCCGAGCCCGACAATGAGCACGATCAGTACTTTCCCTGAGAGGAAGTCGTTGATGACTTCGAGCATGGAGTGTTCCTCGCTGATTTTTCTAATGGCAAACGCAGGACGGTTCGACGCATCGCTCGGCACCAGGCAGTGCACGACGCTTCGGCCCCAATCCTTTTGCGGGTGTTGTTATTCATGCGCTTTCGCTGCGTGCTAGCCGTTGTCGACGGCCGCAGATGCGAAGAGGGGCGGCACTATACCTAGGCGAACGTGATCCGTCTGCCCGGGCCGATTAAAGGTTTCAGCCAAGCCATTACAGGGGAGGTGGGTTTGCGGTGCGATATTGGATTTTTTATGGGCGTCATTTCACAACCTCGGAGCAAAAAAAAGGGCCTGAAGAACGAGCCTTCAGGCCCTCAAAAGGTGAGAGGTGTCTAGTCCCTCAACCTGGTGAGCGGTGCAACAAGCGCTTAGGCCTTCAGCGGGACCAAACGTGGAGCGATCATATTTTCGGGGCGCAGGATGTCGTCGAGCATGGCGTCGTCGAGCAAGCCTTCTTCGCGCACCAGTTCCAGTACCCCACGGCCGCTTTCGAGGGCGATACGTGCGATACGGGTGGCGTTTTCAT
This sequence comes from Pseudomonas lactucae, assembly GCF_036688725.1. Taxonomy (NCBI): domain Bacteria; kingdom Pseudomonadati; phylum Pseudomonadota; class Gammaproteobacteria; order Pseudomonadales; family Pseudomonadaceae; genus Pseudomonas; species Pseudomonas lactucae. The sequence goes on along the minus strand of NZ_JAQQPT010000004.1, from coordinate 136,278 downwards.
AGCCGATGTACGGGTTCAGCGCAGTCACCAGGCCGATGGAGTGCTCCACCAGTTCGCGGCAGCGCGCTTCGTTGGCGGTGATACCGACGATGCAGTGCTCGCGCAGCATGTCCATGGCGCGTTGCAGCAGGCGGATCGAATCGAAGATCTTGAAGGCGATCAGCGGCTCCATCACGTTCAGTTGCAGTTGGCCACCTTCGGCTGCCATGGTCAGGGCCAGGTCGTTACCGATAACTTGGAACGCTACCTGGTTCACGGCTTCCGGAATCACCGGGTTGACCTTGCCGGGCATGATCGAACTGCCTGGCTGGCGCGCCGGCAGGTTGATCTCGTTGATGCCGGTGCGTGGGCCGCTGGACAGCAGGCGCAGGTCGTTGCAGATCTTCGACAGTTTCACGGCGGTACGCTTGAGCATGCCGGAGAACAGCACGAAGGCGCCCATGTCGGAGGTGGCTTCGATCAGGTCGGCTGCCGGAACCACGGGCTGGCCGCTGATGATCGCCAGGCGTTGTACGGCCAGGGCCTGGTAACGCGGGTCGGCGTTGATACCGGTACCGATGGCGGTGCCGCCCAGGTTGACTTCGGTGAGCAGCTCCGGCGCCAGGGTTTTCAGGCGTGCCAAGTCTTCACCCAGGGTGGTGGCGAAGGCACGGAATTCCTGGCCGAGGGTCATCGGCACAGCGTCTTGCAATTGGGTGCGGCCCATTTTCAGCACATGGCTGAACTCGACGCCTTTGGCGGCGAAGGCCTGGATCAGGCTGTCGAGACTGGCCAGCAGCGCGTCATGGCCCAGCAGCAGACCCAGGCGGATCGCGGTCGGGTAGGCGTCGTTGGTCGACTGCGCCATGTTCACGTCGTTGTTGGGGTGCAGGTACTGGTATTCGCCTTTCTGGTGGCCCATGGCCTCCAGCGCGATGTTGGCGATGACTTCGTTGGCATTCATGTTGGTTGAAGTGCCGGCGCCGCCTTGAATCATGTCCACCACGAACTCTTCGTGGAAATCGCCGCGGATCAGACGGGCACAGGCTTCGCTGATGGCAGCGTGCTTGGCTTCGCTGAGCTGGCCCAACTCGCGGTTGGCATCTGCGGCTGCTTGCTTGACCATTGCCAGGCCGACCACCAATTTCGGGTAATGCGAAATCGGAACGCCCGAGAGGCGGAAGTTATTCACCGCACGCAGGGTCTGGATGCCGTAATACGCTTGAGCAGGTACTTCGAGTACGCCAAGCAGGTCTTTTTCTGTACGGAAAGATGCAGCAGAGGACATGACGGAAATCATCTCGATAGGGACCCGGAACTGGCCGGAACGCTGCGAATGCTAGGCGCGTACGAATTTTTGGGCCAATGCTGTTAAACACTGGCCTATGCATAAACGGCATAATGCAGGTGTGACCCGGCTATCATGGCGGGCGTGTGTGCCAAAATGGTGCGTACCCGTGGGAGGCAGTGATGAACCTTGAAAGCAAATGGCTGGAAGACTTCAGCGCCCTGGCCGCGACCCGCAGCTTTTCCCAGGCGGCGGAGCGGCGGTTCGTCACCCAGCCGGCGTTCAGCCGACGCATCCGCAGCCTGGAAGCCGCCTTGGGCCTGACCCTGGTCAACCGCTCGCGCACGCCCGTCGAGCTGACAGCGGCGGGGCAGCTATTTCTGGTCACCGCGCGCACCGTGGTCGAACAGTTGGGTGAAGTGTTGCGCCATTTGCATCATCTGGAAGGCGGGCAGGGCGAAGTCATGCAAGTCGCCGCCGCCCACTCTCTGGCGTTGGGCTTCTTCCCGCGCTGGATCGCGCAATTGCGCAACGAAGGCTTGAACATCGCCACGCGGCTGGTCGCCACCAACGTCGGTGACGCCGTGCACGCCCTGCGCGAGGGGGGCTGCGATCTGATGCTGGCGTTCTACGACCCGGACGCCGCGATGCAGATGGACGCCGAAATCTTCCCGTCGCTGCACCTGGGCGACACCGAAATGCTCCCGGTGTGCGCCGCCGATGCCGACGGCAAACCGCTGTTCGACCTCGAAGGCGAGGGCAGCGTGCCGTTGCTGGCCTACAGCGCCGGTGCATTCCTCGGCCGTTCGGTGCATCTGTTGCTGCGCCAGCGTGCGCTGCGCTTTACCACCGTGTACGAAACCGCCATGGCCGACAGCCTCAAGAGCATGGCCCTGGAGGGGCTGGGCATTGCCTGGGTGCCGCAACTGAGCGTGCGTGCCGAACTGGCCCGTGGTGAATTGGTGGTGTGCGGCGGGCCGCAATGGCATGTGCCGCTGGAGATTCGCCTGTATCGCTGTGCGTTGGTGCGCAAGGCGAATGTGCGGTTGTTGTGGCGCAAGTTGGAAGGGGGAGCGGCGCAAAGCACCTGAGCCCAATATCGGGCCGATTACGGTGTGTCAGGCACTGAATCTGGCACTTATACACCTCGATCGGGAGCAAGCCCCCTCCCATAGGGTTTTGTGGTGTTTTCGCTGACTCGGAAGTCAATAAAACCGCAGGTTTGTGCCGCTGGACGGATGGTCATTCCAGGGGCTGTTTATCTGCATTATTACGGTATACTGCGCGGCCTTCGGCCGGTCCAACCGGCCTAAATTCGTACACCAAGCCACGCCGGATTTCCCGCGTGGCTTGTTGTTTTTTGACGCGCCCGCGGGCGCCCAGAGAGAAGAGGCACGACGATGAGTGCATTGGTTGGCGTGATCATGGGCTCCAAGTCCGATTGGTCCACCCTTAGCCACACCGCCGATATGCTGGAAAAGCTCGGCATTCCGTATGAAGTGAAGGTGGTCTCCGCCCACCGCACCCCGGATTTGCTGTTCCAGTATGCCGATGAAGCAGAATCCCGTGGCATCGAGGTGATCATCGCCGGTGCCGGCGGTGCAGCGCATTTGCCAGGCATGTGTGCGGCCAAGACTCACCTGCCGGTGCTAGGCGTGCCAGTGCAGTCGGCGATGCTCTCGGGCGTGGACTCGCTGTTGTCCATCGTGCAGATGCCGGCCGGGATCCCGGTGGCCACCCTGGCGATCGGCAAGGCTGGCGCGATTAACGCAGCCCTGCTGTCGGCCAGCATCCTGGGCGCCAAGCACCCGCAGTTTCACGCGGTGCTGAAAAAATTCCGTGCTGAGCAGACAGACAGCGTGCTGGACAATCCAGACCCACGTATCGCCTGAGGTTGTTGACGATGAAAATCGGTGTAATCGGTGGCGGCCAACTGGGCCGCATGCTGGCGCTGGCGGGAACCCCGCTGGGGATGAATTTCGCTTTCCTTGACCCGGCGCCGGACGCCTGCGCGGCCGCCCTGGGTGAACACCTGCGCGCTGACTACAGCGACCCGGACCACTTGCGCCAATTGGCCGACGAAGTGGATCTGGTGACCTTCGAGTTCGAAAGCGTCCCGGCCGAAACCGTCGCGTTCCTTTCGCAGTTCGTACCGGTATACCCAAGCGCCGAAGCCCTGCGCATCGCGCGTGACCGCTGGTTCGAGAAGAGCATGTTCAAGGATCTGGGCATTCCGACCCCGGCCTTCGCCGATATTCAATCCCAGGCCGACCTCGACGCCGCTGTCGCCAGCATTGGCCTGCCGGCCGTGCTGAAAACCCGCACCCTGGGTTACGACGGCAAGGGCCAGAAAGTCCTGCGAACCGCTGCCGATGTGGTCGGCACCTTCGCCGAGCTGGGCAGCGTCGCCTGCCTGCTGGAGGGCTTCGTGCCGTTCACCGGCGAAGTCTCGCTGATCGCCGTGCGGGCTCGGGATGGCGAAATCCGTTTTTACCCGTTGGTGCACAACACTCACGTCAACGGCATCCTCAAACTGTCCGTGGCCAGCACCGACCACCCGTTGCAGGCGCTGGCCGAAGACTACTCCAGCCGTGTGCTCAAGCAGCTGGATTATGTCGGTGTGATGGCGTTCGAGTTCTTTGAAGTCGACGGCGGCCTCAAGGCCAACGAAATCGCCCCGCGTGTGCACAACTCCGGGCACTGGACCACCGAAGGCGCCGAGTGCAGCCAGTTCGAAAACCACCTGCGTGCCGTGGCAGGCCTGCCGCTGGGCTCCACGGCCAAGGTCGGCGAGAGCGCCATGCTCAACTTCATCGGTACGGTGCCGCCGGTTGAGCGGGTGATGGCGATCGACGATTGCCACGTGCATCACTACGGCAAGGCCTTCAAGGCCGGGCGCAAGGTCGGCCATGCCAACCTGCGCTGCAAGGACCGCGCGACGCTGCAGGCGCAGATCCTCAAGGTCGAAGCGCTGATCGCCGAGCAATAATTTGCCTGGCGATGGCGGGAACCATTCGGGGATCGCCATCCTCTGATTGCAGGATGCCAAAGCCTGTCTAGGCTTTGGCATAGTTCACTTCATTCAGAGGGAAATGCCATGGGTATCATCGGAACCATCGTTATCGGCTTTATCGTCGGTCTGCTCGCGCGTTTCCTCAAGCCAGGCGACGACAGCATGGGCTGGATCATGACCATTCTGTTGGGTATCGCCGGCTCCCTGGCCGCGACCTATGGTGGTCAGGCCCTGGGTATCTACCAGGCCGGTCAAGGCGCAGGCTTCCTCGGCGCGCTGGTCGGCGCCATTGTGCTGCTGGTGATCTACGGCTTGATCAAAAAGAAGTAATCAGCCGACGAAGTCCTCTGCGCTGCGTAGGCGCAGAGGGCTAGAATGCTCGGCACTTGTACTTGCCGAGCTTCTTCATGCGCCGTCTTCTCTTGACTCTTCTCTTGCTGGGCTCTGGCCTGGCGCACGCCGGTGAACTGCCGGAAACCGACTGGCTCGACCTCATGCCGCTTTCAGACCAGAAAGCCCTCGAAGCCATGCCCGAGATTGACCACAACTCCCCCGAAGCCCAGGGCACCTTTACCGATAAGGGCGGCCTGAAGCAGAGCAAAGGTTTGCCGGCGGTGATGTATTCCACCAAGACCGTGGCCGCCATGAACGGCAAGAACATCCGTATCGGCGGCTACCCGGTACCGTTGGAAACCGACGCCAAGGGCCGCAGCACGTTGTTCTTCCTGGTGCCGTACCCAGGCGCGTGCATCCACGTGCCGCCACCGCCACCTAATCAGTTGGTGCTGGTGCGTTATCCCAAGGGGTTGAAGTTGGATGATATCTACACACCGTTGTGGGTCACCGGCACCTTGAAGGTGGAGAAGGTGAACAACGACCTGGCGGATGCGGCGTATGCGCTGGATGCGGGGAAGGTGCGGGTGGTGAAGGAATCCGATCTCTAAACCAAAACACAAACCAATGTGGGAGGGGCGGTGCGACGATTCGACTTGCTCCCGATAGCGGTCTATCAGTCACAAATGTGCTGACTGACCCTCTGCTATCGGGAGCAAGCCCCTCCCACATTTTGATTGGGTTTATAAAGTAGTACTGGTAATGCTCACGCCCAAGATGTGGCTTTTGCCGGGCGCCAATTCAACCACATCGTCCAGCACATTCGCCGTCTCGATGCACAGCATGCCCTGCCAGCCATCGTCGGCCATATCGTCGAACGCCTTGGCGCGTTCGGTCCAGGGGTTCCAGATCACGGTCGACTTCGAACCTTCGCTGGAGAGCTGGATACGGCGCTGCCAGTCGTTGTCGACAATACTCAGCTCAGCGGGCGTGCCCAGGTAGATACGGTCAGTCTCTGCGGTAAAGCTCAGCAGCCCGGACTGGGTTTTCTCGCTCCAGCCATCGGCGGTGTCGATATACGTCGTCCCATCCAGGCCTTCGACCTGCACATTGCGCACATCGCTCACGGCGAAGTAGGTGTGCAGCGCCTGGCTGAGGGTCACGGTGTCTGTGCCACGGTTATGGCTGGTCAGGCGGATATGCAGGTGGTCGTCCAGCAGCAGGCTGAGTTTCAGGTCGACTTGATGGGGCCAGCCGGGGAAACCGCCTGCAGGCACCGGTAGTATCAGGTCGATGCGCAAAGCCTCGCCTTCAAACGCCGTCCCGGCCAATTCCCACAGCGCTGTACGCACAAAACCATGGGCGCCGGCCGGCTGATCGCTTTGGCGCATCGCCTTTACGCTGGGCGGGTTGCGGTCGAACACGCCAAACCACGGCCAGCACACCGGGACTCCGGTGCGGATGCCTTTGCCCTGCTTGAACACGGCTGCCGGGTTAGGCCAGATCAGCGGCTGCTCGCCGTCACGCTGGTAACTGAAGATGTGCGCGCCCTGCTGGGCCACCCTCAGTTCGGCGCCGTTGTGGCGGATGAGCCAGCAGTCCAGCTCGTCGATTTTCAGGGTTTCAACGTGGGGCAAAGGCATGACACAGCACTCTTGATAGCAGGCAATGGGGCAATTGACCGTCAAAACCCGGTGAGGTTTAACGCGCGCGTGACGGCACCGAGCGTGTGCGGCCGCTACCATCGATGGCAACGAAGACAAACACCGCCTCGGTGACCTTGCGCCATTCGCTGGACAACGGGTCGTCGCTCCACACTTCGACCATCATCTGGATCGAGCTGCGGCCGATTTCCAGGGCCTGGGTATAGAAGGACAACTGCGCACCCACCGCCACCGGCACCAGGAACGCCATGCGGTCGATGGCGACGGTCGCCACACGGCCACCCGCGACCTTGCTGGCCATCGCTGTACCGGCCAGGTCCATCTGCGCCACCAGCCAGCCGCCGAAGATATCGCCGAAACCGTTGGTTTCACGCGGGAGCGCGGTGATTTGCAGGGCGAGATCGCCTTGCGGGATAGGATCTTCTTGTTCGAGTTCGATCATGCCGGGGGTGCCTCTGACCCGTGACGCTTCATGGGTATTTCAAGTGGATAGCCGTCTTGTAGAAAAACGTTTCAGCACCAACATACACCGCTCAATGCGTTTCTCGTAAGGCGTACTAAAGGGAAACTCTGCCAAATCGGCTGGGTGGCACCCAACGGCGTTTTGGCACAGCAGCCCCTCAAGACTGAGGTTCTTGCGCCTGCAAGGGCCGAGTATATCGACACCCTGGCATCACGACGACCTCTCGAGGCTCATTTGGTCGGTAAATAGGCGCTGTATCGGGGCTTTTGCGGGCAACTGTTCTCCTGGCGCTGTGCTTTTACAAGCGATTTGCTATCTTGCCAAACCCGCCGCCAGTCACGGGCGTGCCGTCCTTGATATCGATAATGACTATAAGAGAAGCCTTGCCATGTCCTCCGTGCCCGCAAGCAGTGCGCAACCCTCGCGCCCGCTGACCCGCAACGACTACAAAACCCTCTCGCTGTCTGCCTTGGGCGGGGCGCTGGAGTTCTACGATTTCATCATTTTCGTGTTTTTCGCCACCGTGGTCGGAAAACTGTTTTTCCCCGTCGACATGCCCGAATGGCTGCGCATGATGCAGACCTTCGGCATCTTCGCCGCCGGTTACCTGGCGCGGCCCCTGGGCGGCATCATCATGGCGCACTTCGGCGACCTGCTGGGCCGCAAGAAAATGTTCACCCTGAGCATCTTCATGATGGCCGTGCCGACCTTGATCATGGGCCTGCTGCCGACCTACGCGCAGATCGGCTTGTGGGCGCCGGTCCTGTTGCTGTTGATGCGCATCATCCAGGGCGCCGCAATCGGCGGCGAAGTGCCGGGCGCCTGGGTGTTCGTCTCCGAGCACGTACCGCCGCGCCATATCGGCTATGCCTGCGGCACTCTGACCAGTGGCCTCACCGCCGGGATCCTGCTGGGTTCACTGGTGGCCACCGCCATCAACACTATTTACAGCCCGGAGCAGGTTTCGGATTACGCCTGGCGTATCCCGTTTCTTCTTGGCGGCGTGTTCGGCCTGCTGTCGGTGTACCTGCGCCGCTGGCTGCATGAAACGCCAATCTTCGCCGAGATGCAGCAACGCAAGACCCTGGCCGCCGAGTTGCCCTTGCGTGCCGTGCTGCGCGACCACCGCGGCGCCATTGTGCTGTCGATGCTGCTGACCTGGCTGCTGTCGGCTGGTGTGGTGGTGGTCATCCTGATGACCCCGACCGTGCTGCAAACTATCTACCACTTCAGCCCGACCGTTGCGCTGCAGGCCAACAGCCTGGCCATCGTCACCCTGAGCCTGGGCTGCATCGCCTCCGGCGCGTTGGCCGACCGCTTTGGCGCCGGCCGCGTGCTGATCACCGGTTGCGCCTTGCTGCTGGCGACGTCATGGACGCTGTACCACAGCCTGATGGCCCACCCGGACTGGCTGTTCCCGCTTTACGCGCTGACTGGTCTGTTCGTCGGCACTATCGGCGTGGTGCCGTATGTGATGGTCAAGGCGTTCCCTCCAGTGGTGCGTTTCAGTGGTCTGTCGTTCTCCTACAACGTGGCCTACGCCGTATTTGGCGGACTGACGCCGCTGGCGGTGTCGCTGCTGATGAAGGAAAGCCCGATGGGCCCGGCTTACTATGTTGCCGTCCTGTGCGTGATGGGGATGGTGGTGGGTGGGTATCTCTGGAAGCGCGGGCGGTAATACCCTGCCCGATTCACTGTGGCGAGGGAGCTTGCTCCCGTAGGACTGCGCAGCAGTCCCCCTCTTCAGGGCCGCTTCGCGACCCAGCGGGAGCAAGCTCCCTCGCCACAGGGACGGTGTTCATCCCACTTTTAGTCTTCTTAAACCTTTGCTTGCGATAGTGGCCTTTCATCTAATTGTCATATTCCAGACATAGAGTGTTCACACGGCCTCTCGATACTTGGCCCCGATCCAATTATCCCTATCTGCTAGGAGCAAGGCATGAAACTGAAACGTTTGATGGCGGCAATGACTTTTGTCGCTGCTGGCGTTGCGACCGCCAACGCGGTGGCCGCTGGTGTTGACCCGGCAATCCCGGCTTACGTTAAGACCACTGGTGTGTCGGGCAACCTGTCCAGCGTCGGTTCCGATACCCTGGCTAACCTGATGACCCTGTGGGCCGAGGGGTACAAAAAGGAATACCCGAACGTCAACATCCAGATTCAAGCTGCCGGCTCCGCCACCGCGCCACCTGCGCTGACTGAAGGCACCTCCAACCTGGGCCCGATGAGCCGCAAGATGAAGGACACCGAACTGGCGGCCTTCGAGCAAAAGTACGGCTATAAGCCTACCGCTATCCCGGTCGCCGTCGATGCCCTGGCCGTGTTCGTGCACAAGGACAACCCGATCCAGCACCTGACCATGGAACAAGTCGACGCGATTTTCTCCTCGACTCGCCTGTGCGGTGGCAAAGCTGACGTGAAAACCTGGGGCGACCTGGGTGTGACCGGCGACCTGGCCAACAAGCCGGTCCAATTGTTCGGTCGTAACTCGGTATCCGGCACCTACGGCTACTTCAAGGAAGAAGCCCTGTGCAAAGGCGACTACAAGCCTAACGTGAACGAACAGCCCGGCTCGGCTTCGGTCGTGCAGTCGATCAGCTCTTCGCTCAACGGCATCGGTTACTCGGGCATCGGCTACAAGACCGCCAGCGTGAAGACCGTGGCCCTGGCCAAGAAAGGCAGCACTGAATTCGTCGAAGACAGTGAAGAAAACGCCCTGAACGGCAAATACCCGCTGTCGCGCTTCCTCTACGTGTACGTCAACAAAGCCCCGAACAAGCCTCTGGCGCCGCTGGAAGCCGAGTTCGTGAAACTGGTTCTGTCCAAACAGGGCCAGGAAGTTGTGGTGAAAGACGGCTACATCCCACTGCCAGCCAAAGTCGCCGCCAAGGCCCTGGCTGACCTGGGTCTGAAAGAAGGCAACTGATTGCCTCTGCGGGGCCGGAATACCGGCTCCGCATCCGAATTTTACAATCCGCTGCCAGCCTTGCTTCGCGGCGGATTCGTTGCGTCACTGCACTGTCATCTTTCTGTCATACAGGATCGCTAGGGTGTGCGCATGAATGATCTGGCCAATTCCACCATGACGACGACTTCTCCTCCCAAGCGCATTGATTTCAATACGCCTGAGCTGCAACGCAAGCGCCGCATTCGCGCGCTCAAGGACCGCCTGACCCGTTGGTACGTGCTGGTGGGTGGCCTCGCTGTCCTTGGCGCTATCACCCTGATCTTCTTCTTCCTCGCCTATGTAGTCGCGCCGCTGTTCCAGGGTGCCTCGCTGACCAAGGAAGATGCGCTGACACCTGCCTGGATGCAGGACGCCGGCAAGCCGTTGCTGATCTCCCTCGAAGAACAGAACCAAGTCGCCATGCGGGTTTCCGACAAGGGCCAGGCGCTGTTTTTTGCAGTCGACACCGGTGCTGAACTCAAGCGTTTCGACCTGCCGCTTCCGGCCGGTGTCAGCGTTGCATCCATCGGCGAAGACCAGCCGGGCAGCCCGCTGGTGATTCTTGGTTTGTCCAATGGTCAGTCCCTGGTGTTCCGCCACACCTACAAGGTGTCCTACCCGGACGGCAAGAAGACCATCACCCCCGCGATCGAATACCCCTACGGTGAAACGCCGATCGTGCTGGACGAGGCTGGTCGCTCGCTGGAGCACGTAGCACTCAATGCCACCGACACCTCCCTGGTGGTGGCCGGTTCCGCCGGTTCGCACCTGAATGTGCTGACCCTGAGCCGCGAAGAAAACATGATGACCGGCGAAGTCACCAGCGAGCAGAAACGTGTCGAGCTGCCGCAGATGACCGAGCCGGTGAAGGCGATCTTCATCGACCCGCGCCAGCAGTGGCTGTATGTGATCAACGGCCGTGCCTTGGCCGATGTGTTCAGCCTGCGCGACAAGAGCCTCAATGGTCGATACAAGCTATTGGAAGACGGCAACGCCGAAATCACCGCCAGCACCCAGCTGGTGGGCGGTATCTCGCTGATCGTCGGTAACTCCAAAGGTGGCCTGGCCCAGTGGTTCATGGCCCGCGACCCGGATGGCGAGCAGCACCTCAAGCAAATCCGCACCTTCCAGATGGGCACCGCGCCGATTGTGGAAATCACCGCCGAAGAGCGTCGCAAAGGTTTCACCGCCCTCGACGCTTCCGGCAAATTCGGCGTGTTCCACAGCACCGCCCACCGCACTTTGCTGGTGGACCCGGTGGTTGACGGCCAGGGCGTGTTCGGTCTGTCGCCTCGCGCCAACCGCGTGATCGTGGAGGCCGACGGCAAGCTGCAACCGCTGCTGCTGGATAACCCGCACCCCGAAGTGTCCTGGAGCGCGTTGTGGAGCAAGGTCTGGTACGAAAACTACGACGAGCCTAAGTACGTCTGGCAATCGACCGCCGCCAACACCGACTTCGAACCCAAGATGAGCCTGGCGCCATTGACCTTCGGTACGCTGAAGGCGGCGTTCTACGCCATGCTGCTGGCGGCGCCACTGGCGGTTGCCGCGGCCATCTACACCGCTTACTTCATGGCCCCGAGCCTGCGCCGCAAGGTCAAGCCGGTGATCGAATTGATGGAAGCGATGCCGACGGTAATCCTCGGTTTCTTCGCCGGCCTGTTCCTGGCGCCGTATGTAGAGGGGCATCTGCCGGGGATTTTCAGCCTGCTGATGCTGCTGCCGATAGGCATCCTCGTCGCCGGTTTCGTCTTCAGTCGCCTGCCCGAATCGATTCGCCTGCGGGTTCCGGATGGCTGGGAGAGCGCGATCCTGATCCCGGTGATCCTGTTCGTGGGCTGGCTGTCGCTGTACATGAGCCCGTACCTGGAGACCTGGTTCTTCGGCGGCGACATGCGCATGTGGATCTCCCACGACCTGGGAATTACCTACGACCAGCGCAACGCACTGGTGGTGGGGCTGGCCATGGGTTTTGCAGTGATCCCGAACATCTACTCCATCGCCGAAGACGCCGTGTTCAGCGTGCCACGCGGCCTGACCCTGGGCTCGCTGGCCCTGGGCGCCACGCCGTGGCAGACCATGACCCGCGTGGTGATCCTGACCGCCAGCCCGGGCATCTTTTCGGCCTTGATGATCGGCATGGGCCGCGCCGTCGGCGAAACCATGATCGTGCTGATGGCCACCGGTAACACGCCAGTGATGGAGATGAACCTGTTCGAAGGCCTGCGCACCCTGGCGGCCAACGTCGCGGTGGAGATGCCCGAGTCGGAAGTGGGCGGCAGTCACTATCGCGTGCTGTTCCTCTCGGCGCTGGTGTTGCTGCTGTTCACCTTCATCATGAACACCCTCGCCGAGCTGATCCGTCAGCGTCTGCGCAAGAAATACTCGTCGCTTTAAGAAAGGTAGAAGTCTGTGAAACAGAACTCCCTGAATGGATGGTTCAAGAGCGGCGCCCCCGGCGTCTGGATCAGCGGTGGCGCGGTGTCCATCGCGGTCATCATGACCATTGGCCTGCTGGCTGTGATTGCGGTGCGTGGCTTGGGCCATTTCTGGCCGGCCGACCTGATCCAGGCCAACTACAGCGTGCCGGGCCAGGAAAACCATGTCGTCATCGGCGAAGTGGTGCAGAAGGAAGAAGTGCCGCGCGAGCGTCTGAAAAGCGCGGGCCTGCCGGTGCCGGACCAGGGCCCGGAATTCATGACCCGCGAGCTGATCAAGGTCGGCAACCGCGACCTGAACGGCAACGATTTCACCTGGATCGTCGGCGAATGGCTCAAGGATCAGACCAGGCCCGCGAACCTGATGACCATCGAACGGCGCGAGTGGGGTAACTTCTACGGCACCCTGGTCAACGTCAAGCAGGACGGCAAGGTCATCGCCGAAGGCGAGGCCGCGTGGCCGGAGCTGCAAGCCCGCGTCGACCGCGTCAACGCGTTGGCCGCCCAGCTCAAGACCCTGGAAAAAACCGATATCGGCGCGATCAACGCCGGGTTGGAGCGCATCCGCCTGCACGGTCGCAAGCTGGAGTTGGAAGGCAAGCTCGACGCCGCCGCCCAGGCCGACATGGACGCCGACCGCGCTGAGCTGAACGCCCGTTACCAGGACATCGAAGCGCGCCTGGCCGACCTGCACGCCCAGTTCAACCGCGACGCGTTGACGGCCCGTGACGGCAACGGCAAGGAAATTGAAATCGGCATCGGCAAAGTGGTGCACGCCTATCAGCCGAACGCCATGGGCACGCTGACCAAGATCGGCTTCTACTTCAGCAAGGTCTGGGAATTCCTCAGCGATGACCCACGGGAAGCCAACACCGAAGGCGGGATCTTCCCGGCTATCTTCGGCACCGTGATGATGACCCTGATCATGGCGATGATCGTGACCCCGTTCGGCGTACTGGCCGCGGTGTACCTGCGTGAGTACGCCAAGCAGAACACCCTGACCCGCATCATCCGCATCGCCGTGAACAACCTGGCCGGTGTACCGGCCATCGTCTACGGCGTGTTCGGCCTGGGCTTCTTCGTGTATGTACTGGGTGGTTCGGTTGACCGTCTGTTCTTCGCCGAGGCCCTGCCGGCCCCGACCTTCGGTACCCCGGGCCTGCTCTGGGCCTCGCTGACCCTGGCGCTGCTGGCCGTGCCGGTGGTGATCGTGGCCACCGAAGAAGGCCTGGCGCGGATTCCTCGCACCGTGCGCGAAGGCTCGCTGGCGCTGGGCGCGACCAAGGCGGAAACGCTGTGGAAGATCGTGCTGCCGATGGCCAGCCCGGCGATGATGACCGGCATGATTCTCGCCGTGGCCCGTGCCGCCGGCGAAGTCGCGCCGCTGATGCTGGTAGGCGTGGTGAAACTGGCGCCGTCGCTGCCGCTGGACGGCAACTACCCGTACCTGCACCTGGACCAGAAGATCATGCATTTGGGCTTTCATATCTATGACGTTGGCTTCCAGAGCCCCAACGTCGAAGCCGCGCGGCCGCTGGTGTACGCCACCGCGTTGCTGCTGGTGCTGGTGATCGCCACGCTCAACCTGTCGGCGGTGTGGATTCGTAACCACCTGCGCGAAAAATACAAAGCGTTGGACAGCTAAAGCTATTAGCCACAAGCGGCAAGCTACACGCCGCTTTTGCTCAAATCTTGCGGCGTGCAGCTAAAAGCTTGCAGCTACGAACGGAGTGAGACCATGCAACAAGACACCCATTCCCACGGCATCAACATGTCTGCCCTGGGTCGCGACAAGCAGAGCCTGAGCCTGGCCCAGGAAACCGTGGCCATCGAAGTACCGGGCCTGAGCCTGTACTACGGTGAAAAGCAGGCGCTGTTCGACGTCAGCATGAACATCCCCAAGCAGCGTGTGACCGCCTTTATCGGCCCGTCGGGCTGCGGTAAATCCACGCTGCTGCGCACGTTCAACCGCATGAACGACTTGGTGGACGGTTGCCGTGTGGAAGGCGCCATCAACCTCTATGGCACCAACATCTACCGCAAGGGCGAGGACGTGGCCGAGCTGCGTCGTCGGGTGGGCATGGTGTTCCAGAAGCCCAACCCGTTCCCCAAGACCATCTACGAAAACGTGGTCTACGGCCTGCGCATCCAGGGCATCAACAAGAAGCGCATCCTCGATGAAGCCGTCGAGTGGGCCTTGAAGGGCGCGGCGCTGTGGGACGAGGTCAAGGACCGCCTGCACGAATCCGCACTCGGCTTGTCCGGCGGCCAGCAGCAACGTCTGGTGATCGCCCGTACCATCGCCGTGGAGCCGGAAGTGCTGCTGCTCGACGAACCGTGCTCGGCACTCGACCCGATTTCGACGCTGAAAGTCGAAGAACTGATCTACGAGCTGAAATCCAAGTTCACCATCGTCATCGTGACTCACAACATGCAACAGGCGGCGCGGGTGTCCGACTACACCGCGTTCATGTACATGGGCAAGTTGGTGGAGTTCGGCGATACCGATACCCTGTTCACCAATCCGGCGAAGAAGCAGACCGAAGACTACATCACCGGTCGCTACGGCTAGGAAGCTGTGGTTCTGATTGCACTGACGCTGCGGTTCTCCGCACCTTACCGGACGCTCCAAGGACGCCAACATGATTAGCAAAGAAGGCCTTACCCATCACATCTCCGCGCAGTTCAACGCCGAGCTCGAGGAGGTGCGCAGCCACCTCCTGGCGATGGGCGGCCTGGTGGAGAAGCAAGTCAACGATGCGGTCACCGCGCTGATCGAGGCCGATTCGGGCCTGGCCCAGCAAGTGCGTGAGATTGACGACCAGATCAACCAGATGGAACGCAACATTGACGAAGAATGCCTGCGCATTCTCGCCCGTCGCCAGCCGGCGGCCTCGGACCTGCGTTTGATCATCAGCATCTCCAAGTCGGTGATCGACCTGGAGCGCATCGGCGACGAAGCCACCAAGATCGCCCGCCGCGCCATCCAGCTCTGCGAAGAAGGCGAAGCGCCGCGCGGTTATGTGGAGGTGCGTCATATCGGCGACCAAGTGCGCAACATGGTGCGCGATGCCCTTGACGCGTTTGCGCGTTTCGACGCGGACCTGGCGTTGTCGGTCGCGCAGTACGACAAAGTCATCGACCGCGAATACAAAACCGCCCTGCGTGAGCTGGCCACCTACATGATGGAAGACCCGCGCTCTATCTCAAGGGTCTTGAGCATTATCTGGGTGCTGCGCTCCCTGGAGCGGATCGGCGACCACGCGCGCAATATCTCGGAACTGGTGATCTACCTGGTTCGCGGTACCGACGTACGGCACATGGGCCTCAAGCGCATGAAGGCTGAAGTTGAAGGTTCAGCCGATCAAAACCCTAATGTTCCGGGCGAACCTGACGATAAGTAAGTTGCCCGAGAAATTAACGCCCGGCCTTTGGTCGGGCGTTTTCGTTTGTGGCACCTGAATTTTTACGAATCGGGTAAAAGAAAGTCCGAACGTGACTACAGAGTTTTGGCAAAATGCCATCAGTCAGGCGTTTTGCGTGCCGAAGTTTTTATAGGATGAAGGGTCGATGAGTAAAGTCAGTGTATTGGTGGTGGATGACGCCTCGTTTATCCGCGACCTGGTGAAGAAGTGCCTGCGCAACTACTTCCCTGGGATCAAGCTTGAAGATGCGGTGAATGGCAAGAAGGCCCAGACCATCCTGATGCGCGAGTCCTTCGACCTGGTGCTGTGCGACTGGGAAATGCCGGAGATGTCCGGCCTGGAGCTGTTGACCTGGTGCCGCGAGCAACCGCACCTCAAGGCCATGCCATTCGTGATGGTGACCAGCCGTGGCGACAAAGAGAACGTAGTCCAGGCCATCCAGGCTGGGGTTTCCGGCTACGTCAGCAAGCCGTTCACCAACGAGCAACTGCTGAACAAGGTCAAGCAGGCCCTGCACAAGGTCGGTCGCCTCGACGCCCTGGTTGCCAGCGCACCGACCAAGATGAACTCGGCGTTCGGCAACGACTCTCTGAGCGCCCTGACGGGCGGCAAGCCTGAGGCCGCGCGCGCAGCGCCCGTTGCCGCCGCCGCACCTGCGCCAAGCAGAGGCCTGCTCAACAGCCCGCCGGTTCAAGCGCCCTCCGCCGCTGCGCCGTCCGCCGGCCGTGGCCAGGGCCAACTGCGCCTGTCCAGCGGCACCCAGCAATGCGTGATCAAGGCGCTGAGCATCAAGGAAGCGCTGCTGGTGGTGCGTCGAGGTGACGTCCTGCCTCAGGTACTGGAAAGCGCCGTGCTTGACCTGGAGCAAGGCGAGAACGCCGAAGTGGCCCGCCTCAACGGCTACCTGCACGCCATCGTCGCCTTCGAGCCCAGGCCCGACAGCGACTGGCTGCAGCTGACCTTCCGGTTTATCGACCAGGACGCGCAGAAACTCGACTACATTTCCCGCCTGATCGCACGGGGCACGGCGCAGAAGCATTTTGTGCCGGGTGCGTGATCTGCAGAGCAACGCCTAACTAATGTGGGGGCTTGCTCCCACATTTGGTTTGCGTTCCGGAGGTCAGTCCAGCAGTAACACCTTGGCCAGCACGATTTTCGGCCCTTTCATCTTCTTGATGATGATGCGCAGGCCTTCAACCTCCAGCACTTCTTCCTCTTCCGGCACGCGCTTGAGCGTGTCGTAGATCAGGCCGGCCAGGGTTTCGGCCTCGATGTGGTCCAGGTCGACGCCCAGCAGGCGTTCGACCTTGAACAGCGGTGTATCGCCGCGCACCAGCAGCTTGCCCGGCTGGTAGGCCAGGATGCCGCGCTCGGCCTTGCGGTGTTCGTCCTGAATATCGCCCACCAGCACTTCCAGCACGTCTTCCATGGTGAGGTAGCCGATGATCTTGCCGTCGGCTTCTTCCACCAGGGCGAAGTGTGCGCCGCCTTTGCGGAACTGCTCCAGCAACTGCGACAACGGCATGTGCCGGGAAACGCGTTCCAGCGGACGGGTCAGTTCGGCCAGGTTGAACGACTCGGGGATGTGATCCAGGGCCGCCAGTTCCAGCAGCAGGTCCTTGATGTGCAGCAAGCCGACGAACTCGTTGCGCACCGCGTCATACACCGGGTAGCGGCTGAACTTGTGGCGGCGGAACAGCGCCAGGATCTCTTTGAGCGGGGCGTTGAAGTCCAGGGTGACGAGGTCTTCCCGGGAATTGGCCCAGTCCACGACTTCCAGCTCGCCCATTTCCACGGCCGAGGCCAGCACACGCATGCCTTGGTCGCTCGGGTCCTGGCCACGGCTGGAGTGCAGGATCAGCTTGAGTTCTTCGCGGCTGTAATGGTGTTCGTGATGCGGGCCAGGCTCGCCTTGGCCGGCAATGCGCAAAATAGCGTTGGCGCTGGCGTTGAGCAGGTAGATCGCCGGGTACATGGCCCAGTAGAACAGGTACAGCGGCACCGCCGTCCACAGCGACAGCAGCTCGGGCTTGCGGATGGCCCAGGACTTGGGCGCCAGTTCACCGACCACGATGTGCAGGTAGGAAATCACGAAGAACGCGGCAAAGAACGACACGCCCTTGATCACTTCCGGGGATTCGACGCCCACGGCGCCCAACAGAGGCTCAAGGATATGCGCAAAGGCCGGCTCACCGACCCAGCCCAACCCCAGGGAGGCGAGGGTGATACCCAGCTGGCAGGCCGACAGATAAGCGTCGAGCTGGCTGTGTACGGTGCGCAGGATCTGCCCGCGCCAGCCGTTGGTGTGGGCGATGGCTTCGACCCGGGTCGAGCGCAATTTGACCATGGCGAATTCCGCCGCAACGAAGAAACCGTTGAGCAGTACCAGGATCAGAGCAAAAAGAATCATGCCGAAGTCGGCGAAGAGGGTCGCGAGGGTGATGCCAGGGGAAGGGTCCATGATGGGGTTTTGCGGGTTCCGTGTGTTCAATAAGGGATGACAGAAGGGCCTGAAAGGCAGGCGTAAGTCGGCCAATGTAGCCGCTGACGGGGCGCTTGCCTAGTGGTTGCTGCCGGTTGGTGTGTGGAATCCGCCCCTCCCACATTTCCAGCTGTGTTGTGTTTGGATTATTCGTCATTCCCGACGAGGCGCGAACGCGTTACCTGCGTCGTTGGAAAATGGCAGGTAAACGTACTGCCATGCCCCAGCACACTGCTGATTTCCAGGCGTGCGCGGTGGCGCAGCAACACATGCTTGACGATCGCCAGGCCCAGCCCGGTGCCGCCGGTGTTGGAGTTGCGGCTGGAATCGACGCGGTAGAAGCGTTCGGTCAGGCGCGGCAGGTGCTTGGCGTCGATGCCGATGCCGGAGTCCTGCACGCTCAGGTGCGCGCCCTGCGCGTCGGCCCACCAGCGGACGCGGATAGTGCCCTTGTCCTGGGTGTACTTCACGGCGTTGAACACCAGGTTGGAGAACGCACTGCGCAGTTCGCCCTCACTGCCCTTGAGCATCACTGAAGCGTCAGCTTCCAGGCTGATCTGCTGTCCGCGCTCGCCGGAGAGGGCCTGGGCGTCATTCTTGATGGTCTGCAGCAGGCTTTGCACGGCCACCGGGTGGTTGTCCGAGGGGTAATCGGTGGCCTCGAGCTTGGCCAGCAACAGCAGGTCGTTGAGCAGGGTCTGCATGCGCGAACCCTGTTGCTGCATCTGTTGCAGGGCGCGGCTCCAGCGCGGGTTGATCTCGTCGACATTGTCCAGCAGCGTCTCCAGATACCCGCAGATCACCGTCAACGGCGTGCGTAGTTCGTGGGAGACGTTGGCGACGAAGTCTTTGCGCATCTGTTCCAACTGGTGGATGCGGGTCACGTCGCGCACCAGCATCAGGTGCTCGTTGTTGCCGTAGCGCGTCAGGTACAGCTGGATACGCACGCGGTCGTTGGTCGGCGAGGGGATTTCCAGGGCTTCTTCGTAGTTGTCCTGCTCGAAGTACTCCTTGAAGCGCGGGTGGCGCACCAGGTTGGTCACCGGCTGACCGCTGTCCTGGGGCGTCTTGAGGCCCAGCAGGGTTTCGGCCGCGCGGTTCCACCATTCCAGGTTGCCGTCGCTGTCGAGCATGATCACCGCGTCCTTGAGCGCGGCGGTGGACTCCTGCACCCGGTCGATCACCGCTTGCAGGCGCCCGCGTACCCGTTGGTCGCGGCGTTGCAGGTGATAGATGCTGTCGAACACCTCGCCCCACAGGCCGTAGCCGTCGGGTGGCGCTTCGTCGGGTTTGTGCTGGCGCAGCCATTCATGCAGGCGCAGCAGTTGCTTGAGGGTCCAGCCCAGGTACAGGCCGATGCCGATGGCCAGGCTCCAGCCGTAGTAGCCGCTGATCAGCCCGACCAACAGGCAGCCGGTGATCAACAGAAGCATGTGGCGGATCAGGGTGCCATGCCAGTTTTGGTTCACTTGAACATGCGTCCTTGTCAGCTGTTTAAGTCAGGCTCTTGAGTCACGAAGCGGCTGGCTCAGCCTTTGGTTGAAAACCTATAGCCCGTGCCGCGCACGGTTTGTACCAGATTCTCATAGGCATCGCCCAAGGCTTTGCGCAGACGGCGGATATGCACGTCCACGGTGCGCTCTTCGACGTAGACGTTGCCGCCCCAGACCTGATCGAGCAACTGGCCACGAGTGTAGGCGCGCTCCTGGTGGGTCATGAAGAACTGCAGCAGGCGGTATTCGGTGGGGCCCATTTCGGCCGGCTTGCCGTCGATGGTCACGCGGTGGCTGATCGGGTCCAGCAGCAGCCCACCGACTTCGATCGGCGCTTCGCCATCCGTCGGGCCGGCGCGGCGCAGTACGGCTTTGAGGCGTGCAACCAGCTCGCGTGGGGAAAACGGCTTGGTGATGTAGTCGTCGGCGCCCACTTCCAGGCCCTGGATCTTGTTGTCCTCTTCGCCCTTGGCGGTAAGCATGATGATCGGGATGTCCCCGGTCAGCTCGTCGCGCTTGAGACGGCGCGCCAGTTCGATGCCGGAGGTGCCGGGCAGCATCCAGTCCAGCAGGATCAGGTCCGGCTTACGGTCGACGATAATGGCATGGGCCTGCTGGGAATTTTCCGCCTCCAGGCAGTCGTAGCCGGCCATTTCCAACGCAACGGCGATCATCTCGCGGATGGGCGCTTCGTCGTCAACAATCAGAATGCTCCTGCCAACCATGCTCAAAAATCCTCTTGTCATTTAACTGTCTTGCGCCGCATTAGATAACGGAATTATTGCAGTCGTGTGACAGTAATTTAGTCGTCCGGGCAATTCACGGCACTCTGGACTACCCTTTGGGTCCGAATCCTGACAACCACAAAAGGAAGGTTCCGATGACTTACAGCACTGTTTCCTGGAAAGCCCTGCTGCTATCGGCGGCGTTGATGCTGCCAGGCCTGGCCTTTGCCGCAGAGCCGGCGATGAAAAAAGATGGGATGTTGGTGGATCACAAGGGGATGACGCTCTATACCTTCGACAAGGATGCCGACGGCAAGTCAGTGTGCAAGGACCAGTGCGCGACCAACTGGCCGCCGCTGAAGGCTGAATCCACAGATACAAAGACGGGCGATTGGACGGTTATTACACGTGATGACCAGACCAGTCAGTGGGCCTACAAAGGCAAGCCGGTGTACACCTACAAGGACGACAAGAGGGCCGGTGACAAGACCGGAGATGGCAAGGGCGGCGCGTGGCACATCATCAAGCCATAAGCCTGCGGCGCCGCTGAGAGCATTGGGGGCAAACCCCCTCCCGCAGTGGGAATGCGTACCCCTGTGGGAGGGGGCCCCCGATGACGCCGGTACAGCCACCACAAAAACCTCAGCGAAACCCGTAGTCGGCCACAATCCCGACAAAAATCGCCAACCCCGCCCAGTGGTTGTGTAAAAACGCCTTGAAGCACTTCATGCGGTCCCTGTCGCGGGTATACCAGAACTCCCAGGCAAAACAGCCCGCCGCCGCCAGCAGCCCCAGGTGGAACCAGCCGCCCAGCTCAAACCGCACGCCCGCCAGCAACAGGCACACCAGCGCCAGGCCCTGCAACGTGAGGATGATCACCCGGTCGGCATCGCCGAACAGAATTGCGGTGGATTTCACGCCGATCTTCAAGTCGTCGTCGCGGTCGGTCATTGCGTAATAAGTGTCATAACCCACCGTCCACAGCAGGTTGGCGATGTACAGCAGCCATGCAGTGGCGGGCAAATCGCCTGTTTCGGCGGTAAACGCCATCGGCATGCCCCAGGAAAACGCCGCGCCCAACACCACCTGCGGGTAATAGGTGTAGCGCTTCATGAACGGGTAGCTTGCCGCCAGCGCCAGGCCGCCGAGGGACAGCAGGATGGTGGTGGCGTTGGTCAGCAGCACCAGCAGGAAACTGACGCCCATCAACAGCGCAAAGAACACCAGTGCCTCTTTTGAACTGATCTTGCCGCTGGCCAGCGGACGTTGTGCCGTGCGCTTTACATGGCCGTCCACCTTGCGGTCGGCCCAGTCATTGATCACGCAGCCGCCCGCTCGGGTGAGTACCACGCCCAGTACGAAAATCACGATATTGGCGAGCGACGGCGAACCCTTGCCGGCAATCCACAGCGCCCACAGCGTCGGCCACAACAGCAGGTAGATGCCGATGGGCTTGTCCATGCGGGTCAACTGAATGAAGTCCCAGGCCCTTGGGTTCAAGCGGTTCAAGGATTTGAGCGCACGTTGATACATCAGCAGTTCTCCGGATGGTCATGCAGCGCCTGCCAGAAACCCGGCAAGAAGACTTCCGCCACCAGCACGCTCAGCGCGCCACGGTCGAAGCGCGAGCGACGGGCCCATAGCCCATCAGCCTGGTCGGCGTTCGGCAGCCATTGCCGAGGGTAACGGCACACCTCGATCGCCTGGCGGGTAAACGCCTGGTCGCAGAACAACAACTCGCCCAGCGAGCGGCTGCCCAGTTCGTCCATGTGCAAACCGTCGCCCTGCAGCGCACTGCGTGATGCCACGCTGCGGGCAAATACCCACGGCTGGCCATGCCCGCGTAAATACACCTCGCGCGCCCAGCCGACCGTGGCCGGGGCCAGGTCCAGGGCCGCACACTCATCGTCCCGCAGCGGTTGCCAGCCTTCGAACAGTGGGGTGACGCTGAAGCCGTCGTTCGACAGCCGCGTCAACCGGCGCGTCAGTGAGCCTTCATCGAACAGCCAATCGAGGGTCAAGGGCGTGGGCAGGGGGCTCAAATGGCTCTGGATCAGCCATTGGCAAGCCTCGGGGAGGGCGATTGAGTGCGGCACGGAGAGTCAGTAATTGGCAGCGAAAGAGGCGGCGAGCTTACCATGGCGCCTTGGACTTTTGCCGGGCTGAGCCGGCACCTTGCGTCGATCGCGCTTGCATCTGCAGGCTCCGATCAGTACAAAACGCCCTGAGCCGTACGGCAACGCTGGTCTATCGACCGTCGGCCAAGATGCCTGGACCCTGAGGAAGCAAGAATGAAGAAGTGGCAATGTGTAGTCTGCGGCCTGATCTACAACGAAGCAGACGGCTGGCCGGATGACGGAATCGCTCCGGGCACCCTGTGGCAAGACGTCCCTGAAGACTGGCTGTGCCCGGATTGCGGCGTGGGCAAAATGGATTTCGAAATGATCGAAATCGCCTGATCTGAACATTTAAGAACCGTACTACAAGGAGAATGGAATGAACGCACCTGTCGTGATCATCGGCACAGGGTTGGCCGGTTACAACGTGGCCCGGGAATTTCGCAAGCTCGACAGCGAAACCCCCTTGCTGCTGATCACCGCGGATGATGGGCGTTCCTACTCCAAGCCCATGCTCTCCACCGGCTTTGGCAAGAACAAGGAAGCCGACGGCCTGAGCATGGCTGAGCCTGGCGCCATGGCCGAGCAACTCAAGGCCGAAGTGCGCACCCACACCCGTATCAGCGGCATCGACCCAGGCCACAAGCGCCTGTGGATCGGCGAGGAAGCCGTGGCTTACCGCGACCTGGTCCTGGCCTGGGGCGCCCAGACCGTGCAGGTGCCCGTCGAGGGCGATGCGGCCGAGCTGATTTTTCCGATCAACGACCTTGAAGACTACGCACGCTTTCGCACTGCCGCGGCCGGCAAGCGCCGCGTGCTGCTGCTCGGCGCCGGCCTGATCGGCTGTGAATTCGCCAACGATTTGATCCTGGGCGGTTATGAAATCGACCTGGTCGCCCCCTGCGAGCAAGTCATGCCGACCCTGCTGCACCCGGCGGCGGCCGCCGCAGTACAGGCCGGCCTTGAAAGCCTGGGCGCGCGTTTCCACCTGGGGCCGGTGCTCAGCCGCCTGCAGCGTACGGCGGACGGCCTCGAAGCCCACCTGTCGGACGGTGCAGTGATCCCCTGCGACCTGGTGGTCTCGGCCATCGGCCTGCGCCCACGCACCGACCTGGCCGCCGCCGCCGGCCTGCAGACCAACCGCGGCATCATGGTGGACCGCCACCTCAAGACCTCCCACGCCAACATCTACGCCCTGGGCGACTGCGCCGAGGTCGATGGCTTGAACCTGCTGTACGTGATGCCGCTGATGACCTGCGCCCGAGCGCTGGCCCAGACCCTGGCCGGCAACGCCACGGCGGTCAGCTACGGCCCGATGCCCGTCACCGTGAAAACCCCGGTCTGCCCGCTGGTGGTCTCGCCACCACCACGCGGCACCGAAGGCGTATGGATTGTCGAAGGCCAGGGCGCCGACATCAAGGCGCTGTGCCGCGATGCCAGTGGCCGCCTGCTGGGGTATGCGCTGACCGGCACCGCCGTGATGGAAAAACTGGCGTTGAATAAGGAACTTCCGCCACTGCTGGCGTAAATGTCGGTCGTTCTGTCGGAATAAGCCCGTTTTTCACCCCAGAAAGCTCGCCGCGAGACTGGCGGAGCGTGCGAGGGCATGCCATCCTCACTCCCGTCTGCCGCAGAGTAGAGCCTGCGGCGCTTTGGGCGCCGCTCCGTCAGAGAGTGGCACGGACATAACAACAAAAAACCGTCAAAGAGGCTTCACATATGCGTAAACCAGAACTCGCAGCCGCCATCGCTGAAAAAGCGGATCTCACCAAAGAGCAGGCCAACCGCGTCCTCAACGCCGTTCTCGAAGAAATCACCGGCGCCCTGCACCGCAAGGACAGCGTCACCCTGGTGGGCTTCGGCACCTTCCTGCAACGCCACCGCGGCGCCCGCACCGGCAAAAACCCGCAAACCGGTGAGCCTGTGAAAATCAAGGCCAGCAATACCGTTGCGTTCAAACCGGGTAAATCGCTGAAAGATACCGTTAACGCTTAACGCGCAGTACCGTCTCGAAGGGAGGCGGGGCGGTAAGAAAAATGGGCACGCCGATTGGGTCGGGTGCCCTTTTTTGTTGGGTACTGATGCGTATGCCGCATTAAGCCAGCCCGCCTAATCGCATTCTCAGGTGAATTGAACTAGGAAATAGCCGCCCAGATCCCCTTCTTTCAGCTTTTTCGCTCGATTATCGGCGAACACATAGCCGATACCTCCACCGAGTATTCCTTCGTGACTAGGGCTGATTTTTGCAATGTCGGCGTCGGTTAGTTGAGCCAAGAAATAGTAGCGAGGGCTTTCATACAAAGGGTCTTGCAACCATGCGGGGCGCCCAAGGGCCTTGCTGATACTCGCGCCACTGTCCAGGTCTTCCAATTCTTCCTCCATTTGTTCGGGAGTGAACGGTTGCTGGGCAATATACGTTCGCGGGATTGGATCAACCAACGCAGCGGGTGTGAGTTCGGAAGTCGCCAGTGCGTGAAGCAGAACTTGACTATGGCCAAGTTGGAGCTTTTCCATCTCGCTTTGTTGATGAACAGTCAACTTTCGTACAGACGATCGTGTGTACGTTTCGTCAGTTCGCTCAACGGAGACGAACACAGTAAGCGCCATCCCGGAGGGTATGAATGGGACGTCCAAGAACGTTGAGGTCATCGTAATCACCGGCAGCATAAGCTGACCGGTCTGCGGGTCTTTAGGCCACAACTCAAGGTCTGTAAGCCACGCACCTCCGCCTATTTGTCCAAGGTTATGGTCTTGCTGTGAGAGGATAATCTGATTGATACCCATAGCCGGTGATCCTTTAGAAACAACCTTTTCGTTTGGCGAATGACGTGGCAGAGCGCCTCGCCGTCCTGACTTGTTGTTGCGTGATGATGCCGGTTTTGACCAGTGAGTTGTGTATGGCTTGGGACATGAGGCGAATCTCCAGCTTCCCGCGCTTAAGCATCTGATTGGGTCCCATCCCACTAGTGCGCCGCAAACGATTCTCCTCGGCATGCACCATGGCTGGTCTGGCTATGCCGATGTTCTTACCGCAGGCGCAAGCCCTGCCAATCAAAGCGGGTTTCACCCAACGGATAACCGTTGCTGTCATGTTCGGTTTTAGCGATGCGCCGGCCACGTCGTAGTGGAGCAGTTGGCGCTGATCCCGACGGTTATCGCGGTCGCGCTCGAAGTCGTTGATCACCTGGCCGTCGAGGTTGATCTGGTGCAGATGGGCGCTGCCGTAGTACAGACGGTTCAGCCAACGACCGTGGGGTTATATAGTCTGGTCTCACTATCAAGTGTGGCCTGGTATCCAGAATAAGCTTTTACCTCCGGATTTAATGATTTTCTCAACCAGTTCAGTGAAAGATCTCGCGATCAATGTGCTCTCATCGGCCGTCGGGTAACTGTCCCAGAACGAGTCGTAGCAATACCCAAATCGCGGGCCTGGCATCAGGTCGATTGAAATTATTTGATCTTCACTTTTAACCAGCACGTACCAGTTAGCTGAGTCGGAATTTTTTAAGTCTTCGTTCATTACAGCAAAGTCTGGACGTTCTAGCGCTGGTGGCTGAACTGTGAAGTTGTGCCGGGCCTGTGGATAAAAAACTGCGCTACTGTAATGTTGATAAAAATACGATAAGTCATCGGGAACGGGATGGTTCGGCAAACCAATGGATGGTTCTGTCGTACAGTCAGAATTTTCTATCAGTTCAAGAATTTTAATCTTCCGCATCCATTGTAGATAAAGAGGGTAACTTTAATTAAAATAAATGCATCCATCTATTTTTGCCTCAGCCATTTGATCCTTTACCAATCGCCTCGCCACTCCTCAGCGTACTCTGATGTTGGGTCAAGGCCGACAATTTCCCCTATGGCGTAAATGTGTTCAAATATAGATTCGCGTTCGACAGTTTCTATTTCATCCTCGAAATAATTAATGTTAAGTATGCACTTTTTGAAGTTTTCCAAGAGGGTTGATTGATTTGTATTTTCGGGAAGTTGTTGAAGTTCACTGATAAGCGCTTCGAGCAACCTCTTTATTTTGGCGATAAGTTTTTTTTCACCCTCTAGAGTGAGGTGATGCATTTGAAAGTCCTGTAATTCTTTGTTTTTCATTTGGCTGTACTCAATTTTTTGGCGTGTGGCGCTGAGATGCCTTTGAATAAAAATTCTTTGGATTTGTCCCAATTCACTCCGTTTTCAAAGTAGTTTATTAAACGATTTTGTAGCTTTTCTGGATCGCCGACCATGCCTGATAATTCATATTTATAAATGGTGTCGAGGTCATCGGTTAATGTTAAGTTGCTTTTCAATGTAATTGCATCAAGCGTTTCAAAAGAATCAGTCAGTTCTATAAGATCCGCGCCGTAATTACCGCCAATAATAGCCCTCAGCATTTTTTTTTCGGGAGGGCGCATATCTATGCGGATTTTATCCGATGACGGCTCACTTATGGCGAGGCCCTTCAAAGCCTTCGTGGACGTGAAAATAAAAAATAACGGATCAAGTTTTTCGAGGTTTACACCTGTCCAGGTATCCTGAGTATTTGTCAAGTCGAAAAACTGCAGGTAGTAGTTTTCACGCATCTGGACAAGCGTGTAGAGGTCATCTTTTAGTTTTAAACTTAGAATCTTGCCTTCTTGCCATGTGATCTTCTTCAGCATCTTCCCGGACCTTTGGATTTCTGAGTTGGTTTTTGAGGTTTGACACCTCTATGTTTGTCAGCGGCCGCGAGATAAATATCCCGTCTTTTGTTATTCGGGCCGACAGGTCTTTGTTTATTCGCAACAGGGCCTTCTTTCAATTTGTCTTCATATATTCTTTGTTCTAGGCCCCTTGCAATGTCTTTTCCTTTTTGCCCATCTCCTTTGAATACTGCCTCTGGTGCAACGTCGAAAATTTGCTTATTAGGATAGCGGTAGTCCAACACAGCTTGCGCGGAATGCCCCAACCCAGGCTTGCTGGCGTAACCCACATAAGGTTTACCGTCTTTCACGCCGACGTAAGTGATGTGGGTCGCTTTCGCAGGGTCGCCTGCCCATCCCCACGGGTCTATCCAGCCAATGGGGTTCGGCGCGTACTGGTAAAGATTGAATCCACCCATCAACCCAATCGGATCCGGCGTCGTAAACCGCCCCACATCCGGATCATAAAACCGAAACGTGTTGTAGTGCAGCCCAATCTCCCGATCCAGATACTGCCCCTGGAACCGCAAATTCTGCTCTTCGATAAAGTACGCTTCACGCACTTCTTCGTCCGCATTCCCCCACACCTGATACCGCGCCTGCCACACCGTTTTCCCATCAGCTTCGGTCAGTTGCTCAGGCAATCCATTCAGGTCGTTGTGGTAGTAGCGCACGCTTTGATGCTCACCCGTGCCGTCCACTCGAGCCAGCGGTGCATAGCCGTCTTCTTCATAGATATAGAGGCTGGTCTGGCTGTGCCGGTGTTCCTGCAGCAGGCGCAGGCCTTCCCAATCAAAGCGGGTTTCACCCAACGGGTAGCCATTGTTGTCATGTTCGGTTTTAGCGATGCGCCGCCCAAGCGGGTCATAGGTCATTTTCACGACCGTTTCGCGTCCATCCTTCTGGCTACGGATTTCAATCAAGCGATGCTCGGCATCGTAGGCGAAATATTGCACACCACGCACAGCGCTGCGCTTTTCGATCATTCGACCGAAACCGTCATAACGGTAGCGCTTGTCCTGATAGGTCAACAGCTTGTTATGCACGACCAGCCCTGCACCTGCTGGCGGGCCGTCGAGCAGGTTGGCTGCGGCGTCGTAGGTGAAAGTTTCCTGCTGGCCCTGGGCGTTGTCCTGGCTGGCGATGATGCGGCCGGTCGCGTCGTAGTGCAGCAGTTGACGCTGGTCCCGATGCTTGTCGCGGTTGCGCTCCAGGCGGCCGATCAGGTTATCGGCCGGGTCATAGTCGAAGTGTTTTTGCTGGGCAGCCGGCAGTTGCGTGGGCTGGCCACTGGGACGGCGTATCCGCGAGCGCAGGCGGCCGCTGCGGTCATATTCGCTGCGCGTGGTGATCTGGCCTTGGGTGCGCAGCACTTCACGGTGCAGGCGGTCGCGTTCGAAGTCGCAGATGACGCGCCCGTCGAGGTTGATCTGGTGCAGGTGGCCGCTGCCGTAGTACAGGCGGTTGAGCCAACGGCCGTCGGGCAACTGCGTCTGGATCAGGTTGCCGAGCTCATCGTAGTGGTAGTTCAGGCTGCCGGCGGCGCTTTGTTCGATGAGCAGTTGGCCGCGC
Source organism: Pseudomonas lactucae (assembly GCF_036688725.1). Taxonomy (NCBI): domain Bacteria; kingdom Pseudomonadati; phylum Pseudomonadota; class Gammaproteobacteria; order Pseudomonadales; family Pseudomonadaceae; genus Pseudomonas; species Pseudomonas lactucae. Next base: position 107,669 of record NZ_JAQQPT010000004.1, on the reverse strand, counting down.
GCGTCGTAGGCGAAGGCCAGTGCCTGGGTGGTTTCGTCATTGCCGATGAAGGTGACAGCGGTAAGTTGGTCCAACGGGTCGTAGGCGTATTCGGTGCGACCATCATCGGTTTGTTTCAACAGCAAGCGGCCCACTGCATCTCGTTCGAGTCGATGCACAATTGAAGGCTCAGGTGTCTGCCCGGTGGGCACGTACTCAACGGCGGCTACGTTATCCAGAAGGTCATAGGCATAACGTCGGGCGCTACCGTCGAGGTCTTGTTGCTCCACCAGACGGTCGCACGGGTCCCATGTAAAGCGGTAACTCTCACCATTTTCATTGGTCAGGGTTTGGAGGTGTCCGTAGGCGTCGTAGCGGAACTCAATCTGCCGGCCGTGTGCATCTATTCGTTGCCGCACTTGCCCGCGGCGCCCGTATTGGTAGCGGGTGGTGTGTCCCGCTGCATCGGTATAGCCGATCAACAGACCGCTGGTGTCGCGCAGGTACTGTTCGGTGCGACCGTCCGGCATTTCGGTCTGCAACAGCCGGCCTTGGCCGTCGTGTCGATAACGCTGTCGTTCACCCAAGGCGTCGACGACCACCTGCAGATGGCCCTGGCGGTCGTACTCGAACGCTGTGGGATACCCTGAACAATCGATATGCTGGATTAATTGCCCGGTTTCATTCCAGCGCAGGGTTTTGCTTTTACCCGTGGCATCGATGATCTCCACCACCTGTCCAAACGTATCGTAGCGATACCGCGTGACATGCCCCAACGGGTCGATTTCACTGACGCAATTGCCCCGCTGGTCGTACTGATATTGCCACGCGTGGCCTGCCGCATCGGTCTCCACCAGCGGCAGCGACCAATGCTCCAGCCACAACGTCGACTCGATACGCCCCAACGGATCCTGAGTGCTGCACAGGTTACCGGACTCGTCGTAGCCGAACTGCCATTTGCCGCCTTGTGGGTCAGTCGCGCTGAGCAACTGACGCTCCTCATTCCATTCGAATTGCCACGTCTTTCCCAGGTTATCGGTGTATTCGGTGATCTGGTACTGCGAGTTCCAGCGGCGTGTGCTGAGACGCTGCAAGCCATCAGTAATGCGCGTCACGCCGGCCGGCAGGTCATAGTCGAACAGGTATTCGTCACCCTCATCGGTCCAGTGCCGCACCACGCGCCATTCGCTGCCGTCCACGCAGCCCCATTGGTAGTAACAACGCAGCCCGGTGGGCAGCTGATGCTCGACCATGCGCTGGCCGCTGTCGTAGGTGAAGCGGCGTTGCACATGTGCGTCGGGATCGCGAACTTCGGCGAGGTCGCCGCGAGCATCGTAGCCGTAACTGACAAGGGTTTCGCGGCTGTGATCGGGGTATAGCCGCTCGACTTGTTCCACTCGCGCCGGCCATTTCTGGCTGTAAACAAGTTCGACACGCACATGGTCGAACGTATCTCGTAAGTGGCTCAGCCGACCCTGAATGTCATAGTCGAGGAAGATTCGATTGTCGTTGCGATCCCCCAATTGGCTAAGGCGCAGGCGTGAGGCGGTGCCCGGCGTTGGTTCGAATAGCCGATAGAGCCCATCAACGCTTTCAATCAGTAGTTGGCCATTGGTATTGCGCCGTACGCTCAAGCCTTCTCCTGCGCTGAATACGGCACCGCCAAGCGGGATGACGCCCATGTCGATCTGTCGCGCTTGCTCATCGGTATAGACCAGCCGTTCCCCACCTTCGGGGTGTACGCCAATCTCGACGCAGACCTCGTAGATCACGCTCCAGCTGGCACCGAACAGACCGCCGCGACGCTCGTCCCGGCTGCTGTAGTAGCGCTGCCACTCGATAGGGAGCAGGCCGGGCAGGGCGAAGTCCAGATCGTCTTCCCCATCAAGAATTTTCGCGCCAGTGGAGCTGTGTACCGGGTTGGGCGAGCCTGCTACAGCAGAGGTAATGGCATTGGTCACTTGGCTGGTGCCCCACGACACCAGTCCACCAACGACCATGCACGGCAGCTTGCTGAAAAACTTGGAGCCGCCACCACGCAGCATCAACAGTGCGGTCACCGCCAGCCCGACACCGGGTGTCTTGCCACTGCGGATCTCGCGCACCACCACGGGGCTTCCGCCAATACGCACGTTGCTGGAGATCATCCCCGACTCGACAATCGAGGCGTCGCAGGTGCTTCGGTCACCGCTGCGGGCGGCCGGCTGACCGTTGATAGTGACCTTGCTGGAGCCTTCGGCAATAAACTGCGGCGGCATCGGTGGATGTTTGGTGCAGATCACAATATCCAGCGGTTTGGGTACTGCGCCTGGTGCAGGAACCGCCACCGTGGGTCGCCACATCTGCGAGAAGAAACCCTTGGCCATGTCAAGGTAGCTGGCTTCTTCGGGACTACCACCTTCGGCGGGTTGCGAACTGACCGGGCCGATAGCGCCTGCGGCACGTGCCGAGGGTATGCCGTTGGTAAAAGTGTTGTGGGAGCCGGTGGCGATGGTTGCCATCACCACCGGCGGGAATAACGCATTGCCTATCCAGTCACAGACCTTTGTCAGTCCCTTGTCCGCCCCCGTCTTGCTCATGCCTATACCGACGATGATGCCCACCACCGCGCCGAGCACAAAGCAGCCCAGACCGCCGGTAACGACGGTAATACCGGTGGCGGCCACAATCGCAGCCGTGGCGACGGCCGTAATAGCGATGTTGGCCGCAATTTCCAGCACGCCGCCCAGGATGTCGGCCATCGCCGAGGTGTGCAGCAGGCCGTCGCCGAGACGTGCCGCCCAGAGAGCGTCAGACATGGAATAGGGACTTCAAGGCTTGGGATTCAGCTGCAGGGTGCTTTTGATGGTTGCCCAATGGGCGCTTTCAGCATCGCCCAGGGGTTGGGCTTTGACATAACTCAGGGCAAGCATCTGCCGAGTGCCGGGTATGACAAGCGCTAACTGGTATTGATGAATACGCTCGGTGCCCTTGCTGAACTGGTTATGCACTTCGATGGCGTCTATATCCTGCGCCGCGCCTACACGAAGTGCCTTGGCCGGTTGGTAGCGCAAGTCCTGTACCTGCTTCTCCAGCTTCGCCAGTTGCTCTTCGAAGTTGCTTTGCAGCGTTTCACTCTCATCTAGAAGGCTACGGCTGACGATCAACGACGTACCCAGAGCAGCGAACTTCAGGATATTGATGGAAGCATCTTGAACGTCATCGCTGGGCAGCGTGAATTGCAGTTCATTGAGTTGATAGGTCATGAAACGGAATCTCGTTATTGGCCGGAAGGCGGCTTGGGAAACATGGAGTTGACGGCCGCGTCGATTTCACCCTTGACCCCTTGGCCCATGGGTGTGGTACCGCCTTTGCCGCCAATGTTCAAATGCAGATTGCCGCCGGTGTTGATCTCGGAGCTGCCCTCGGAATACACATTGATCTGCACACCCGTGAGATTGATCTGGCCGCTGGCGTTGAGCTCCAGCACGCTTTTGCCGCAAACCAGGCGCAAGTTTTCGCCCACTTCAATTAGATAGCTCTTGCTGATGGCGTCGGTTTTGCTGAACCCCACCATAAGCATGTCGTCATGCTTGACCGCACGCACGCGGTCGTTGCCAATCGTCACTACCTCGTCATGGCCAATGCTTTTATTCCGGTCATGCCCCACCGAATGGCTCTCATCCACCTCCACCACAATGTCCTGATTACGCTCGGCATGGATGTACAACTGCTCCAGGCCCTTCTTGTCCTCCATGCGGATTTCATTGAAGTTGGCCGGCGTGCCGCCTTTGCTGGAGCGGCTTTTCATGCCGCTTTGGGTGGCGTTTTCCGGCAAGTCGTAGGGCACGGTCTGCTCAGCGTTGTACACCCGCCCGGTGATGATCGGTCGGTCGGGGTCGCCTTCGAGGAAGCTCACGATCACTTCCTGGCCAATCCGTGGAATCTGCATCGAGCCCCAGTTCTTGCCGGCCCAGGATTGCGACACACGAATCCAGCACGAGCTGTTTTCGTTGGATTGGTCGTGACGGTCCCAGTAGAAGTGCACCTTCACCCGGCCGTACTGGTCGGTCCAGATTTCTTCGCCCTTGGGGCCGACGACCAGGGCGGTCTGCGGGCCTTTTACGATAGGGCGGTGGGTGGTGGCCAACGGGCGGAAGCTTTGCTGGGCGTCGATGCAGGTGAGGCTGCTTTCGAACTGCGCGGAACCTGAGCCGCCGCCGCTTTCCAGGTTTTCCTGGACGATGTAGTAACGGATGCCAACGATCAGGTATTCGCGGTTCTGGTCCTGGCGGCTGAAGCCGGTGAGGCTGAACAGGTGGCCGGAACCGAGGCCACGGGCGTTGCCGGCGAACTCGATCTGTTCGTGCAGGGTTTGCAGGGCTTCGATGCGGGTGCGCGCGTAGTGTTCGCCGTCGGCGCTTTGCACGTAGGTGCCGGGGTAGTCATACAGCGGGTAGTCGCCGGCGGTGTGTGGGCGCGGCATCGCCGAGCGTACATCGATGCTGGCGCTGGGGCGCTGGAAGTCGTAGTCGTTGAGTTCCAGCGAGCCCGGCTGCACCTCCTGCGCCAGGTGCCAGTTGTGCATGTGGTCGCGTTCGCGTTGCTGCTCGTCCTTGGGGTAATACGGGATCGACGCGTAGCCCGGCACCGTGGTGTGGGCGCCATAGGCGTCGGCCAGCACCAGCACATGGCGGTCCTGTTCATGGCGGAAGAAGTAGTAGATGCCTTCCTGTTCCATCAGGCGGCTGACGAAATCGAAGCTGGTCTCGCGGTACTGCACGCAGTAATCCCACTCGCGGTACGGCCGGCTCAGGGCATCTTCAAAGTCGGAAAAACCCAGGTCGCGGAACACCTGCTTGATGATCTGCGGGATGCTCAGGTTCTGGAAAATCCGGCAGTCCGAAGTGCGGCTCAGCAGCCAGAACCACGGGCGCAGCGTCACCTGGTAACTGGCGAACTGGCCCTTGTCGATGTTCTGGCTGCAGCGCGCGACGATACCGTGAAAGTGCCGTTCGCCGCCGTCCGCCAGTTGCAGGCCGACGCTCATCGGCTTGCCCAGCAACTGGTTGAGGTCGATGTTGGCGTCCAGGGACGTCAGTTGCAGCTCATAGTTGAACAGCCGCCCCAGTTCTTCGCCGCCGCCCATTTCATTGAGCAACAGCACATCCGGCCCGAGGGGGCTGGTGATTTTGGCCAGGCGTGAGGCTTGGTTGAATAGCATCGAAGTACCTTAATAACTGAAGGAGCCCAGTCCAAATGTGGGAGGGGGCTTGCCCCCGATAGCCATAGGTATCTACACAATTTTTAAAAGCTGAAAATCCTCCCTGTGGTGAGCGGGCTTGTCCCGCGCTGGGCTGCGCAGCGGCCCCAATAAGGCCAACACCGTGTGTCAGGATAAACCGAGGTGCGGGTTTTGGGGCTGCTGCGCAGCCCAGCGCGGGGCAAGCCCGCTCACCACAACAGCCCATTGACCCTAGATTATTCGCTCAGCGGAAGTTGTGTAGATACCTATGCCCCGATAGCAGTGTGTCAGTTGATGTATCAGGCGACTGATTCACCGCCATCGGGGGCAAGCCCCCTCCCACATTTGCATTGCATTCCAACAGTCGTTATTCGGCGTCGCTGAAGTCGTAATGCAGCTCGTTATCCCGACTGCTGATCCGCACCCCGGCCAGCGCCTTGCCCTCAAGCATGCGCGTGAGGAACTCACGGCTCATGTCCGGCAGCAGGCTGTTGGTGAGGATGGTGTCGATCATGCGTCCGCCGCTTTCGGTCTCGGTGCAGCGCGAGACGATCAGGTCGACCACCGCGTCGTCGTAGTCGAAGGCCACCTTGTGGGTGTTCTCCACGCGCTTCTTGATGCGGTTCAGTTGCAGGCGGGTAATCGCCTTGAGCATCTCGTCACTCAGCGGGTAGTACGGAATAGTCACCAGGCGCCCGAGCAGGGCCGGCGGGAAAATCTCCAGCAACGGCTGGCGCAGGGCCTTGGCGATTTCTTCCGGTTCGGGGATGTTCGCCGGGTCTTTGCACACGTGGGAAATCAGCTCGGTGCCGGCGTTGGTGGTCAGCAGGATCAGGGTGTTCTTGAAGTCGATCACCCGGCCTTCGCCGTCTTCCATCACGCCCTTGTCGAACACCTGGAAGAAAATTTCATGCACGTCCGGGTGGGCTTTTTCCACCTCGTCCAGCAGCACCACGCTGTAGGGTTTGCGCCGCACCGCTTCGGTCAGCACGCCGCCTTCGCCGTAGCCGATATAACCCGGTGGCGCGCCCTTGAGGGTCGACACCGTGTGGGCTTCCTGGAACTCGCTCATATTGATGGTGATGACGTTCTGCTCGCCGCCGTACATGGCTTCAGCCAGGGCCAGGGCGGTTTCGGTCTTGCCCACGCCGGAGGTGCCGGCGAGCATGAACACGCCAATCGGCTTGCTCGGGTTGTCGAGGCCGGCGCGGGAAGTCTGGATGCGCTTGGCGATCATCTGCAAGGCGTGGTCCTGGCCGATGATGCGTTTTTTCAGGTGTTGGTCGAGGTTGAGCACGGTTTCCAGCTCGTTGCGCGCCATGCGACCCACCGGAATCCCGGTCCAGTCGGCGACCACCGAGGCCACGGCCTGGTAATCCACGGTCGGCAGGATCAGCGGGGTTTCGCCTTGCAGCGCGGTGAGGCGCTGTTGCAGGTCGACCAATTGCGTACGCAATTCATCGCTGCCGCTGTCCACCACACCCGCTTTTTCACGCAGGGTCGCGCGGGTCGCGAGCAACTCATCCACCAGGGTTTTCTCTTCGGCCCAACGGCTTTCCAGCGTGGCCAGGCGCTCGCGCTCGGCGCTCAGCAAGGCTTCGCTGTTGCTCTGGCGCGCACCGATGGCGATACCGATCGCATGCTCACGGGCGATGATTTGCAGCTCGGTTTCCAGGGCTTCGATGCGACGGCGGCTGTCGTCCACTTCGGCCGGTACGGCGTGCAGGCTGATGGCGACGCGGGCGCAGGCGGTGTCCAGCAGGCTCACGGATTTGTCCGGCAACTGGCGCGCTGGAATATAGCGGTGGGACAGCTTCACCGAGGCTTCCAGGGCTTCGTCGAGGATCTGCACCTGGTGGTGCTTTTCCATGGTCGAGGCCACGCCGCGCATCATCAGCAGGGCTTTGTCTTCCGACGGCTCGGCGACCTGCACCACCTGGAAACGGCGGGTCAGGGCCGGGTCTTTTTCGATGTGCTTCTTGTACTCGGCCCAAGTGGTGGCCGCCACGGTGCGCAGGGTGCCGCGCGCCAACGCGGGTTTGAGCAGGTTGGCCGCATCGCCCGTGCCGGCGGCGCCACCGGCACCCACCAGGGTGTGGGCCTCGTCGATAAACAGGATGATCGGCTTGGGCGACGCCTGTACGTCTTCGATGACCTGGCGCAGGCGCTGTTCGAACTCGCCTTTCATGCTGGCGCCGGCTTGCAGCAGGCCCACGTCGAGGCTGCGCAGCTCCACGTCTTTCAGCGCTGGTGGTACGTCGCCGGCGACGATGCGCAGGGCGAAGCCTTCAACCACCGCGGTTTTGCCTACGCCGGCCTCACCGGTGAGGATCGGGTTGTTCTGGCGCCGACGCATGAGGATATCCACCAACTGACGGATCTCTTCGTCACGGCCGACGATCGGGTCGAGCTTGCCGCTACGGGCCTGTTCGGTCAGGTCCACGGTAAAGCGCTTGAGCGCTTCCTGTTTGCCCATCGCACTCGGCGCCATGGCGCCGCTGGCTTCGCCCGGCACGGCGCCGGCATTGAAACCGTCGCTGGCAGTCAGGGCGTTTTCCGGAGAGTCGCCGACGTACTCGTCAAAGCGTTCGCTCAGGGCTTCGGCCTTGATCTTGTCGAACTCCGACGACAAGCCCAGCAGCGCATGGCGCAGGCTCGGCGTCTTGAGGATACCCAGCACCAGGTAACCGGTGCGCACCTGGCTTTCGCCGAACATCAGGCTGCCGTACACCCAGCCGCGCTCGACGGCTTCTTCCACATGGGACGACAGGTCGGTGATCGACGTCGAGCCACGCGGCAGCCGGTCCAGGGCCTCGGTGAGGTCGCGGGCCAGACGTGCCGGTTCCACGTTGAACTGGCGGATGATGCGGTGCAGGTCCGAGTCCTGCAGTTGCAGCAACTGGTGAAACCAGTGAGCCAGTTCCACATACGGGTTGCCCCGCAGTTTGCAGAACACGGTGGCGGCTTCGATGGCCTTGTAGGCCACGCTGTTGAGTTTGCCGAACAGTGCGGCGCGACTGATTTCACCCATGCTCTGGATTCCTTGAGGTGGTGGCTTGATCGGCGTAGTGCCGGGCCAGGATTAGGTCGTTGGCGTCATGCTCAGGGTTACCGAGCCAGGTATTGAAGCCCAGGCGGAACTGGCCGTTGAGTTGCAGCGCAGGGACTTCGGGTTGTTGCAAAACCAGGTTGAGATCCCAGTCCAGTTCATGGCCCAGGTATTCGGCCACCCACGCCACCAGCTCGTTGAACGGCTGATGGCCGGGCAGCATGCCCATATAATCGTCGAGCGTAAGCGGGCCCAGGCGGATGCGGAATTTATGCTGGCGGTCCCACACATGGCTACCCAGGCAAAAGTCCACGCCCAGGCGGTTGGCGCTCACACCGATGCGGCTGCGCTCGGGCAGTTCCAGCCATTGGCCGACGTACTCTTCGATCTCCACCGGCAGGCCGAAATACTCGCTGAGAATCGCCTTGAGGCCATCCGGGTAGCGGGTTTGCGCCGACAGGTGGCCGCTGTAATGCAGCTTCGCGGTGTCGGGAATCAGCCCCTGGTTGAGCAGGCTCGGCATGCCCCGCCCACTCAAGGCGGCGAGGCGCGCGGACCAATAGTCATCGTCCGGGCGGTCGTGGCTGATCGTCGGCCGCGCCTCGGCCCAGGCCCGGTAAAACAGGCTGAGCAGGCGATGGTGGAACACGTCCAGGAACTGCTTGCTGGTGCTGTCGGCGTTGTTGCGCTGGCGTTCGCGCACGTACTCGGTGATGTGCAACGGCAGCGGGCCGTTGGGGCCGCCGAGGCCGAAGAAGAACTGCTCCAGCCGCGCCGGCTTGCCATCGCCACCGGGTTCGACCGAGGCCAGGGTGGCCGGGGCGAAGGTGCAATCGGCCTGTTGTCCCAGGCGCAGCGGATCATCCGCCAGGCGCAGGGAATGGCCCAGGCGTGGCAGGTTTGGCGACTCGCACTCGATACGCCGCAGCGCCTGGAAGAAATCGTATTCCCAGGGCGCCTGATGCATCGCATCGAGGGTACTCACAGGGTCGGACGACGTCCGGGCTTGGCTTTCCATCGCATGATCTCGCCGCGTTCGGTGGTACGGATCACCGTCTCGGTAAAACTGTTGATCGACACGTAGCGTGCCAGGAAGCGCTCCAGTACAGCGCCGAGCAGGAATACGCCGGTGCCGCGAAACGCGTTTTCATCGAATTCCAGGGTGATTTCCAGGCCCCGCCCAAACACAATCGGGCCGGGCATCGGCAGGCGCCGGGTCACGGCTTTGCTGCTGACTTCGCGCAGGCCTTCGATCTGCAATTGCAGCGCCGCGTCGTTGCTGTCGCCATACAGGCGCAGCAGTTCACGCAAGGCGCCGGCGCCCTGGCCCTGTTCGCTCAACGACAGGTAGTTGAGCGACAACTGACTGATCAGGCGCCAGGCCTTGGCGTCATGGGCATGGCTGGCGCGTGGGCGGCTGGGGCCGGCGACGCAACGCACGGCCAGTACCGGCGCGCTGTCGGCCAGGGTGAAGTCGGTCTTGCTGTTGCCCACACTCATGAACAGCGGCAGGTCGCGGTTGGTACACAGCGCGGTCACACCGAGTTGGCGCAGGTCATGGCGATACGGCGCCTGGCGGCTGTCCACCAGGCTGACGAAGGTTTCGCTGCCCACATAGGTCGAGCGCGGGCCGTTACGGCGTTGGTCGCTGGACAATACGCGTGGCTCGCGCCGCACGGTGTAATACGCCTGGTCGCGGCCATAGCGGGAAGGATCGCGTACCGCGTAGAACGGCAAAAACGGCTGCTCCGGCCCGGTGCCGTGGCCGGTGATGCCGGTCAACGAGTGAATCTCGAAATCCATCGGCCGCGTGCGGTCGGCGATCACGTGGTGTTCGTTGACCCGGTCGGACAAGTGGATCCGGTCCACGCGTTTGGGAAACAGGTTGATCGCCGGCGTGCAGAACGGCAGGAACTGCGCCGCGCCGACGCTGCCTTCCAGGCTCGGCTCGTGGCGGTCGAACAGCACGATCAGCTCCAGTTCCTGGCCGTCGCAGCGTTTGACCGCGCGGCTCAGCTCGGCGAATTCGACGAACAGGTAGCGGTGGGGCAGGGCGAAGTATTCCTGCAACAGCCGATAGCCCTGGAACGCCCGCGCCACCACCGGCATGGCCGCGTCGGCATCGTCAAAGCCACGCGAGCGCAACGCGTCTTGTGGCAAGCGCTCGACCCAGTCACCGCCGGGCTTGCGTGCAAACACCGCGCAGGCGTTGCCCAGCAGTTGTTCGTAGAGGCGGAACGGTTGCTCGTCGGCGCCGCTGAGGTACAGCGGCAGGTTGTCCAGGTCGAGGCTGTTGAACGGCAATTCGGCACCGGTGCGCAGGGTCAGGCGCAAGCCCGCCTTGGCTTTGGGCTCGCTGGCGGCCAGGCGCCCGAGCACGGCGGCGGGGTTGCCGAAATATTCGGCGCTGCTGACCTGCAACGGCCACAACGTCACCGGGTGCGCGGTGCGGTACTCGCAGCAGGTCTGGGTTTCGCGGCCCAGTGCGGCACGCAATACCGTGTCGCGGGGCAAGGGGAAACCGCTGGCGAGGGAGCCTTCGTCGGGGTCGGTCTGCAGTTGCACCACGGTCATCGACGGAGTCGGCGCCAGGTAGTGCGGGTAGGCGATTTCCAGCAGGTTGTGGGTGAACGTCGGGTACTCGGCGTCGAGCTTGAGCTGCACGCGCGCGGTGAGGTAGGCAAAACCTTCGAGCAAACGTTCGACGTACGGGTCGGCGCAGTCCATACCGGACAGGGTCAGCCGACTGGCGATCTTCGGGTATTCCTTGGCGAATTCGGCGGCGCTTTCGCGCACGTGGTGCAGTTCCTGGTTGTACAGTTCCAGCAGGCGCGGGTTCATGGGCGTCTCCGCTGGTCGGCGTTCACCACGCGCACATGGCCGGACTCCAGGTCCAGGTCGGTTTGCAGCAGCAGGCGCAACGGCACCGGCTGTGCCCACAGGTCGCCTTCGATCTCGAAACTCAGCGCGTTGTGGTTCATCTCGCCCTGGCCGACACGGGCTTTGACGCGCAACGTGTGGCGCAGGATGCGCGGCTCGAACGTCGCAATGGCCTGGTAGATCAGGGCTTCCAGGGCCTTGATGTCGACACTGGAAACGCTGTTGCCCGCCAGCGCCGGCAGGCCGTAATTGACCACTGAGGTGCCGGCCGGGGTGTGCAGGGTGGCATCGGCATCGAGCAACGACGTGGTGTTGAGCAGCCACGCCAGGTCACGCAGTACCGAGGCTTTCAATTGGGTCAGGGACAGCACGCGTTTGTCGGCGCTTTCCTTCGGGTTGGTCGGATCGTCGTCGGTCAACCGGTCCAGCAGGGACGGTTGCAGACGGTCGCGGGAAGCGATTTCAGTTACCACCAAAGCAGCTCCACGGACGGGTTGCGAGAGGGACAAAATGCTGCACTTGAGACCGTAGTGCCGTGGCGCAGGGCCACGGCACCAGGGCTATCAGCGCTTGGTGTTGGAACGGATGTTCCAGCCAAACTTGACCGCGCCGCCGTCTTTGGTGCCGTCGGCTTTCTGTGGCTGGTAGTCCACCATCACTTGGGCGAAGTTCAGCGTGACGTTTTCGGTCAGGCGGTCATCGGTACCCGAACCGCCGGTGCTCAGCGACGTTACCAGTACTTCTTCCAGGTTGATCACCATGTACTCGACCTGGCTTTCGCCACCGGCCTTGCGCACGGTCAGCTTGACCTTGTCGATGTGCTTGCCGCTGGCGCACAGCATCATCAGGTTTGGCGAAGCCTTGTCGACGTACTTGGTCAGCGACAGGTCCTGGATGTTCACCTTGCCCGCACCGCCGCCACCGCCTACGTGCATGTTGCCGGACTGGGACATGCCCCAGCTCCAGTTCAGCACGTCGATTTCGTCCTTGTGGGCCTTGTCCATGGACTCGCCCTTGATGTCGCCGATCTTGATGAAAATATCAACAGCCATGTTTTCTCCCTGTGTGGCACCGGCCACTTGATTTGGTTTGTGTGGGAGGGGGCTTGCCCCCGATGCAGGCAACTCGGTCTGTCAGTCAAACCGAGTTGATGCTATCGGGACAAGCTCCCTCCCACAGAAGAGCAAGTTACTTACGCGCCTTTTGCAGATGGCAGCTTCGATACCAGGCGCAACGACACCGTCAGCCCTTCGAGCTGGTAGTGCGGACGCAGGTAGAACTTGGAGTTGTAGTACCCCGGGTTGCCTTCGACTTCTTCCACGATCACCTCGGCGGCGGCCAACGGGTGCTGGGCCTTGGTGGTTTCGGTGGAGTGCGCCGGGTCACCGTCGACATAGTTGAGGATCCAGTCCTGCAACCAGCGTTGCATCTCGTCCTTCTCTTTGAAGGAACCGATCTTGTCGCGCACGATGCACTTCAAGTAGTGAGCGAAACGGCAGGTGGCGAACAGGTACGGCAGGCGCGCGGCCAGGTTGGCGTTGGCGGTGGCGTCCGGGTCGTCGTATTCGGCCGGTTTCTGCAACGACTGCGCGCCGATGAACGCGGCGAAGTCGGTGTTTTTCTTGTGCAGCAGCGGCATGAAACCGTTCTTCGCAAGTTCGGCTTCACGGCGGTCGCTGATGGCGATTTCGGTCGGGCACTTCATGTCCACGCCACCGTCATCGGTAGGGAACGTGTGCGCCGGCAGGTTTTCCACTTCACCGCCGGACTCGATGCCGCGGATGCGCGAGCACCAGCCGTAGTGCTTGAACGAACGGTTGATGTTCACCGCCATCGCGTAGGCGGCGTTGGCCCAGGTGTACTTGGCGCTGTCGGCACCGTCGGTGTCTTCTTCGAAGGCGAAGGCTTCCACCGGGTCGGTCTTGGCGCCGTACGGCAGGCGCGCCAGGAAGCGCGGCATGGTCAGGCCGATGTAGCGCGAGTCTTCCGATTCACGCAGCGAGCGCCAGCCGGCGTATTCCGGGGTGGTAAAGATCTTGGTCAGGTCGCGCGGGTTCGACAGTTCTTGCCACGAGCCCATGCCCATTACGGTCGGCGAAGCCGCCGCGATGAACGGGGAGTGCATGGCCGCGCAGACTTTCGACAGCTCGCCCAGCAGCTCGACGTCCGGTGGCGACTGGTCGAAGTAGTAGTCGCCGACCAGGCAACCGTAAGGTTCGCCGCCGAACTGGCCGTATTCTTCTTCGTACATCTTCTTGAAGATCGGGCTCTGGTCCCATGCAGTACCCTTGAATTTCTTCAGGGTCTTGTGCAGTTCGGGTTTGGCGATGTTGAGCACGCGGATCTTGAGCTGCTCGTCGCTCTCGGTGTTATTGACCAGGTAGTGCAGGCCACGCCAGGCGCTTTCCAGCTGCTGGAAATCCGGGTGGTGAATGATCTGGTTGACCTGGGCGGTGAGCTTGGCGTCGATGGCGGCGATGATCGACTCGATCGACTTGATCGCGTCGTTGGACACCAGGTCGGTCTGGGCCAGGGCCTGTTCCGCCAAGGTGCGCACGGCGGTTTCCACGGCTTCGCGGGCGCGCTCGGTCTTGGGTTTGAATTCCTGCATCAGCAAGGATGCGAATTCGCTGGTTTCTTCAGTAGCGCCCAGGTTCTGGACGCCTTCGCGTGCGGTGTTGTCGGTCATGATTACTGGTCCCCTGCAGGCTTAGGCGCACTGGCAAGTGCCTGAAGCAGTGCCGGGTCCTTGATCGCCTTCATGATGATTTCTTCAGCGCCGGTCTTGCCGTCCATGTAGGTCAGCAGGTTGGCCAGCTGGGTGCGGGCTTCGAGCAACTGGTTCAGCGCGTCGACCTTGCGGGCCACGGCGGCCGGGCTGAAGTCGTCCATGCTTTCGAACGTGATGTCCAGGCTCAGGTTGCCTTCGCCGGTCAGCTCATTGGGTACGTGGAACGCTACGCGCGGCTGCATGGCCTTGAGGCGCGAGTCGAAGTTGTCGACATCCACTTCAAGGAACTTGCGGTCGGCCACGGGCGCCAAAGGCTCGACAGGCTTGCCGGCGAGGTCGGCCATTACACCCATCACGAAGGGCAGCTGGACCTTTTTCTCGGCGCCGTAAAGCTCGACGTCGTACTCGATCTGCACTCGAGGCGCGCGGTTGCGCGCGATGAATTTCTGAGAACTTTGCTTCGCCACGTTGCTGCTCCTGGTCGCTTGAGCGACGGTGTTGTTACTGCAAAGCCTGGCGACTTAGTCGCCGTCCGGGCCACGCAGGTTTTCAAATTGGGACATGCCATCGGGAATCAGATTGCGCACGATCGCCGCAAAATCGGCGTGCACCAGATTTTTCGCACGGTTCAACAGCACCGGCAGCGGGCTCGAAGGCTCGTGCCGGGTGTAATACGCAAGAATCTTGTCGAGGCTGCGCAACACGTCATCGCGGCTGGCGATATCACCGGCCGGGCGTGGTGCGGCGGGGGCGGCGGCGAAGTCGACCGAGGGGGCATTGTCGTCACTGACGGCCTCGGGTTCGCTGCTGCTGTCGGTGCCCGGCACCGCTTGATTGAGGATTTGCAGGGCCTGCTTGAGCGGTTGCTTCAACAGGCTCAGGTCCACGCCCTGGGCCGAACCGACCTGATCGTTGACCTGTTGTTCGATGGCTTCACAGGCCGAACGCGCGGCGCTCAACGCGTCGCGGGTGGCTTGCAGCTGTTCGGGATCGCTGTCGAGGAACGCGGCATTCAACTGCTGCGTGCCCAGTTGTTCGTCCGGGAAACTCATCAGGCCGCTGGCATTCAGCGCGGCGCGCAGGCTTACCGGGCCGAAGGTGCGTGAGCGCGTGAGGATACTTTCGCGCAGCAGGCGAATGGTCGCGTCGCTGGTCAAGCCGGCCAGGGCGTTGATGCGCACGGTAGGGTCGTTGTCGTCGTCGGCATCCAGGCGCGGGTGCAACTCGGCCCAGTATTCGCGCAGCAGCGCATCGATCAGCGTAAGGACTTCGGCCAGCCCGGCCACACCCTGGAGAGCGAGGGAGCTTTGCAGCAGGAAATGGGTGATGCGCAGGTCTTTGCTGCGCTGCAGCAAGTCGAGGCTTTGCTGCTGGATGCTGCGCCACTCCGGCGGTTCAGCGGGCAGGATGGAGTCGCCCATGCTGCGCTCGGGTTGGCCCTTGGCATCACGCTCAAGCTGGAGAAAATCCGCGTCATACTCCATGTCTTCGCCACAGGGCGAGCTCGCGGAAACGGCGGTGAGCAGCAACGGCACATCCACTGAAATCGATCTCCCTATCAGCCCGTTAGATGCCGGGCAATTCATGCATTAGTTGCCAAATGAACTTTGCATGGTTTCTTGGTCATATAAGCACATTGCTATTAATGTGCCATCATTGGTATTCAAGAAGTTGTGCATTTTTGGTGTAGTACTTATGCCTTGTCAAGGTAAGCTATTCGCCCTCTGTGACAGATGTGCGGTGATTAACAACCTGCGCGACTGGTGGGTCGAACGGCACACCCTGACAGGATTTTTGTCATGGAGCCCAGTTAAGATCAGCGATCATGCTGGCTTGGCAGGTTGTGAACGGTCGCTTGCACGACCTGATGGGGATTTCTCGGGAACCGCTGCCCCGGGAATCGACCGCGCGCGAAGTATCAGCAAGGAGGCAAGATGTCGCTGTGTTTGACTATCACTAGTTATCACAAGATCACCCCAGGGCAATGCGCCGAAAAGTCCATGCACCAGGGCTCGATGGCTATTGGCCGCAGTTCGGAGAATGACTGGGTATTGCCTGATCCTGAGCGGCTGGTGTCTTCACAACATTGCGTTATCCAGTACAAAGACGGTCGTTATTATTTAACCGATAACAGCACGAACGGTGTGGAATTGGTCAAGGCCGGTCTGCGTATGCGCCGGGGCAACAGCGAGCCGCTGCAGGATGGCGAGTTGATCCGCATCGGCGACTACGAAATCCAGGCGCGTATCGACTTCAACGTGCAAGCCATTGATAGCCAACCGTTTGCCGGTGATTCGCCGAACAGCTTTGAAGCGCTGATGGGTGCCGTGGCCAGCCCGTCGATGCCAACGCCGATGCCGACGCCGGTGATTGCGCCGCAGTTCCACGGCGCCTCCTCGATGGACACCCTGCCGGACCTGTTCGACTTCCTCAGCCCCACCGCCGTGCCGCCGCCGACCGTGCCGGATCATGTGCCGTCCGAACAGCACGACTTCCGTCCGCCGACGCCAGTGGCTCTACCGGTGGTTGAAGCGCCGGTGGTCTCGGGTTCGGTGATTCCCGAGGACTGGGACCTGTTCGGCGACGCCCCGGCGCCAGTGGTCAGCGCGCCACCGCCGCCGCCACCCGCGGCGATCGTCCCGCCGCCACCTGCGGCAGCCGTCCCACCGCCACCTGTGGTCGAGCCTGTGCTCCCCGTGGCCGATGACAGCCAGCAACCCGATCTTCTGCAAGCCTTCCTGCGCGGCGCCGGCCTGGACCAATTGCGCCTGGACAAGGCCCAGGCGCAAGCGCAGATGGAAAACATCGGTCGCAGCTACCGGTTGATGGTCGAAGGCCTGATCGACGTATTGCGTGCCCGCGCCAGCCTCAAGGGCGAATTCCGCATGCAGCAGACGATGATCCAGCCCGCCGAAAACAACCCATTGAAATTCGCACCGAATGCCGATGAAGCGTTATTGCTGCTCCTGCGCCACGGCAACCAGGCATTTATGGCGCCGGACATCGCGGTACGCGACAGTTTCGATGACCTGCGCGCCCACCAACTGGCGGTGATGGCGGGCGTGGAAGCGGCGATCAAACACCTGCTCAAGCGTTTTGAACCGGCACAGTTGGAAGAGCGCATGGGCAAGCCGGGCGGGTTGTCGAGTCTGTTCAACGGTTCGCGCCAGGCCCAGTACTGGCAGCAGTTCACCGAGCTCTACAGCAATATTTCCCGCGAGGCCCAGGAAGACTTCCAGGACCTGTTCGGCCGCGAATTCAGCCGGGCCTACGAAGAACACAGCGCACGACAGCGTCGCTGAACACGGCGTCGCAAAGGATTCAACGGATAGCTAAGTACGTCATTGAGGACGCAGGATGATTCCCAGGTTTTTACTCGCAGTTGCCACATCGCTTCTGCTGACGGCGTGCGCCAAGGATGCCGTCAAACCCGAAGCCGCCGTCGAGGCAGACGTGGATACCGCGGCCGTCGAGCTGCATTTCCACGCCATTGCCGGGCTTAACCCCGGCGCCAACGGCCAGCCAGCCCCGGTGCGGGTGCGCATTTTCGAACTGAAAAACGCCGCCACCTTTGCACGCTCCGATTACTTCGCCCTGGCCGACCGTGCGCAATCCACCCTCGGCCTGGACCTGCTGGACCAGGATGAAGTGATGGTGCAGCCCGGCCAACAGTTGAGCATCCAGCGCGACCTTGACCCGTCCACGCGCCAGATCGGCTTGCTGGTGGGGTATCGCGAGTTGGACCGTGCGCAATGGCGCACGGTGATCAACGTGCCGGCGCGCCAATACACCGAATACCAGATCAGCCTCGATGTGCGTGCCGTGCGCGCCGACGTCGTGGTTCCCCCATCCAGCCCTGCCCAATAACAAGCAATCGGAGCCCCCATGTCCTGGAACAATCGCGTGGTCTGGTCGGAAGGCATGTTCATCGGAACGCAGCACTTCCAGCAGCATGACCGTTACCTGGAAAACCTGATCGACGCCCGCAGCCGCCCGTTGTCCGCGGGCGCCTGGGGCTTTTCCGAGTTGCTGATCGACCAGGGCCTGCTGGCCCAGGGCAAACTGGCCATCGTCTCGGCCCGAGGCCTGTTGCCCGATGGCACGCCGTTCAATATCCCCCAGGACGACCTGGCGCCGAGTCCGTTGAATATCGACGACAACCTGCGTGACGGCCTGGTGTACCTGGCCCTGCCGCTCAAGCGCGCGGGTGCGCGTGACACGGTGGACGAAGGCCAGGCGCTGGAAGCCGCGCGCTACGTGAGCCAGGTACGCGAAGTGCGCGACGACAACGCGCCGTTCGAAAACCGCGCGCCGGTGGCCGTGGGTTCGCGGGCGTTACGCCTGTTGACCGCGCAGGATGGCATCAGCGACTACGCCGCCGTGGGCCTGGTGCGTATCAAGGAAAAACGCGCCGACCGCGCCCTGGTGCTCGACGACAGCTACATCCCGCCAGTATTGGACGTGGCCGCGAGCAAACCGCTGACCGCGTTTCGCAGCGAGTTGCTGGGCCTGTTGCACCAGCGCGGCGAAGCCTTGGCCGGTCGTGTCGTCGCCTCGGGTGCCGGTGGCGCGTCGGAGATCGCCGACTTCATGTTGCTGCAACTGGTCAACCGCGCCCAGCCACTGATCCAGCATTTCAGCCAGTTGAGCCCGCTGCACCCGGAGCGTTTCTTCAGCGAACTGGTGAGCCTGGCCGGTGAGTTCTCGACCTTTTCCACGTCGGGCCGCCGCCCCCAGGAATACCCGCAGTACCAACACGACGACCTGGCGCTGAGCTTCGCCCCGGTGATGGCGGCGTTGCGTGAAGCGCTGTCGATGCTGATCGACAGCAAGGCCACGCCAATCCCCATCGTCGAGAAAGCCTACGGCATCCACGTGGCGATGCTGGCGGACAAGACCCTGCTCGACAACGCCAGTTTCATCCTGGTGGTGCGTGCCGATGTGCCCGGCGAAACCCTGCGCGGGCGCTTCGGCCAGCAGAGCAAGGTCGGCGCGGTGGAACACATCCGCGACATGGTCAACCTGCAACTGCCGGGCATCGGCCTGGTGCCGTTGCCAGTGGCGCCGCGCCAATTGCCTTACCACGCGGGCAGCACTTATTACGAGCTGGACCGGGGCAGCGAACACTGGCAACAGTTGAGTAATTCCGGCGGTTTTGCCTTCCATATCGCCGGGCAGTTCCCGGGTTTGAACCTGGCCTTCTGGGCGATCCGAGGATAATCCGCGATGCATCCCAATGATGACGACCGCACCCAGTTCATGCCGCGCCCGGGGGGCCGTGCGCCGGAGCCTGCGCGCGCCGAACCCGCGCCCTTGTCGATGCCGGCCGCGCCGATGCTCACCGGCAAGAGCCAGGGCCTCAACCCGCTGGAAAGCGCCGCCGGCCCGCTGTTGGCCTTGCTGACGCGCCTGCGCAACACCATTGCCCACCCGGCGCCAGCGAGTCTGCGCGCGCAATTGCTGGCGTACCTGCGCCAGTTCGAAGAGCGTGCCGAGGCCGCCGGCGTGGCGCGCAACGAAGTGCTGCTGGCGCGTTACGCGCTGTGCACCGCCCTCGATGAAGCGGTGTTGAGCACGCCATGGGGCAGCACCAGCGAGTGGGGCAAGCAGAGCCTGCTGATCACCGTGCACAACGAAGCCTGGGGCGGCGAGAAAGTCTTCCAGCTGCTCGATCACTGCCTGCAAAGCCCACGGGAACGCCTGTACCTGCTGGAGTTGTTGTACCTGTGCATGTGCCTGGGTTTCGAAGGCCGCTACCGCGTAATGAACGACGGTCGCAGCCAGCTGGAGGCCCTGCGCGAGCGCACGGCCGCTGCAATTCGCAGTGCCCGTGGCGATCACGAGCGCGAGCTGTCGCCGCACTGGCGCGGCGTGACCGTGGCGCGCGACCGCCTGGCGCAATTCATGCCGCCGTGGATCGCCGTGGCCATCGGCCTGGCGTTGCTGCTGGCGTTGCTGTTCGCCTTGCGCATGCTGCTGGCGGCGCAGGCGGAACCGGTGTTCAAGAATATCCATGCCCTGGGCGAGATCCCGGTGCAGGCCATCGACCGTCCGGTGGCGCAGCCCAAAGTCATCGAGCGGCCGCGTCTGGCGGGCTTCCTGGCCGAAGAGATCAAGGCCGGGCGCGTCGCGGTGGAAGACAAGGTCGACCGCTCCGTGGTGACCATTCGTGGCGATGAGCTGTTCGCGTCCGCCAGCGCCAGCATTGTCGATGACTACCAGCCGCTGATGCTGCGCATCGCCGACGCCATCCGCAAGGTCAAGGGCCAGGTGCGCGTCACCGGCCACAGCGATAACCGCCCGATTGCCACGTTGCGCTTCCCGTCCAACTGGGCGTTGTCCGAGGCGCGGGCCAAGTCGGTGCTGGAAATCCTTGCGGCCAAGACCGGCCAAGCCGACCGTTTCAGTGCCGAGGGCCGCAGCGACACCGAGCCGCTGGCCACCAACAGCACAGCCGAAGGCCGCGCCCGCAATCGTCGGGTTGAAATCACCGTATTGGCGGAGGGCGTCGAGTGAAGGCGTTTTTCAGTTTCATGATTCGCTGGGTGATCCCGGTGCTGGGCCTGATCGCCCTGAGCCTGATCATCTGGTTTGTCGGGCCGCTGCTCGACGTGCTGGTGCCACAAGGGCGCCGTTGGGCGCTGATCATCCTGATGTTCGGGGTATGGATCGCCTACCGCGTGTTCCGCATCATCCAGGCGCGCCGCCAGGCCGCCGAAGTGATGCGCAGCCTTGCCGCTGAAACCCCGGCCGACCCCAACAGCGTGGCCACCGCCGAAGAGTTGTCGACCCTGCGCCAGCGCATGGACGAAGCCCTCGCGCTGTTGAAAAAAGCCAAGCTCGGTGGCGATGAGCGGCGCAACCTCTACGAGCTGCCGTGGTACGTGATCATCGGCCCGCCGGGTTCGGGCAAGACCACCGCGCTGGTCAATTCCGGCCTGCACTTCCCGCTGGCCGCGCAGTTGGGGGCCGGTGCGGTGCGCGGCGTCGGCGGTACGCGCAACTGCGATTGGTGGTTTACCGATCAGGCCGTCTTGCTCGACACCGCTGGCCGCTATACCACCCAAGACAGCAACTCCACGGTGGATAAAGCCGCGTGGCTGGGCTTCCTCGACCTGCTGAAAAAGCAGCGCTCGCGCCGCCCGATCGACGGGGCATTCATTGCGATCAGCCTGTCGGACCTGCTGCTCGGCACCGACGCCGAGCGCGCCGCCCACGCCGCTGCGATTCGCCTGCGTATCCAGGAGCTGTACACCCAACTGGGCGTGCGTTTCCCGATCTACCTGATGCTGACCAAGCTCGACCTGGTGCCGGGCTTCATGGAGTTCTTCGACAACCTGAGCAAGGAAGACCGTGCCCAGGTGTGGGGCATGACCTTTGCCCTGGACGACGGTAAAAACAGCGACAGCCCGCTGGCCCATCTGCAAAGCGAGTTCGCCGGCCTCGAACAGCGCCTCAACGAACGCCTGGTGGAGCGCCTGCAACAGGAACGCGATCCGGCGCGACGCGACCTGATCTACGGCTTCCCACAGCAGTTCGGCGCATTGAAGGACTGTCTGCAAAGCTTCCTCGAAGGCGTGTTCAAACCCAACGCCTTTGAAGAGCGTGTGTTGCTGCGCGGTGTGTATTTCACCAGCGGCACTCAGGAAGGCAGCCCGATCGATCGCCTGATCGGCGCCATGGCCCAGAGCATGAACCTGGACCGCCAGCACCTGGCGCGCCAGAGCGGCACCGGGCGCAGTTATTTCATCGAAAAACTCTTTACCGCCGTGGCATTTGCCGAGCGCGGGCTGGTGGGCGTCAACCCGAAGGTCGAGCGGCGGCGCAAATGGATTGCACGCGGTGTCCTTGCGGCTACCGTCGCCCTGGTGGTCGTGGTCAGCGGCCTGTGGTGGGTGAGTTATCGCGCCAACCAGGCGTATATCGCCCAGGTCGACCAAAAGGTCGCGCCGCTGGGCCAGACCGTGCAGAACCTGAGCCCGGCACAGCGCGAAGTCCTCGCGGTGCTGCCGTTGCTCAACGCGGTGAAGAACCTGGCGGGCGATTCGCCGAGCTGGTCCGAAGGCCTGGGCCTGTATCAGGGCGACATGCTCGAAGCCGAGTCCGCCAGCGTCTACCGCAAGCTGCTGATCGCTGTGTTTGCGCCACGCCTGGTGACGCGCATCGAAGAACAATTGCATGGCGGCGGCAACTCGGACTTCCTCTACGAAGGTCTCAAGGCCTACCTGATGCTGGCCGACAGCGAGCATTACGACCCGGACTTCATCAAAGCCTGGATCGCCCTCGACTGGGACCGCAACCTGCCGCGCGACTTGCCGGCCGATCAGCGCCAGGCATTGACCGGGCACTTGCAGGCGTTGTTCGAGCGCCACCCACCGAGTGCGCGTCTTGACCCGCGCCTGATCGACGACCTGCGCCGCCAACTGCAACAACTGCCGGTGGCCCAGCGTGTCTACGACCGGGTCAAACGCCAGAAACTGCCGGAAGGCATTCCGGACTTTCGTATCAACGAAGCCGCGGGTCGCGACGCCGCATTGGTGTTCAGCCGCAAGAGCGGCAAGCCGTTGGGCGAGCCATTGAGCGGGTTTTTTACCGCCAAGGGTTATCGCCAGGCGTTCCTGCTGAGCAGCCTGAACCAGACCGGCACCCTCGCCGAAGAGCAATGGGTGCTTGGGCATGAACAGGCCGATCAGCAGAACGTGGTGAGCCTGGCCGCCGATGTGCGTCGTCTGTACTTCCAGGATTACCAGCGCCAGTGGGATGCGCTGCTCGCCGACATCGACTTTGTGCCGATCACCAGCGTGGCCCAGGCGGCCGACGTGCTGCGGGTGATTTCCGGGCCGACCTCGCCGCTGAAAAAGCTGCTGGGGGCGGTGGCCAAGGAAACCGACCTGCAAGCCGAAGAGCGCCAACTGGCGGCCAAAGGCGTCCCGGTGGAAGGCGGCGTCGACAAGCTCAAGGAGCGCCTCGGTAGCCTGCTCGGCCAGGAACAACCGAACACCAATGCGCCGCAGGCGGCGGATGATCCGGTGACCGCGCACTTCGCCGAACTCAACGGCATCGTCAGCAAAAACGAAGGCGAGCCGGCGGCCATCGACGGTCTGCTCTCGGACATGAATGCCCTGTATGTGCAGGTCAGCGCCATGGTCGGCGCCAGCGGCGACGCCTTGCTCGGCGAAGCCAAGAACCAGGCGGCGGCCGCTGCGACGCGGGTCAGCCTGAATGCCGAGCGCCAGCCGCCGCTGGTGCAGGGCATGGTCAAGTCGGTAGTCAACTCCACCACCAACAGCATGATGGGCGGGGTGCGTAACCAACTGAACGCGGCATGGGTCAGCGAAGTGGTCAACGTGTACCGCCAGTCCCTGGCCGGGCGTTACCCGATGTCGCCGGGCAGCGCCCGCGATGCCACCCTGGATGACTTCGGTCAGTTCTTCGGCGTGGGCGGGGTGATGGACAACTACTTCCGCAAATACCTGCAACCCTATGTGGACACCTCCGCGCCGACCTGGCGCTGGCAGCCGGGCGCGGCGCAGAAATTGGGGATTGCACCGGGTGTGCTGCAAACCTTCCAGCGTGCCGCGACCATTCGTGACGCGTTCTTCAGATCGGGTGGCACCCAGCCTATCGTGCGTTTCGAGCTCAAGCCGGTGTCGATGGACCCCACCATCACTCAGTTCCTGCTCGACCTCGACGGCCAGCAATTGAGCTACGACCACGGCCCGAGCCGTCCGGTAGCCATGCAATGGCCGAACCCCGGCAGCATTGGCGTGGTGCGTATCTCCATCATGCCGCCGTCGGCCAGTGGCCGTTCCGGCGTGACCCTCGATGGCCCGTGGGCGTGGTTCCGTCTGTTGGAGCAATCGGACCTTACCGCCGGCAACTCACCGGACCGTTTCAACCTGCGTCTGCGGGTCGATGGCGCGAGCATCGCCTACGAGTTGCGCGCCAACAGTGCTTTCAACCCGTTCAAGAGCCGCGTGCTCAGTGGCTTCAGCCTGCCGGAGCGGCTATGACGAGCCTGGGTTTCTACGGCAAATTAGCCAGCCGCGGGGATTTTGTCAGCCGCGCCTTGCCGCAGAGTTTTATCGGCCCGTGGGACAGTTGGCTGGCTGCGGGGTTGCTCGCCAGCCAGAACCGCCTGGGCGGTGATTGGCTCAATGTGTACCTGGTCAGCCCGTTGTGGCGCTTTGTCCTGGCGCCGGGCGTGTGCGGGCCGGATGCGGCGACGGGCGTGGTGATGCCGAGCATCGACCGGGTGGGGCGCTACTTTCCGCTGGCGGTGGTGGCCCTGCTCGATCACGACACCAACCCCGCTTCGCTGGTGGGCGGGTCGGACGCCTGGTTCGAGCAGGCTGAAGAGTTGCTGCTCAGCACCCTGGACGCCGGCGCGACGTTTGAAGGTTTCAACGACGGCCTCGACAGCCTCGGCCCGCCGGCGACTGAACCGCGTGCGGTCGACAGTCGTTTCGCCGGCCTGCAACGCGTGGCCGCCACCGAGCCCCACGGGCGCCTGGCCGCGCTCGCCGAACAGGCTTGCGCAGGCGCCAGCCTCTGGTGGGGACGTGGCTCGCAACGGATTTCCCCTGGTTTATTGCGGTGTCAGGGCTTGCCTGCCGCCGACGATTTTGCGCAGTTTTTGCTCGGACAAGAAGGTGTGGTGTAGATGGGGGCGACGTACAAATCCGCAAGCAAAAGCCATGTCGGCATGGTGCGCCAGGTTAACGAAGACGCCTGTCTGGACTTGCCGGAGAACCGCCTGTGGGTGGTGGCCGACGGCATGGGCGGGCACGCGGCGGGGGATTATGTCAGCAGCCTGATCGTTGACAGCCTGCGTAATGTGCCGACAGGCCGCTCCCTCGACGAATACTCGGCGGCCTTGCGCAACGACTTGATCCGCATCAACGCCGCCGTGCGCGAAGAAACCGCCAACCGTGGCGTGACCATGATGGGCAGCACCGTGGTGGCGCTGGCCGCCCGTGGCTTGCGCGGTGTGTGTTTGTGGGCCGGTGACAGTCGCCTGTATCGCCTGCGCGACGGCGTGCTGGACGGCATCTCCCGCGACCACAGCTACGTGCAGGACCTGCAAGACAGCGGTCTGCTCAGCGAGGCCGACGCCCGCACACATCCGCGCGCCAATATCGTCACCCGCGCCGTGGGTGTGGAAGCGCAGCTGGAGGTGGCGGTGCTCGACCTGTTGATCGCCCCCGGCGACAGCTACCTGTTGTGCAGCGATGGCCTGAACAAGACCGTTGAAGACCACGAAATCCGCGAAGTGCTCAGCCACGATGCGCCGGATGAAATTGTGCGCAGCCTGGTGCACCTGGGGCTCAATCGCGGCGCACCGGACAACATCACCGCCATCGTTGTGAAGGTATCGGCATGAACATTGTGATTCCGGGCTACGACATCGAAGGCGAGATCGGCGAAGGCGCGATGGCCAGCGTGTACCTGGCGACCCAGCGCTCGCTGGAACGCAAGGTGGCGTTGAAGGTGATGGCGGCGGCACTGGCGGCCGACCCGACGTTCTGCGAGCGCTTTTTGCGCGAGGGCAAGACCCTGGCGCGCCTGTCGCACCCGCACACGGTGACCATCCATGACATCGGCAATGTCGGTGAGCTGTATTACATGGCCATGGAATACCTGCCCAACGGCACGCTCAAGGAGCGTATCGCCGCCGGCATGACGCCGGAGCAGGGCGTGACCTTGATTCGCCAGATTGCCTCGGCGCTGGGGTACGCCCATGCCCAGGGCCTGGTGCACCGCGACGTCAAGCCGGCGAACATTCTGTTTCGCGCCGACGGCACGGCGGTGTTGTCCGACTTCGGCATCGCCAAGTCGCTGGATGACCGCACCCAGTTCACCCAGGCCGGTTTCGCCGTGGGCACGCCGAGCTACATGAGCCCGGAACAGGCGCGGGGCCAGGAGATCGATGGTCGCGCCGACCTGTATGCGCTGGGCGTGGTGCTGTATGAAATCCTCGTCGGCAAGCTGCCGTACAGCGGCACCGATGCGCTGTCCACCGCACTGGCGCACCTGACCGAGCCGTTGCCGGAATTGCCGGTGCACCACGGCCGTTATCAGGGCGTGTTGCGCAAGCTGCTGGCCAAGGACCCGGCCGAACGGTTCCCGGATGCGGCGGCGTTGCTGCTGGCGCTGGAGCAACTGCCGGCAGAATCGCCGGAAGCCACGTTGGTGCGGCCGCTGCCTATTCCGATGAATTTTGATTTGGCGGGGATCACGCCGGAGTCCATCGAGATCCCCACCGCGAAACCCCAGCCGCAGCCCGTGCGCCAACCGGTGGTGACCCCGACGCAGCACAAGCCTGTGTCCGAACAGCGGCGTGGGCCGGTGTTGGCGCTGGCGGCGGTGGCCGTGGCGGTGGCCCTGGCGATTGGCGGCGCGAGTTACTGGTGGATGAGCGGCAGCGACGAGCCGGCGAAACCGCCTGCGGCCGCTGTTCCGGCAGCCACACCTGCGGCCACGCCGTCAGCCACTTCAGCCGTGCCCCCTGCGGCGGTGGCTGAAGTGGATGGCGGCCAGCGCCCGCTGTTGATGGCGGGTAAAAAGACCTTGTTCCAGCGGGTGCTGAGCAAGCCCGGCGCCAAGCTTTCCACTGATGCAGGCAGCGCACCCGGCAAAGCCCTGCCGGCGTTCTCCGTGCTCTACGTGTACCAACGCAAAGACGCCAACGGCCAGCCGTGGGTGCGCGTCGGCGCCGCCACCGATGGGCGCAGCGACGGTTGGTTGCCGGCCGCTCAGGTCAGCGATTGGAAGCAGAGCCTGGTGCTCAAGTTCACCGAGCGCTCGGGGCGTGCGCCGGTGATGTTCCTGCGCCAACCGGGGGAAGTGGAAAAGCTGCTGGCCGACCCCGCCGCCGCCAAAGGTGTGCTGGCCAAGGCGCAGAAGAACAGCGACGACAACGGCCAGGTCCTGGCCCTGGAACCGGCTGCCAGCGCGGTGCCGCAGAACCAGTTCTACCTGTTGCCGATCTTCGATTCCAAAGAGAGCTTCGACGAGAACGGCCAGCCGGTGCAGTTGCTCAATGTCGCCTCCATCGACCCCGGCAGCAACGCGGTGGCCAAGCCGGCCACGCCAGTGATCAATGCGAACGCCGACGCCTTCCGCACTGCCGTGGTGCTGGTGGTGGACACCACGGTGTCGATGCAACCGTATATCGACCAGATCCGCGACGTGGTGCACGAACTGCAAACCCGCATCGCCGAGCGCGGCGAGTTGGACAGCGTCAGCTTCGGCATGGTCGGCTTTCGCAACAGCATCAAGAAAACCCCCGGCCTGGAATACGTGGCCAAGACCCTGATCACCCTGGATCAAGGCCGCGACCCGCAACGCTTCCTCGACATGGCGCGGCAGGTCAAAGCTTCCAGCGTGTCCAGCCATTCGTTCAACGAAGACGCGTTTGCCGGGGTGATGCAGGCAGTGAACGGCATGGACTGGTCCGGCTATGGCGGACGCATCATCCTGCTGGTCACCGACGCCGGTGCGCTGCGCAAGAACGACCCGTTTGCCACCACCCAGATGAACGAGGCCGAAGTGCGCCAGGCCGCGCTGGGCAAGCAGATCAAGATCTACGCCCTGCACCTGCGCACCGACGCCGGCAAGAAAACCCACGCCGGCGCCGAGACCCAGTACCGCGTGCTCACCGCCGACGCCAACCCGCGGATCGGCGACCTGTACACACCGGTGCCCGGTGGCGATGTGCGCAAGTTGGGCGAGCGTGTCGACGAGATCGGCACGGTCTTCGCCAACCTGGTGCATCAGGTGCGCAGCGATACGCCGCAACCGGTGCCGTTGCTGAGCGCCGCGCCAAGCCTGGCGGACAAGTCCGCGGCAGTCGGTTATGCGATGCACATGGATTTCCTCGGCCGCAAGAGCGCGAGCCAGGCGCCGCAACTGGTCAGCGCCTGGACCGCCGACCGCGACCTGACCAACCCGGCACTGCCAGCGTTCCAGGTGTGCGTGATGCTGACCAAGTTGCAGCTCAACGATTTGCAGCAGTCGCTGAAGCTGATCGTCGACGCGGCGCGCAAGACCCAGACCTCACCCAAGGATTTCTTCCAGGAAATTGCCAGCGCCTCGGCCTACATGAGCCGCGACCCGCAAGCCTTGCGCAAGGGCGGC
Source organism: Pseudomonas lactucae (assembly GCF_036688725.1). Lineage (NCBI taxonomy): Bacteria > Pseudomonadati > Pseudomonadota > Gammaproteobacteria > Pseudomonadales > Pseudomonadaceae > Pseudomonas > Pseudomonas lactucae. The sequence goes on along the minus strand of NZ_JAQQPT010000004.1, from coordinate 79,667 downwards.
AATCTGGCCGACGGCGGCATCCTTGGTGAATACCTGGAAGGCCTGCCGTACCGCAGCAAGTCGCTGAACATGACCCAGGATTTGTGGTTGTCGTTGAGCGTGGCCGAGCAGGAAGACTTTATCGACGAGCTGGATTCGAAAATCCGCCTCTACGAAACCTTCCACAATGACTTGGCCAACTGGGTCCGTTTCGGCGATGCCGAGCCGGGCGATGCGTTGTACCGCGTGCCGTTGTCGACGCTGCCGTAATGCTGAACCTGAGCGCGGTGCACAAGAGCCGGGGCGTCGGTAGCCAGCGTTATAGCCTGGTGATCCCGGCGCTGACGCTGCGCGCGGGCGAGCAAGTAGCGATTGTCGGGCCCAGCGGTTGCGGCAAAAGCACCTTGCTGGATTTGCTCGCGCTGGTGCTGGCGCCGGATCAGGTGGGCGGCTTTGAATTCAATCGGCAGGACATCGCTGGCTTGTGGCGCGCCGATCAGCAGTCCGTACTCGCCGCATTGCGCCGCCAACACCTGGGCTATGTCCTGCAAACCGGCGGGCTGCTGGGGTTTCTCGATGTGCGCGGCAATATCGCTTTGTCCCGCCAACTGCTGGGCTTGAGGGACGATGGCAGCGTGACGCGTCTGGCCGAACAGCTGGAAATCAGCGACCAGTTGGCCAAGAAACCCTCGGTACTGTCGGTGGGGCAACGCCAGCGCGTGAGCTGCGCGCGTGCCCTGGCCCACGCACCGCAACTGGTGCTGGCGGATGAGCCCACCGCGTCCCTCGACCCGCTGAATGCCGAACGTGTGATGCATGCACTGTTGGCCCAGGCCCGCGAATACCGCGCCGCCTGCGTGATCGCCACCCATGACGAACCCCTGGCCCGCGCCAGTGGCTTGCAGGTGCGGCGCATCAGTTGTCGCCGCGATGCCGACGGCGGCGTTACCGCGACCCTTGGGGAGGCGTGCTGATGCGTATCCCCTTGGTGGCGTCGTTGGCCTGGCAGGATTACCGCAACGATGCGTGGCTGTCGGCCTGTTCGGTGCTGGCGCTGGTGGCGGTGATCGCGCCGTTGCTGGTGTTATTCGGCCTGAAATTTGGACTGGTTAGCAGTTTGACCGAACGTTTGGAGACCGATCCGGCCACCCGTGAAATTATTCCGTTGGGCGGTGGTCGATTCAGCAGCGCATTGATCGAGCAACTGGGCCGGCGCCCTGATGTCGCGTTCGCCATACCGCGTACGCGGCAGATCGCGGCGACGGCGCAGGTCGGTACATTGGCCCTGGAGATGCTGCCGACGGCGCCGGGCGATCCGTTGTTGAGCGGCCTGCCGATGCCCAAGGGGTTGGATCAGATCGTGCTGAGCCACACCGCGGCCGAGAAGTTGGCGGCGCGGCCTGGGGATGTGTTGGACGCGCGGTTTGCCCGTCAGGTGTCGGGCCGTGTCGAAGAGCAGCGTACGCGAGTACGCGTGGTTGCGATCCTGCCGCTGGAAGCCTTTGCCCGGGACGGTCTGTTCGCAGGCCTCGGCCTGCTGGAGGCGGCGGAAGATTACCGCGATGGTCGCGCCGTACCGGCGCTGGGATGGCTGGGTGATGAGGTGGCGGTAGGCGAGCAGCGGGTGTATCCGGCGTTCCGCCTGTACGCGCGCAACCTTACCGATGTAGAAACGCTGCGCGTGTTTTTTGCCGGGCAAAACCTGTTGGTAGCGACCCAGGCGAACACCATCGCTCAGGTGCAGTCGTTAAGCCGCAACCTGTCGATCGTATTTTGGATCATCGCCGGGTTGGCGTTGGCGGGAGCGTTCGCGGCGATCTTCGCCGGAGCCCTGGCCGCCGTGGCGCGCAAGCGTCGAGAATTATCAGTGCTGCGCCTGTTGGGATTTTCCACCGGCGCGCTATTGTTGTTTGTGGTGCTGCAGGCCCTGTACAGCGCAGGGTTGGCCGCCGTGCTCAGCGGCGGGTTGTATGGCCTGGCCGAAGCAGCTTTGAATAAACTATTTGTGCAGGTGCCCGGCGAGCACGCCAGCCACCTGCTGGCGCATCACTACGGCCTGGCCCTGGTTGCAGTCCTCGGCGTCAGTGCCGTGGCGGCGGCCTGTGGTGGTTGGCGAGTGGCGCGTATCCAGGCTTCTGAAGGAATCAGGGATGTATAAGTTACTGGGCGCCTGTGTGGCGCTGAGCCTGGCCTCGTTGGCCTGGGCCGATGAAGCGAGCGATAAGCTGGACAACCCCAAGCCGTTGCCGGACGACGTCAGCCTGCCGCTGCCGTGCGACGGCAATATGGTGTTCCGCTACGCCTACGTATTGGCCCAGGGCACCCTCGATGACCGTGAGATCAGCCTCGGCTATCCCTTTGCCGAAGGCGAGGCGGGCTACCAGCAGTCGTTTATTTCCGGCTATCGCCGCGACTTCATCAACGGCCAATTCACCCTCAAGGACTTGCCGCAGGACTGGAGCAAGGTCATCGCGCCGCTGATGCCGAAGACCGACGCCAAGACCCCGCTCAAGCCCATGCTGTATTTCATCGGCAAGTACGAAGTGACCGCGCGCCAGTACGCTCAGGTGATGGCCCAGGCGCAGTCCCTGGCCAGTGGCGAGCCGGCCCCGGCCTGCGAGGCGCCCACCGGCATGGCCGGGCGTTTGCCCAAGGTGAAGCTGTCGCGCTTTGAGGCCGAGCGCTTCTCGGCGGTGTACAGCGCCTGGCTGATGAAATATCACCGTGAGTTGCTGCCGGTGAGCGGGCGCGGTACGTCGGCGGAAGACGGTGGCCTGGGGTTTGTGCGCCTGCCGACCGAGGTTGAATGGGAGTTCGCCGCGCGCGGAGGCCAGGCGGTGAGCCGTCAGGATCTGGAAGGGCGGCTGTTCCCGCGCCGCGTCGAAGGCAGCGAAAGCGATGGCCCGCTGGGCGATTACGCGGTGTTCAACCAGGTCGCCGGCGGTACCGGCCAAGCGGCGCGCCTGATGCCCATCGGCACCAAATTGCCCAACCCGATCGGTCTGTTCGATGTGATTGGCAACGCGGCGGAAATGGTCCAGGAATCCTTCCAACTGGTACACGCCGGGCGTCGCCAGGGCACCTATGGCGGCTTCGTGGTCAAGGGCGGCAACTACCTGGAAGGCGAGGGCACGCTGTTTACCGGCATGCGCCGCGAATACCCGCTGTTCGCCGCCGACGGCACCGAGCAGAGCAACGAGACCACCGGTTTTCGCGTGGCGATTGGCGCGCTGTCGGCGCCGCGTTCGCGTTACAAGGAGCTGTTCGCGCAGTGGCAAAAGGAAGGGCGCCTGGCGTCGTTGACCGACGCCATCGACGACGCCCAGGACCCCACCAAGCGCCTGGACAGCATCATCGCCGCCAGCGTCGACCCCAAGCTGCAAGCCGAGCTGGGGCTGGTCAACGAAGAGCTCAAGCGCAACGTCTCGCTGATCGCCCAACAACGCGAAGAGGCGGCCGGCAACCTGATTCAGTCGGCCGCATTGGTGGCCGAGACCATTAGCAACTACAACATCCGCCTGACCAACCTGCAAAAGAGTCGTCAGCAGGCGGTGGACAATAAAGACGAGGCCAGTGCGGCGCTGTTTGCCACGGCCATCGACAACGGACGCAGCGCCCTCGACGGCGCGGTGGCGATTTACATCGACAACCTGGCCACCGGCACGCGCTACACCGATGCGGTGATCCAGGCACAGTTACAACGAATCAAGGAAGAGTTGGATCGCAAGCCTGTGCTCGGCAAGAGCCTGGTAACGCGCGCGACACTGTTCGTTCGCCATGTCGGCAACTACCGCAAGCAACAGCGGGCCGACCCGGCGACGATCTTGAAGGAATTGCTCGCAGCGAGCGGTCAGCGGTCTTGACCGTTGGTTGCAGCGAGCTTGGAAGGGACTCAGGCGGCAGGGGCCGTGCTGGGCAAGTCAAACTTAGAAGAGAACACAACTTATGCTTTTTTCCCGTAAGGCGGTTTCCAAGCGTCACCTGCTGCTGATCGCAGCCGGTTTCAGCACCGTGCTGACCGGTTGCGCCACGTCGCCGGCCTCCAAGGTCGCGTCCAGCACCAAGGTCGAGTACTACCCCAACTGCTACGAGCCGGTGCAGCATCTGCGGGCTACCGATTCGAACATGACCAAGTCGGTTGTGACCGGCGCGGCCATCGGTGCTGCCGGCGGTGCCCTGCTGGGCGCCCTGACCGGCGACAAGGAAAAGCGCGGTCGTAACGCCGCGATCGGCGCAGCGGGCGGCGCCCTGGCCGGCGGCGCGGCGGGTTACTACACCGAGCGTCAGAAGCAGATTGCCGATGATAACCAGCGCATTGCCTCCTATGCCGCCGACGTGAACAAAAGCGTCTCCGACATCGACCGCAGCACCGCGTACGCCAAGGCATCGCAGCAGTGCTACCAGAGCGCGTTCACCAAGCTGGTCTCGGATCGCAAAGCCAAGACGGTCAACGACACCGAGGGCCGCAAGCGCCTGGCGGAAATCGTCGCGGGCCTGAAGGAATCCAACGACCTGATCGTTGCGGTCAACGGCAAAGCCGCCGAAGACCTGAACAACTACACCCAGGCCTACGAAAAAGACCTGCAACAAGTGGGTGTGCAACGTGCCGACGTGGTCACCGTGGCCCAGGCCGATGTAACGCCTGTCGTGCCGCCGGCCAATAAGAAGAAAGGCAACGGTACCAAGCCGCCGAAGAAGCCGCCGCTGCCAGCCGTACCGACCGAAGCGGTGTCCACCGAGAAAACCTTCCAGGCCGCCCAGACCAAGCAAGATGAAAGCAAAAAGGTCGCCAGCGCCGGCAAGGCACAGATCGAAGGCACCTGCCGCGATCCAAACCTGGCCGATTGGGCACCGGTACCTTGCCCTAACGTTTAAGTAACATGTTGCTATAAGCGTTAAACGCCAACCGATCTGCGCCTAAAGCGCGAGATCGGTGGCGTTCTGCCTGCAAATCGTTACACTGCTGCGGCCACTTAATAAATACACCGAGGCCGTGTGCATGAAATTTCGTCTTCTGCTGTGGGTGCTTGGCCTGATGATGGGCAAAGCCAGCCGCACCAATCCCGCCTTCCAGCAACAGTTGGGTGACAAAGACCTGGCGTTCCAGTTGCAGACCCTCGACGGCAAGGTTGCCCGTCACTTCATCGTCAAAGACCAGCGCATCACCAGCCGCTCAGGGGTGCACCCGGCGCCGGCGTTTGCAATTGCCTTTAAAGATGCCGCCTACGGCTTTGCCACCATGCAGGCGAAAAACAAGCAACTGGCGTTCATGACGGGGATTCAGGACAAATCGATCCAGATCAAGGGCAACCCGGCGCTGGTGATCTGGTTCCAGGGGTTGACCAAGTATTTGAAGCCGAAGAAAAAGAAGTCGGCCTGACAGAGCACCTGGCCCTGTAGTGAGCGGGCTTGCCCCGCGCTGGGCTGCGAAGCGGCCCCAAAACCAGGCGCTGCGGTGTGCCTGAAATATCCCGGTGGCTGTATTGGGCTGCTACGCGGCCCAGCGCGGGGCAAGCCCGCTCACCACAACAAGCCCCGTCATCCTTAGAGTGCGCGTCAGCCCTGGCTGAACTGCGACGCCAGCTCACGCAACAGCACCTCGGCATCCAACACCTTGCCGACCACTTCCTCAGCCTTTTCCCGGCTCAAACCCAAGCGCTCAAGCAGCTCGTCCGGAATGGTTTCATCCGGCCCGGAGCCGATCCCACGGCTGCGCAACAGGCGCACGGCCAGGCACACCAGGTTCGGGTATTCGGCGTATTGGCCGTCGTAGGTCGGGTCGTGCTGAAAGCGCAGGGCGGTGGACAGTTCGTCCGGCATGTCCCAGTAGCGCATCAGCCAGGCGCCGATCTGTTCGCGGCTGATGCCAAGCAGGTGTTGCTCGACATAGCTGTGGCACAGGTGCGGGTTGACCTCCAGGTGGCGGCAGATCAGCGAGAAGTGCGGCGGGAACACGTGGGCCAGCAGCAGGTAGCCGAAGTTGTGCAGCAGGCCGGCGAGGTAAGTCAGGCCGGCTTCCGGGCGCTGGGCGCGGGGCATGGCGCGGGTCAGGCCTTCGATCACGGCAGCGGTGTAGATCGACTGGTGCCAGTACGGCGTGGCCTGGTGCGGGTTGTCCTTGGGCAGGCTCAAGGTCTTGCCCAGGGCCAGGCCCAGCGCCAGGTTGATCACCAGGTCAAAGCCCAGCACCCGTACGATGGCGTCTTCCACCGAGCGGATCTTGCCTGGCGACGCGTAGTACGGCGACGCCGCCCAGCTCACCACTTGGGCGGCCAGGGCCGGGTCGGTTTCGACCACGCCGGTAATGTCGTCGATGGTTGCATTCGGATCGACGCGCAGCTTGATGATCTTTTGCGCGGTATCGGCCAGCGGCGGAATCTCGATGGTCGCTTCCAGGCGCTGCTGGATACGGCGGGCGGTGAATGCCTGCATCGCCTGGGTGATTTCCTCGCGGTCATCATTGGGGCGGTCGAGGTTGGGGCGAATGTTGCTCACCGGCTCGCCGAACTGCGCGGCGCTGGCCTTGGTGAGCATGGTCTTGAAAGCGTCACTGGCGATTTCCAGCAGCAGGCCGGCTTCGCCCGAGTGCACCAGCAGGCTTGGCTCATTGAGCAGGCTGCCTTCGTACAGGCACGGCGAGCTGGTGAGTGCCGGCAGGCCTGGCAGCAGGTTCAGCTCATGCTTGTCCAGCATGCGCCTGACGCGCTCCGGCGGCACGGCGGTGAGGCGGCGGCCGGTGAGTTCGGTGAGGCGGTTGAGGTCGAGCAACTGGTTTTGCGGGAACAGCACCATCAGTGCGCCCACCGCATCTTCCAGCAGCACAGCCTGGACCTTTCGTGCTGGATTCAGGCCCGGATGTTCGGTGACTTCCGTGTAGGGGATGGCGAGTTTTGCGAGCAGAGCCCGAATGACCGGCGGGGCGGTCACTGTGGCTGTGACGAGGGCAACTTCTGACATGGCCTGATCCAAATTCGTACAGTCACCGAAGTATAACCAGCTTGATACACCTGTAGGTCGCTTAAGTGATTCAGTCGTCACACTTGGCCGTATTGCTGCCCGTGGCGCAGCCAGCGATCCAGCAGCGGGCTGACGTGATCCGGCCAGCGCTCCAGCAGGGCCTGCGCCGCATCGCGCACGGCAGGCAACAGGTCGGCGTCGCGCATCAGGTCGGCGACCTTGAATTGCAGCAGGCCGGTCTGGCGGGTGCCGAGCATTTCGCCGGGTCCGCGCAGTTCGAGGTCTTTTTCGGCGATGACAAAACCGTCGTTGGTCTCGCGCATGATGCCCAGGCGCTGGCGGCCGATCTGCGACAGCGGCGGGTGATACAGCAATACGCAGTGGCTGGCGGCGCTGCCCCGGCCTACGCGGCCGCGCAGTTGGTGCAATTGCGCCAGGCCCAGGCGCTCGGGGTTCTCGATGATCATCAGGCTGGCGTTGGGCACGTCCACGCCCACTTCGATGACCGTGGTGGCCACCAGCAGTTGCAGGTTGCCAGCCTTGAATTCAGCCATCACGGCGGCTTTTTCCGCAGGTTTCATGCGGCCGTGAATCAGCCCGACCTTGAGTTCGCCGAGGGCGCTGGTGAGGTCCTCGAAGGTGGTCTCGGCGGCCTGGCAGGTCAGCTCTTCGGACTCTTCGATCAGCGTACACACCCAATAGGCCTGGCGCCCTTCGGCACAGGCACCGCGCACGCGTTCGATCACTTCCACACGCCGAGTATCGGTGACCAGCACGGTGTTGACCGGGGTACGGCCGGGCGGCAGTTCGTCAAGGATCGAGGTGTCGAGGTCAGCGTAGGCGCTCATGGCCAGGGTGCGCGGGATCGGTGTGGCGGTCATGATCAACTGGTGCGGGTTCATGCGCCCGCCCACGCCTTTTTGGCGCAGGGCCAGGCGCTGTTGCACGCCGAAGCGGTGTTGTTCGTCGATGATCACCAGGGCCAGGTTCTTGAACTGCACTTCGTCCTGGAACAATGCGTGAGTGCCCACCACCATGGGCGCGCCGCCGGCGATCTGCTCCAGTGCGGCTGCGCGGGTCTTGCCCTTGAGCTTGCCGGCCAGCCATGCCACTTCCAGGCCCAATGGCTCGAGCCAGCGCTTGAAGGTGATGAAGTGCTGTTCGGCGAGGATTTCGGTAGGTGCCATCAACGCCACCTGGTAACCGGCTTCCAATGCCTGCAAGGCGGCAAGGGCGGCGACCACGGTCTTGCCCGCGCCCACGTCGCCCTGGATCAGCCGCAGCATGGGCTCTTGCTGGCTGAGGTCATAGGCGATTTCGTTGCCCACACGCTGTTGGGCACCGGTGGGCGCAAAGCCGAGGTTGGCCAGGTACTGCGCGGGCAGGCGCGTGGCCTTGGGCATCGCTGGGGCGCGCAGGGAACGCATGCTTTCACGCAGGCGTTGTTGCGACAGTTGATGGGTCAGCAGTTCTTCGAAGGCCAGGCGGTGCTGGGCCCAGTGATGACCCAGGGCCAGTTCGTCGACATCGGCGTCGGCCGGTGGGTTATGCAGGTAGCGAATCGCATCGTCCAGCGGCGCCAGTTGGTAGTCGCGGGCCAGTTCCAGCGGCAGCCAGTCGGGCAGGCTTTGCGGGCCGAGCATCGTCAGGGTCTGCAGGCACAACTGGCGCAGGCGTTGCTGAGTCAGGCCTTCGGTGAGCGGGTAGATCGGCGTGAGGGTGGTGTCTACCGGCGGTGGTTCGTCGCCGGTGATCGCGCGGTATTCGGGGTGGTAGATTTCCAGGCCGGACGCGCCGGGCCGCGCTTCGCCGTAACAACGCACGCGGGTGCCGCGCTTGAGGCTTTCCTTTTGTGCGTTGCTGAAATGGTAGAAGCGCAGGCTCAGGCCGCCGGTGCCGTCCTGCAGGCGCACCACCAGGCTGCGGCGCCTGCCCATTACCACATCGGCGCCGCTGACGGTGCCTTCGACCACCGCATCCTGCCCAGGGCGCAACTGGCCGATAGGCACCACGCGGGTGCGGTCCTGATAACGCAGGGGCAGGTGGAACAGCACGTCCTGGAGGTTTTCCAGGCCGACCTTGGCCAACTTCTCGGCCATGGCTTCACCGACACCCTTGAGTGCCGTCACCGGCACCTTCGACAGCTCAGTCATACGGCGGATCAGCTCGCGGCGGCGGGCGGCTTGGCCACCGAGCACAGGCGGATCGAGTCGGCGAGGATCTCAATGGCTTTTGGCCGCGGGAAGCTGGCACGCCAGGCAATCGCCACGGTGCGGAACGGCACCGGCGGCGTGAGTGGGCGCACTTCGATCACGCCGGGAGCGTAGTGATGGCTGTCCACCGCCGACAACGGCAGGATCGAGATGCCCAGGCCGGAGGCGACCATGTGACGGATGGTTTCCAGGGAGCTGGATTCCACGGTGGTGTGCTTGGCGCCGTCGTTGCCCTTGGTGAGGGTCGGGCAGGCTTCGAGCACCTGGTCGCGGAAGCAGTGGCCTTCGCCGAGCAGCAGCAGGCTCTTGTCGTTGAGCAGGCCGGCGTCGATGGTGGTTTTTTGCGTCCACGGGTGAGAGGCCGGCATCAGCACCTGGAAGGGCTCGTCGTAGAGCTGCAGGGTGAGTACGTCCGCCTCGTTGAACGGCAGGGCGATGATGATCGCGTCCAGCTCGCCGTTGCGCAGTTTGTCGCGCAATACGTGGGTGAAGTTTTCTTCGATATACAGCGGCATCTGCGGCGCGACGCGATGCAGTTGCGGGATCAGGTGCGGGAACAGGTACGGGCCGACGGTGTAGATCGCGCCGACTTTGAGCGGGGCGGTCAGCTGGTTCTTGCCGGCCTGGGCCAACTCGCGAATGCTTTGCGCTTGCTCCAGCACTTTTTGCGCCTGGGCCACAATGCCTTCGCCCACCGGGGTGAGGCGCACGGCGCTTTTGCTGCGCTCGAAAATCAGCACACCGAGTTCGTCTTCAAGCTTTTTCACGCCCACCGACAGTGTCGGCTGACTGACGTGGCAACGCTCCGCCGCGTGGCCGAAGTGTTGTTCTTGGGCGAGGGTCACGATGTAGCGTAATTCTGTAAGAGTCATAGCGAGCGTCCATGAGGTTGCGGGCCAAGCATACCGGCTGCAATCGATAGACGCACGTTATCAGAACTTTGCTGGGGATTGAGCGGGAAATAGCTGAGATTTTAGCCGCGCGCAATCAGCGGTGGGAGGGGCAAGCCCCTCCCACACTCAGCGGCGACGCTTCTCGATGTTGTACACGAACGGTGCAACGATCTCGATACTGCCGCCTTTCAACATGTGCGCCGGTGGCTTGGGCAGCGGCTGGGCACGACGGATCATGTCCAGGGTTGCACGGTCCAGGTCGGCGTTGCCGGAACGGCCCACCAGCTCGTAGGACAGCACGTTGCCGTCGGCATCGACTATGAACTTCAGGCGGTTCAAGCCTTCCTTGCCACTTGCCTGAGCGCCTGGCGGGTACTTCTTGTACTTCTGCAAGTGCGCCAGCAGGGCGCCTTCCCAGGACGCTTTGGCCGCGATTTGCTGAGGCGACGGACCGGGAACCGGCTGCGCCGATTTTTCCGCGGGTGCCGGGGTGGGCGGAGCATCGCTCGGCGGCTCCTCGGAGGGTTTCTCCTTGGGCGGCTCGATCTTTTTCTCCACCGGCTTGGGCGGCTGAGGTTTGGGCTTGGGCTTGACCGGCTTGGGCACCTGGATTGTCGGCTTGGGCGCCTCGGCCAGTTTCGGCAAAGGCAACTCTTCTACCGGAGCAGGCGGTTGCGGCGGCGTGACCACTTTCGGCGGAGCCGGTGGCGGTGGTGCAGGCATCGGCGCCAGGTCAATGACCATGGCGGCCGGTGGCAACTGCACCGTGCGCGGCGCCGACCAGTGGAGCGCGATGGCGATCGCGACGGCATGCACGCCCAGCACGACGGCGAGGCTGGTGCCATAACGCGTCAGTTTGTGGCGCGTCGTGATCATTTCTTGGCTGCCGTCTCAAGTCCGACCAGGCCTACCTTGAGGTAGCCGGCTGCCCGCAGGGCATCCATCACGCTCATCAGGTCACCGTAGTCCACGCCCTTGTCGGCCTGGAAGAAGATCGTCGTGTCTTTCTTGCCCTGGGTCTTGGCGTCGAGCACCGGGCCCAGGCTTTCGGTTTTGACTTCTTCTTCACCCAGGAACAGGCGTTGGTCCGCCTTGACGCTGAGGAAGATCGGCTTCTCCGGGCGCGGCGCAGGCTTGGCGCTGGACGCTGGCAGGTCGACCTTGATGTCCACGGTGGCCAGCGGTGCGGCAACCATGAAGATGATCAGCAGCACCAGCATCACGTCGATAAACGGCGTGACGTTGATTTCGTGGTTCTCGACGAGCTCGTCGTCGCCTTGATTCAAATGCAGGCCCATGGCCGATTACCCCACTTTCACCATGTGCGGTTGCGAGCTGCGCTCGGAAGGCTGGTGATCGAGGTCGCGGCTGACCAGCAGCAGGACTTCTGCCGACGCGTCGGATACCTGGGCCTTGTAGCCGGCAATCGAACGGGCGAAGACGTTGTAGATCACCACCGCAGGAATCGCGGCAACCAGGCCCAGGGCCGTGGCAAGCAGGGCTTCGGCGATGCCTGGGGCAACGACGGCGAGGTTGGTGGTCTGGGTTTTGGCGATGCCGATGAAGCTGTTCATGATGCCCCATACGGTACCGAACAGGCCGACGAACGGCGCGGTGGAACCGATGGTTGCCAGCACGCCGGTGCCGCTGCTCATGTTACGACCGCAGGCCGCAACCAGGCGCTCCAGGCGGAAGCTGACACGTTCCTTGATGCCTTCTTTTTCGCGGGTGTTGGCTGACAGGCGCATTTCTTCAAGTGCGTCGTGCACCAGCAGGTTGGCCAGGGTGCCCTTCTTGGTCGCGGTCTCGCTCGCCTCCTTGAGGGTGGTGGCCTTTTTCAGATGGACGATTTCAGTACGCAGACGACGCTTGGCGCCCAGCAGCTCGAAGCCCTTGGCGATCCAGATGGTCCAAGTGATGATCGAGGCGATGGCCAGGCCGATCATCACGGCTTTCACCACCACATCAGCGTTCTGGTACATGCCCCATGGCGACAGGTCGTGAGCCATGCCCAGGGTGTTGTCTTCTTCCAGCACTACGCCGGTGTCGTCAGCGACGGCGGGCGCAGCAGGGGTGGCAGCGGCTGGCGCTGCGACGGGGGCGGCGGGCGTTGCGGCATTGTGCTCGGCGGCTGCCGGAGCGGCGGGTGCGGTGGCGTCGGCGAATGCGGCGGTCGGCGCCAGCAGTACGCTGAACAGCAGCGCAGCAATCGCGCGCCAGGCGCGGGACGGGCTGTGAAGCTTGGTTGGCGAAGCGGGGGTTGTATGACGTGTCATGCTGGCCGGACCTGAGAAGAAAAAATGAGTGATCGTCCTACCAGACCCTGAACGGCCGAGGACAAATGGGAGGTCATTATTGCAAGTAATTCTTGTTAACAGAAGTAATACAGTAACTTTATTTGTGCTTTTTCTGGCCGCCAGTCGGCTGTGAGGGCTAATCTAGACCTTTGAAAACGGAGTTTTGTGATGTCTGCGCCTTCTGTTGTGATTGCCGGATGCGGCGATGTGGGTAGTCGGCTGGCTAGCCAATTGCTGGCCTCGGAATGGGAGGTTCATGGCCTGCGCCGCGATATTTCGCGACTGCCCGAGGGCGTCATCGGTATCGCCGGCGACCTGTTCAACAAGGATTGTCCCGACACCTGGCCCATCGGCGGGGTGGATTACCTGGTGTATTGCGCCGCTGCGACGGACCACGATGAAGCCGGTTATCGCGCCGCTTACGTTCAAGGTTTGCAGCATGTGCTGGAGTGGCTGAAGGATTACGGCCAGGAGCCTAAACACCTGCTGTTTGTCTCCAGCAGCAGCGTCTACGGGCAGCAGAATGGGGAGTGGGTCGATGAAACCTCGCAAACCCAGGCCAAGGGCTATTCCGGACAAGTCATGCTCGAAGCCGAACAGGTGGCGCTCAACAGCGGCATACCTGCCAGTATCGTGCGCTTGACCGGCATCTACGGTCCGGGCCGCGAATGGCTGCTGACCCAGGTGCGCCAAGGTTATCGTGTGGCGGTGGACCCACCTTTGTATGGCAACCGCATACACGCCGATGACGCCGCGGGATTGCTGGCGTTTTTGTTGCGTCATGTGGAGCAGGGCGGTTCGCTGGACAAGGTCTATATCGGCGTCGATGACGCGCCAGCGCCGTTGGCTGAGGTGGTGGCGTGGTTGCGTGAGTATCTGGGGGTAACGGAGTGGTCCGAGGACGCCAGTGTGCGGCGTGCGGGCAGCAAGCAGTGCAGTAATGCGCGGAGCAAGGCGTTGGGGTGGAAGCCGACCTATCCGACTTACCGGGAAGGCTATGCCGCGATTCTCAAAGGCTGAAACGCGGTCAAAAATGTGGGAAGGAGCAAGTCGAACCGTCGCACCGCCCCTCCCACATTGGGATTTGTGCAGGGCTGGTTATTGCTTTTCAAGCAGCCACTGGCGCGGGCCGGGAGTGAACTGAGGCACTTCATCCGTCTGCGCGGTATTGATCCCCTGGAATATCTCCAGTTGCTTGCCTTTACGCGCAAAGATCCACGGGTTGCCTACGCCGTTGAGCTGCAGCCAGATGCTGTCGTAGCCGCCGCTCATTGAGGCGCAGTCGCCGGCAAGGCATAACGAGTAGCGATCGACGCCCGGCAAGCCTGCGACTTTGCCGTCAGCCTGGAACTGCACGATGGCGCCGTTACCGAAACCGTCAGTGATCTTCCAGTCGCCACCCATGTAGGCGGCATACAAGGCGCGCTCGAAATTGGCGCCCAGTGGCGCGCCTTCCGGTGCCGGGTCCTTGGCGCGGGCAAACAACTGTTCGGGCTCGTTATCGTTGGCAACCTGCAGCAGTTGTTTGCCTTTACGCTTGAGTTCGGTGGCGGAGCTGCCATAGAAATCCACGCTCCAGGCGCCGGATTTTTCACCGAGCAGCTTGCCTTCCGCGACTTCAAAACCGTTGTAGTAGCGTGCCTGGGAAGCCTTGGTATTCACCTCCCATTCGAGGTTCGGTCCGAAGCTTTGCAGCGCTTCACGCAAAGGGCCGCCCTTGGCTGCCGCATCGATGGCGACCTGGTTGATCCAGGTGCCGCTCACATCCAGGTCGGCAGGGTTGCTGGCGCAGCCGCCGAGCAGCAGGGCGAGCAACGAAGTGGCTACAAGCGCTTTGCGCATCATGAAATCCTTTTAAAACGAAGTCGGCGCAGCCTGTTTGGGCTGCGCCGGGTGTTTTACTCGATGACCAGAATTGCGTCCATCTCAACCTGTGCGCCCTTTGGCAGAGCGGCAACGCCGATGGCGGCGCGGGCTGGGTAAGGTTGTTCGAAGTACTTGCCCATGATCTCGTTGACCTTGGCGAAGTGGCTCAGGTCGGTAAGGAAGATGTTCAGCTTGACGATGTCCTTGAACGAACCGCCGGCGGCTTCGGCCACGGACTTGAGGTTCTCGAAGACCTGCACGGTCTGTGCTTCGAAGCCTTCCACCAGTTCCATGGTCTTCGGGTCCAGCGGGATCTGGCCGGACATGTAGACGGTGTTGCCCGCCTTGATCGCCTGGGAGTAGGTGCCGATGGCGGCCGGGGCCTTGTCGCTGGTGATTACTGTCTTGGTCATGAATGACTCCTTGTAATAAGCGATGACTTAATTTGAAGCGCTAGGCACGCATGCGGGTGATGCGGATCACACCGGTCAAGGCACGCAGTTTCTTGATCACGCGGGCCAGGTGCACACGGTCGTGGACGCTGACCACCAGCTGGACCACGCTGATGCGGCCATCGCGCTCGTCCATGCTGATTTTTTCGATATTGCCGTCGGCCGCGTTGACGCTGCTGGCCAGCAGGGCAATCAGGCCGCGCTGGTGTTCCAGCTCCACGCGCAACTCGACGTTGAATTCGCCGGTGACATCCTTGGCCCAGGAGAGCTGGATGCATTTTTCCGGGTTGTGGCGGATTTCGGTGATATTGCGGCAGTTGTCCAGGTGCACCACCATGCCCTTGCCCGCGGACAGGTGCCCGACGATCGGGTCGCCCGGGATCGGCGTGCAGCATTTGGCGTAGCTGAGCACCAGGCCCTCGGTGCCACGAATCGCCAGTGGGCCTTCCGGGCTTGGCAGCTGTTCGCCTTCGCCCAGCAGGCGGCGAGCGACCACATAGGCCATGCGGTTGCCAAGACCGATATCTTCCAGCAGGTCTTCGATGGTTTCCTGGCGATACTCGTGAAGCATCGCTTGCACGCGCTCCTGGGGGATCTTGTCCAGCGCGCTGTCGAAGCCGTTGAGTACCTTGTTCAGCAAGCGTTCGCCGAGGCTGATGGACTCGGAGCGGCGCTGCAGTTTCAGTGCGTGGCGGATGTGCGTGCGCGCCTTGCCGGTGACCACGAAATTGAGCCACGCCGGGTTCGGCCGTGCGCCCGGTGCGCTGACGATCTCCACGGTGGAGCCGCTTTGCAGTGGTTCCGACAGCGGGGCCAGGCGCCGGTTGATGCGGCACGCAATGCAGCTGTTGCCGACATCCGTATGCACCGCGTAGGCGAAGTCGACCGCCGTGGAGCCTTTGGGCAGCTCCATGATCCGGCCTTTGGGCGTGAACACGTAGACCTCGTCCGGGAACAGGTCGATCTTCACGCTCTCGATGAATTCCAGGGAGTTGCCGGCACGTTGCTGCATTTCCAGCACGCCTTTGACCCACTGGCGCGCACGGGCATGGGTGCCCTTTGGCTGCTCGTCGCCGCTGGATTTGTACAGCCAATGGGCAGCGATGCCATTGTTGGCCATTTCTTCCATTTCGCGGGTGCGGATCTGGATCTCGATCGGCACGCCGTGCATGCCGAACAGCGTGGTATGCAGCGATTGGTAGCCGTTGGCCTTGGGAATGGCGATGTAGTCCTTGAAGCGGCCCGGCAGGGGTTTGTACAAATTATGTACAGCACCCAGCACGCGGTAGCAGGTATCGACCTTGTCGACGATGATCCGGAACGCATACACGTCCATGATTTCGTTGAAGGCCCGCCGTTTGCCGCGCATCTTCTTGTAGATGCCGTAGATGTGCTTCTGGCGCCCGCTGACCTCGCCCTCGATCTCGTCGATCGCCAGGCAATGGCTCAGCGACTCTTCGATCTTGTTGACGATTTCCTTGCGGTTGCCCCGGGCACGCTTGACCGCCTGGTAGATGCGCGCCGAGCGCATCGGGTGCATGGCCTTGAAACCGAGGTCTTCGAACTCGATTCGAATGGCGTGCATGCCCAACCGGTTGGCGATGGGCGCGTAGATTTCCAGGGTTTCCTTGGCGATGCGCCGGCGTTTCTCGCCCGACAGTACTTCCAGCGTGCGCATGTTGTGCAGCCGGTCGGCGAGCTTGACCAGAATCACCCGGATATCCCGGGCCATGGCCATGGCCATCTTCTGGAAGTTTTCCGCCTGGGCTTCGGCCTTGGTCTCGAAGTTCATCTGGGTCAACTTGCTGACCCCGTCGACCAGTTCGGCCACGGTTTCGCCAAATTGCGAACTGAGCGCTTCCTTGGCGATGCCGGTGTCTTCGATCACGTCATGCAGCATCGCGGCCATCAGGCTCTGATGGTCCATGTGCATGTCGGCCAGAATATTGGCCACCGCAAGAGGATGGGTGACGTACGCCTCACCGCTACGGCGGCGTTGGCCGTCGTGGGCTTGTTCGGCGTAGAAATACGCTCGGCGGACCAGGTTGACCTGGTCGGGGCCGAGGTAGGTCGATAAGCGATCGGCGAGGGCGTCTATGCTCGGCAAGGTGTGAACTCCTGCCGAAGGCTGTGACTGCGCGCCGTGCTACGTCGACCAGGCATAGGCTTAGACGGCCTCGTTGGACTCGTCCTCGAACGCTGCGAACAGCGGTTCGTCTTCAACGATTTCAGCGTTGGCGATGAACTCGTAGCTCATCAGGCCTTCGGCGATTTCACGCAGGGCTACAACGGTAGGCTTGTCGTTTTCCCACTGGACCAGGGGCTCTTTGCCGCCGGTGGCCAGTTGACGGGCACGCTTGGTAGAGAGCATGACCAGCTCAAAGCGGTTATCCACGTGTTCTAGGCAGTCTTCAACGGTTACGCGGGCCATGGTATTCCTCGGAGCGAATGCAAGATGCGCGCTGCCCGGTTGGGCGAGCGGACTGAGCAGTTTAAAAAATCACCAGCGTTTAGGGAAGCGCTGATTTTTCGCAGGCCCTCGCCAAACCGCTACAAGCGCCAATGTAAAGCCCTCGCAGCCGTTTTGGGAAGTGCCAATCAACCCAGCAGTTCGGCGAGTAATTTGCCGAAACGCTGCTGTTGGCGCTTTTGCTGGAGCTGATTGGTGCGGAAAATTGCCTTCAGATCATCCAGTGCGTGGGAAAAATCGTCATTGATGATCAGGTAGTCGTAGTCGACGTAGTGGCTCATTTCGCTGACGGCTTCACGCATGCGGCCTTCGATGATCTCGTCACTGTCTTGGCCACGGTTGGTCAGGCGCTGGTGCAAGGCTTCGAGCGAAGGCGGCAGGATGAAGATCGAGCGCGCCTGGGGCATCAACTTGCGCACTTGCTCGGCGCCCTGCCAGTCGATTTCCAGGATCAGGTCGTGGCCTTCGTCCAGCGTCTGCTGCAGGTGGCTTTGCGAAGTGCCATAGAGGTTGCCGAACACTTCGGCGCGCTCCAGGAAGTCACCGTGTTCGATCATCTTGACGAACTCGGTGCGCTCGACGAAGTGATAGTGCACGCCGTTCACCTCACCCGGACGCATGGCGCGGGTGGTGTGGGAGACCGAAATGCGGATCTGGTCATTGGTGTCGGTCAGCGCCTTGACCAAGCTGCTTTTGCCCGCGCCCGAAGGGGCGGAAATGATGTAGAGGGTGCCGGTGCTATGGGTCATGGAGGGTGCCTTACTCAATATTCTGTACTTGTTCGCGCATCTGCTCGATCAACACTTTGAGGTTGACCGCAGCCGTGGTGCTGCGCGGGTCAAATGCCTTGGAGCCGAGTGTATTGGCTTCGCGGTTGAGTTCCTGCATCAGGAAGTCCAGGCGTCGACCGGCGGCGCCGCCGGACTTGAGCACGCGGCGCACTTCAAGAATATGGGTGCTCAAGCGGTCGAGTTCTTCGGCGACGTCGCTCTTCTGTGCCAGCAGGACCATTTCCTGTTCCAGGCGCACCGGGTCGAGGTCGGCCTTCATGTCAGTGAAGCGGTCGAGGACTTTCTGGCGCTGGGTGGCGAGCATCTGCGGCACCAGCTCACGCAGGGTGATCACGTCTTCTTCGATCGCGCTCAGGCGCTCGTTGATCAGGCGTGCCAGTTCGGCGCCTTCGCGCTCGCGGCCGGCCTTGAGTTCCTTCAAGCCCTGGTTGAACAGGGCGAGGGCGTCGGCGTTGAGGGCTTGCGGGTCGGCGGCGTCGGCCACCAGCACGCCGGGCCAGGCCAGCACTTCAAGGGGGTTCAGTGCGGCCGGCTGCTGGATCAGGCTGGCGATGGTTTCGGCGGCGGCGACCAGCTGCGCGGCGCGGTCGCGGTCGACCTGCAGCGGTTTGCCGGTGGTCTCTTCGGTAAAGCGCAGGGTGCACTCCAGCTTGCCGCGGGAGATGCCTTGGCGCAGCGCTTCACGCACGGCGCCCTCAAGGTCGCGGAACGATTCCGGCAGGCGCAGGTGCGGCTCCAGGTAACGGCTGTTGACCGAACGCAGTTCCCAGCTCAGGGTGCCTTGGGCGCCGGCGTTTTCGACGCGGGCGAAGGCGGTCATGCTGTGCACCATGGAGGTACCTCGCGTTGCAGTCCCGCAAACACGGGCTGATGATTAAGAAGGCGCAGGATTGTAGCGCAGTGGGGCGGGCGCGCCCAAGCAATGGGCAATAGTTGACCATTCGTAACCGAATTTTTTAGAAGTGCCCCGAATCGGCTCGCGGCTCTATAATGCTCGGCAGTTTTTCGTCCTCCGTACAGGTATCCCCTATGAAACGTCCAAGTGGTCGCGCTGCCGATCAGCTCCGCTCGATCCGCATCACCCGCAACTACACCAAACACGCCGAGGGATCCGTACTGGTCGAGTTTGGCGATACCAAGGTGATCTGCACCGTCAGCGTCGAAAACGGCGTGCCGCGTTTCCTCAAGGGCCAGGGCCAGGGTTGGTTGACCGCCGAGTACGGCATGCTGCCGCGTGCCACCGGCGAGCGTAACCAGCGAGAAGCCAGCCGTGGCAAGCAGGGCGGCCGTACCCTGGAAATCCAGCGTCTGATCGGTCGTTCCCTGCGCGCTGCCCTGGACATGTCCAAGCTGGGCGACGTGACCCTGTATGTCGACTGCGATGTGATCCAGGCCGACGGCGGCACCCGCACGGCATCGATCACTGGCGCTATGGTGGCCCTGGTCGACGCACTCAAAGTGATCAAGAAACGTGGCGGCCTGAAGGGCGGTGATCCGCTCAAGCAGATGATCGCCGCGGTATCGGTCGGCATGTATCAGGGTGAGCCCGTGCTGGACCTGGATTACCTGGAAGACTCGGCTGCCGAGACCGACCTGAACGTGGTGATGACCAGCACCGGTGGCTTCATCGAAGTGCAGGGCACCGCCGAGGGCGCGCCTTTCCAGCCGGCCGAGCTGAACGCCATGCTGGCCTTGGCCCAGAAAGGCATGACCGAGATCTTCGCCCTGCAGAACGCCGCGCTGGCTGACTGAACCGGCCTCAAGGAGAAACGCCATGAATGACAACCAGATGCCGGTACCCACGCCTTCCTATGAAGTCCGTCAGGGGGCCATGTTGTGTCATCTCGCGGCGTTCCTGGGGTTTGTGTTCCCCTTCGGCAGTGTCGTCGGCCCGCTGATCCTGTGGCAAATGAAAAAAGAAGTGGACCCGTTCATTGATGATCAGGGTAAGGAGGCCCTGAATTTCCAGCTCACCGTGGCCATCGCCTGGATCGTTTGCATCGTGCTGGCCTTCGCGGTAATCGGGTTCTTCCTGATGACTGCGTTGGCAATCGCGAGCGTGGTGCTGACGATCATTGGTGCGATCAAAGCCAACAAGGGGATTGCCTATCGCTATCCCTTGACCTGGCGTCTGGTCAAATAATGAGCGCCCACAAAAAAACCGACAGCGATGTCGGTTTTTTTGTGCCTGGAAAAAGACCTCAGATGGTCAGTGTCCAGTCGTAGTCCACGATCAGCGGCGCGT
The DNA here is from genome assembly GCF_036688725.1 of Pseudomonas lactucae. Taxonomy (NCBI): domain Bacteria; kingdom Pseudomonadati; phylum Pseudomonadota; class Gammaproteobacteria; order Pseudomonadales; family Pseudomonadaceae; genus Pseudomonas; species Pseudomonas lactucae. The sequence goes on along the minus strand of NZ_JAQQPT010000004.1, from coordinate 59,504 downwards.
GCTGCGAGAAGCGCGGCTGGCGCGGCAAGCGTGCACTGCGAACAAACCGGCGCAGGCCTGGGGTCAGCAACTGGTAGTCAAAACGCCAACCCAGGTTGAGCATCTCAGCCTGTTCGTTGTCCGGCCACCAGCTGTACTGGTCGCCTTCGCGGCTGACTTCGCGCAGGGCATCCACATAGCCCATGTTGCCGACAATCTCGTCCATCCAGGCCCGTTCCGGCGCCAGGAAGCCCGGTGATTGCTGGCTGTCGCGCCAGTTCTTGATATCCAGCTTCTGTTGCGCCACATACAGCGAGCCACAATAAATGTACTCGCGACGTTTGCGCCGCTGTTTATCCAGGTAACGGGCGAAGTCGTCCATTAGCTTGAACTTCTGGTTCAAATCCTCATCGCCGTTCTGCCCCGAAGGGAGCAGCAAGGTCGCGATGCTGACCTTATCGAAATCGGCTTGCAGGTAGCGCCCGTAGCGGTCGGCTGTCTCGAAGCCGAGGCCGCTGATGACCGCCTTGGGTTGCAACCGCGAATACAAAGCCACGCCACCTTGGGCAGGGACTTCGGCATCGCAGGCATAAAGGAAGTAGCCATCCAGTTGGAAGGCTGGGTCGTCCAGTTCAAAGGCGGAGGCGCGGGTATCCTGCAGGCAGATGACGTCGGCATTCTGGGCTTGCAGCCAACTGAGCAAACCACGCTCGACTGCAGCCTGAATACCATTAACGTTCACACTGATGATCCGCATAAATGGCCCCAAAAATCGCGTGCGTGTATGATACACGCCGTCTACCTAATTAGCTAAATCCGTGGTATCTGAGGCTTTTTTCATGCAGGCGTATCAACGCGATTTCATTCGTTTTGCCATCGATCGCGGCGTTTTGCGCTTCGGTGAGTTCACCCTCAAGTCCGGGCGCACCAGCCCGTACTTCTTCAATGCAGGCTTGTTCAACTCGGGCTCGGCCCTGGCTCAGCTGGGTCGTTTCTACGCGGCAGCCATCGTTGAAAGCGGTATTTCCTTCGACGTGCTGTTCGGCCCGGCCTACAAGGGCATTCCCCTGGCTGCCGCAACGGCCGTGGCCCTGGCGGAACATCATGGGCGGGATTTGCCTTGGTGCTTCAACCGCAAGGAGGCCAAGGCCCACGGTGAAGGCGGCAGCCTGGTCGGCGCCCCCCTGACTGGCGATGTGTTGATCATCGATGATGTCATCACCGCCGGTACTGCGATCCGTGAAGTGATGCAGATCATCGCCTCCCAGGACGGCGCCAAGGCAGCTGGCGTGTTGATCGCGCTGAATCGCCAGGAGCGTGGCAACGGTGAGTTGTCGGCGATCCAGGAAGTGGAGCGCGATTTCGGCATCCCGGTGGTGAGCATCGTGTCGTTGAACCAGGTGTTGCAGTTCCTGGAAGATGACCCGCAGCTCAAGCAGCATTTGCCGGCAGTACGGGCGTACCGCGAGCAGTTCGGCGTCTGACACAGAACCCATTGTGTGAGGGCTTGTGTGGGAGGGGGCAAGTCGAATCGTCGCACCGCCTTCCACATTTGATCTTCGGTGTTTTCAAGGCCTATGCAAAAAGCCCCCGTTCAATTGAATTGAACGGGGGCTTTTTAGTTTTCAGCGGTTAAGGACGCTTGCGGTTACTGATCAGCGTGCCCACACCGGTATCGGTGAAGATTTCCAGCAGAATCGCATTCGGCACCCGACCATCCAGGATCAGCGAGCTGCCAACGCCGCCTTGCACTGCTTCCAGCGCGCAGCGGATCTTGGGCAGCATGCCGCCGTAGATGGTGCCATCGGCGATCAGGTCGTCCACTTGTTGGGTCGTCAAGCCGGTGAGTACCTTGCCTTGCTTGTCCATCAGGCCGGCAATGTTGGTCAGCAGCATCAGCTTTTCAGCCTTCAGTGCCTCGGCAACCTTACCCGCCACCAGGTCGGCGTTGATATTGTAGGACTCACCGTTGGCACCCACGCCGATCGGCGCGATCACCGGGATGAAATCGCCCTTGACCAGCAGGTTGAGCAGGTCGGTGTTGATGCCGATCACTTCGCCCACTTGGCCGATGTCGATGATTTCCGGTTGGGTCATCTCCGGTGTCTGACGGGTCACGGTCAGTTTTTTCGCGCGGATCAGCTCCGCATCCTTGCCGGTCAGGCCGATGGCGCTGCCGCCATGGCGGTTGATCAGGTTGACGATGTCCTTGTTCACCTGGCCGCCGAGGACCATCTCCACCACGTCCATGGTCTGCGCGTCAGTAACGCGCATGCCATCGATGAAGTGACTCTCGATCGACAAGCGCTTGAGCAGATCGCCGATTTGCGGGCCGCCACCGTGGACCACCACCGGGTTGATCCCCACGGCTTTCATCAGCACGATGTCGCGAGCAAAGCCGGTTTTCAGCTCGTCGCTTTCCATGGCATTGCCGCCGTACTTGATCACCAGCGTCTTGCCGACGTAGCGTCGAATATAAGGCAGCGCTTCGGACAGGACCTTGGCGGTGTTGGCAGCGGCTTCGCGTTCGAGGGTCATTCAGGGCTCCGGTAAAAATCAGAACGGTAATTGGAGATCAGGGGCAACACGTTTCAACTGGGCGTGGAACACGTCCTTGATGCGCTGCAACTCGGCCTCGGTATCCGCCTCGAAACGCAGGACCAGCACCGGTGTGGTGTTGGACGCGCGAACCAGGCCCCAGCCTTTGGCGTAATCGACTCGCACACCATCAATGGAGGTCAGGTTGGCGCCTTCACCCCATTGCGCATCGTGCAGTGCGTCAATGATGCTGAATTTGCTCTCCTCGGTCACATGGATATTGATCTCTGGCGTAGAAATATCGTTCGGGAAGGTCTGAAACAGCTCCTGCGCCGTGGATTTTTCCTTGCTGAGGATCTCCAGCAGACGAGCGGCGCTGTAAATGCCGTCGTCGAAACCGAACCAGCGCTCCTTGAAGAACACATGGCCGCTCATTTCGCCGGCCAACAGCGCGCCGGTTTCCTTCATTTTCTTTTTGATCAACGAGTGACCGGTCTTCCACATTAGTGGACGGCCGCCATATTCCTTGATCAGCGGCGTGAGACGGCGGGTGCACTTAACGTCGAAGATGATCTCGGCGTTGGCATTGCGCGCCACCACGTCGCGGGCGAACAGCATCAGCAGGCGGTCGGCGAACACGTTCTCGCCGGTATTCGTCACCACGCCCACGCGGTCGCCGTCACCGTCGAAGGCCAGGCCGACGTCGGCGGCGGTTTCCTTGACCTTGGCGATCAGGTCCACCAGGTTCTCAGGCTTGCCCGGATCTGGGTGGTGGTTGGGGAAGTTGCCGTCAACGTCGCAGAACAACGGGACCACTTCGCAATTGAGGGCTTCGAGCAGTTGCGGGGCGATCACCCCGGCCGCACCGTTGCCGCAGTCCACCACCACTTTCAAGCGGCGCGCGAGTTTGACGTCACGGGTGATTTCGTCAGAGTAGCGCTGCAGGATGTCAACTTTGGTGATGCTGCCTTTGCCGCTGGTCAGGTCATTGGTTTTCAGGCGGTTATGCAAGGCCTGGATCTGCTCGTTGGCGAGGGTGTCACCGGCGATGACGATCTTGAAGCCGTTGTAGTCCGACGGGTTATGGCTACCGGTGAGCATCACCCCGGATTTGCCGGCCAGGACGTTGGCGGCGTAGTACAGCGCAGGGGTTGGCACCAGGCCAACGTCGCTGACGTGGCAGCCGCTGTCGGCCAGACCCTGGATCAGTTGTTCCACCAACTCGGGACCGGAAAGGCGACCGTCACGACCCACTGAAACGTTGGGCTCGTCCTGGGCCAGGCTCTGGGCGCCGATGGCGCGGCCAATCCAGTAGGCGGTTTCGGCAGTCAGGGTTTTGGGCACCACGCCACGAATGTCGTAGGCGCGAAAGATGCTGTCGGGGAACGTCGGGGCTACTCGGGCTGCGGTACTCATTGCGGGGGGAACTCCATCTGAAAGGGGGCAAGGCTGGCCTTGATGGGGCTGGCCGGCAGGCTCAAACTGAAGGGTATGACGGTGTTTTCGGCAGAGAGTTCGTGGTGCAAAAATGCCATCGGAGTTTGGGGTTCGTATTTTTTTCTGCGTAACCCATTGATTCGTATTGGGAAATCATGCCGATAAATTCCGCGCATTCTTCTTCCTGAAAGCCGTGCGGTGGTGGCTGGCCGGACCAAAGGTGCCGGCCAGGGTCAGCTTGGTCAGTGACTGCCCGAATGCCCGAAGCCGCCAGCACCGCGTTGGGTCTCGTCGAATTCCTGCACCAGCTCGAAGTGGGCTTGTACGACGGGCACCAGTACCAGTTGGGCGATACGCTCGCCGACCGCGATGTTGAACGCGGTCTGGCCACGGTTCCAGCACGACACCATCAACTCGCCCTGGTAGTCCGAGTCGATCAGCCCCACCAGGTTGCCCAGCACGATGCCATGTTTATGGCCCAGGCCGGAACGCGGCAGGATCAGCGCCGCGAGGCCGGGGTCGCCGACGTAGATCGACAGGCCGGTGGGGATCAGCAGGGTCTGGCCCGGTTCAAGGACGGTGTCTTCCTTGAGCATGGCGCGCAGGTCCAGGCCGGCGGAGCCCGGGGTGGCGTAGGCGGGCAGCGGGAATTCGGTGCCGATGCGGGGGTCGAGGATCTTGGCTTGCAAAGCGTGCATGGAAATTAAACCTGGTTCAGCCGTTGGGCGATAAAAGAGATCAGTTGGCGGGCAATCTTGCCCTTGCTGGTCTGGGCGAAAAGCGTCGCGTGCAGCTCGCGATCGATCACGCTGCAGGCGTTTTCCTCGCTGTTGAAGCCGATGCTCGGGTTGGCGACATCATTGGCAACGATCAGGTCGAGGTTTTTGTCTTTCAATTTGCGTGCGGCGTAATCCAGCAAGTGCTCGGTCTCGGCGGCGAAGCCGACACTGAACGGGCGGTCCGGACGCGTGGCGATGGTGGCCAGGATGTCCGGGTTGCGCACCATTTGCAGGAGCAGGCCGTCGCCGCTTGTAGGGTCTTTCTTGAGCTTTTGCGGCGCAACGACTTCCGGGCGGTAGTCCGCTACCGCTGCCGAGGCGATGAATAGATTGCACGGAATCGCCGCTTCGCAGGCCGCCAGCATGTCCCGGGCGCTGACTACGTCGATTCGCGTGACGCGATCGGGTGTCGGCAAATGCACCGGGCCGGTGATCAGGGTGACGCGTGCGCCTGCCTCGACCGCGGCTTCCGCCAAGGCAAAGCCCATTTTTCCTGAGCTATGGTTGGTGATGTAACGCACCGGGTCGATGTTTTCCTGGGTCGGGCCTGCCGTGATCAGCACGTGCTTGCCGGTCAGGGCCAGGTGCTGGAAGCACTCGGCGGCGCACAGCGCCAGGTCGGTGGCTTCGAGCATGCGGCCCAGGCCGACGTCGCCGCAGGCCTGGCTGCCGGAGGCCGGGCCAAATACTTTGAGGCCACGGCTTTGCAGTAATTGAGTATTGGCCTGGGTGGCCGGGTCGCGCCACATGGCCTGGTTCATGGCTGGGGCGATGGCGACGGTGGCGTCGGTGGCCAATACCAGCGTGGTCAGCAGATCATCGGCGATGCCCTGGGCCAGACGGGCGATCAGGTCGGCGGTGGCCGGGGCGATCAGCACCAGGTCGGCCCATTTGGCCAGTTCGATGTGGCCCATGGCCGCTTCGGCCGCCGGGTCCAGCAAGTCCAGATGAACCGGGTGGCCGGACAAGGCCTGCATGGTCAGGGGCGTGATGAACTCACTGCCGCCGCGGGTCATGACCACGCGCACTTCGGCGCCTTGGTCGAGGAGCCTGCGAACCAGCTCTGCGCTCTTGTAGGCGGCAATGCCGCCGCCGACGCCGAGAACGATGCGTTTCCGATACAGACGCTGCATTGGTTTGCCTTTCCAGTTCAGTGAAGCCAGTTCAGTGACGCCTGCGATGCCCCCTCCCCAGGTGAAATCGCAGGCAAAAAAGAGGCCCTACGATAACACAGCGTTTGCTGGGCAGCAGCGGCGCACATGCATAGGGAGATGGGATGAGTATTCGTGATTGGCCGGCGGCGGAGCGGCCGCGAGAAAGGCTTCTGGAGTGGGGCGCGGCGAGCCTGTCGGATGCCGAGTTGCTGGCAATCTTCCTGCGCACGGGGGTGTGCGGCAAGAGTGCCGTGGACCTGGCGCGCCATCTGTTGGCGCAGTTTGGTGGCCTGCGTCCGCTACTGGAGGCCAGTCAGGCTGTGTTCAACCAGCAACTGGGGCTGGGGCCGGCAAAGTTCGCGCAATTGCAGGCGGTGCTGGAAATGTCCCGGCGGCACATGGCCGAGCGCCTGCGCAGTGATTCGGTGCTGGAGAGCCCGCTGGCCGTGCGCGAGTACCTCAAGGCCCTGTTGCGCCATGAGCCTAACGAGATATTCGGCTGTTTGTTCCTCGATTCAAGGCATCGGGTGCTGGGGTTCGAAGCGTTGTCCCAAGGCACCATCGATACCGCCCTGGTTTACCCTCGGCAGGTGGTCAAGCGTGCCCTGGCGTACAACGCAGCGGCGTTGATCCTGTGTCACAACCACCCTTCGGGTGTTGCGCAGCCGAGCGCCGCTGATCGAAAAATGACCAAGACGCTGCAAAAGGCATTGGAAGTAGTGGATGTGCGGGTCTTGGATCACATCATCGTCGGGGATGGTGACCCGTTGTCGATGGCGGAGTATGGGTGGATGTGACCCCGCCCGGTCAGGGCGGGGGCGAGGCTCAAGGTTTGACGCTGACCTTCGAGAAGTCCTGGCGCCCGAATGGGCTCACCTGGTAACCCTCGACATTCTTGCGTACCAGGGCAAACGCGGTCGGGTGTGCCAGGGGCAACCACAGCGCCTGTTGCTGGATCTGGGCCTGGGCCTGCTGATACAGCTTGCTGCGCACGCCTTGTTCGCTGGTGGTCTTGCCGGCGCTGATCAGCTTGTCCAGCGCCGGGTCGCAGTAGCGTGCGAAGTTGGTACCGGACTTCACGGCCGCACAGGAAAACTGCGGCGTCAGGAAGTTATCCGGGTCGCCGTTGTCGCCGGCCCAGCCCATGAACAGCAGGTCATGCTCTCCGGCCTTGGCGCGGCGAATCAGCTCGCCCCATTCGATCACGCGGATCTCGGCCTGGATGCCGACCTTGGCCAGGTCTGCCTGCAGCAGTTGTGCGCCCAGGTTCGGGTTGGGGTTCAGCAGGCTGCCGGTGGGGCGTGTCCAGATCGTCGTCTTGAAGCCATCCTTGAGCCCGGCGCGGTCCAGCAATGCCTTGGCCTTGGCGAGGTCCTGTGGATAACCCGGCAATTCCTTGGCGTAGCTCCAGGTGTTGGGTGGATAAGGGCCGCTGGCGGCTTCGGCGGTGCCTTCAAACACCGCCTTGAGATAGCTGGCCTTGTCGAAGGCCAGGTTGATTGCCTGACGTACTTCCGGCTTGTCCAGGGGAGGGTGTTGACTGTTGATGGCCACGAACGCGGTCATGAACGCAGCGGTTTTTTCTACCTTCAGCGCAGGATCTTTCCTGGCCTCGACCACGTCCAGAGGCTTGGGCGACAGGGCAACCTGGCATTCGTCGCGGTGCAGTTTCTGCAGGCGCACGTTCGCGTCCGGGGTAATGGCAAAGATCAAGTTATCCACAACCGGTTTGCCGGCGAAGTAGTCCGGGTTGGCCTTGTAGCGAATCACGGCGTCTTTCTGGAAGCGGCTGAAGATAAACGGCCCGGTGCCGATCGGTTGGCTGTTGAGTTTCTCCGGTGTGCCAGCCTTGAGCAGTTTATCGGCGTACTCGGCCGGATAGATCGAGGCAAAGCCCATGCTCAGGGCGGCGAGGAAGGTAGAGTCAGCGTGGTCCAGGGTAAAGCGCACGGTCAGCGGGTCCAGTGCGTCGATTTTTTTGACCAATGTCGGCAATTGCAGCGACTGGGCGTGGGGGAAACCGCTTTGGGCGATCTTGTGCCACGGGTTGGCCGGGTCGAGCATGCGTTCGAAGCTGAAGCGCACGTCTTCGGCGGTCAGGGTGCGGCTTGGGGTGAAATACTCGGTGCGATGGAATTTCACATTCGGGTGCAGCTTGAAAGTGTAGGTCAGGCCGTCCGGCGACACGTCCCAGCTGTCCGCCAGACTTGGCACCAGCTTGCCGCCGGCTGCGTCGTAGTCCACCAGGCGGTTCATCAGCACATCGGCCGAAGCATTGGTGGTGGTCAGTGAGTTGTACTGCACCACGTCGAACCCTTCGGGGCTGGCCTCGGTGCATACGCTCAAAGTAGTGGCGGCGCAGGCCAGCGGTGCGATAAAGAGAGGGGCGAGCAACAGCGGTAGGGCAGCGAGGCGCATGGTCGGTTTCCTTTGCAGATCGAAGGCCCATCTGCGAGTGCAGTCTGGAAAAGTCCTACCGTAGTGGTCTGATGGATAAATGACTAGCCCATTTTTGCCTGTGCTTTTAGTCAAAATGCTGTTTTGATGGCGCCTCAGATTGTTTCGTCGCGCACTTTGCGGTGCGCGTGTGCGCTGAAAATCATTCTGTGCGACGAGCGGTCGGCTGTGACAGCGGCCCCTCCTGGCAACGGTTCAGGCGTCAACAGGCGAGATTTACTCCGGTAAAAACACACTCGCTGTTGTTGCACCAGGGTCTTTCTGGTATAAAGCAGCGCTCTTTTCTAGGGGCCCGGTTCCTTCGCTTGTAGGTGTAGCCGGTAAGACCCTAAAGAAACGCGGCGCCTGGCGCCAAATGACTGAGAGATTAAGCGGCCAACCCATGCCGGGTTGGGCATGTGGTTTTAGAGGGCTGAGGCATGTCGAGAGTCTGTCAAGTTACCGGTAAGGGTCCGGTGACTGGGAATAACATTTCCCACGCAAATAACAAAACCCGTCGTCGTTTCCTGCCGAACCTGCAGCATCACCGCTTCTGGGTTGAAGAAGAGAAACGTTTTGTTCGCCTGCGTGTATCTGCCAAAGGCATGCGTATCATCGACAAGCGTGGCATCACTGTCGTGCTGGCCGAAATCCGCGCCGCTGGCAAGATCTAAGGAGCTCTATTATGCGTGAATTGATTCGAATGATCTCTAGCGCCGGTACTGGTCACTTCTACACTACCGACAAGAACAAGCGTACTACCCCGGACAAGCTCGAAAAGAAAATGTTCGACCCGCGCGTTCGCAAGCACGTGATCTACAAAGAAGGCAAAATCAAGTAATTGATTTTCTTCCTTGTGAAAAAAAGCCCGTATCTCACGATGCGGGCTTTTTTTTGCGTGCGCGTTTGATCAGGCTTTCTGTTCGAAGACCACATAAATCTTGCGGCACGGCTCCAGTACTTCCCACGTACCGCTGAAGCCCGCCGGAATCACGAAGCGGTCGCCGGCGCGCAGGGTCTTGGCGTTACCCTCGGCGTCACGCAGCACCGACACGCCCTGCACAATCTCGCAATACTCATGCTCGGTGTAGTTGACTTTCCATTGCCCGACTTCACCTTCCCAGACGCCAGCGTTCATCTGGCCGCACGGGCTGTTGTAGTGGTTATAGACGGTCTGTTCGGGATCGCCCTTGAGGATTTTCTCGGCGGCAGGGCGATAGCGTTCGGGGGCGGTGTTGGCTTGGCTGAAGTCGACGATGTCCTGGATGCTCATGTGCGTGTCCCGTCTGGCCTGCGGTTGGAGAGCCCAAAGTCTATGTTTATTAAAATGAACATCGCAAGGGCGTTTACCGCCGTTATGTCAAATATATTGAAACATCCCCGGCCGCTGGTTTAGGGTGGCAGCTGCCTTGCGCCTGACAGATGGCGGGCGGGCAAGCATTCTTTGAGGCTGCCGGGGGACATCGCCTGGCCCTTGTATTCAATAAGAGGAGGACACTCGCATGACCACCCTGACCCGTGCCGACTGGGAACAACGCGCCAAGGATCTGAAGATCGAAGGCCGCGCCTACATCAATGGCGAATACACCGCTGCTGTTTCCGGCGATACCTTCGAATGCATCAGCCCGGTCGATGGCCGCCTGCTGGCCACTGTTGCCAGTTGTGACGCCGACGACGCCCAACGCGCCGTGGAAAACGCCCGCGCCACCTTCAACTCGGGTGTCTGGTCGCGCCTGGCGCCGGCCAAGCGCAAAGCCACCATGATCCGTTTCGCCGCGCTGCTCAAGGCCAATGCCGAAGAGCTGGCGCTGCTCGAAACCCTGGACATGGGCAAGCCGATCAGCGACTCCCTGAACATCGACGTACCCGGCGCGGCGAATGCCCTGAGCTGGAGCGGCGAGGCGATCGACAAGCTCTACGACGAAGTCGCCGCTACCCCGCACGATCAATTGGGCCTGGTGACCCGCGAACCGGTGGGCGTTGTCGGCGCCATCGTGCCGTGGAACTTCCCATTGATGATGGCGTGCTGGAAGCTCGGCCCAGCGCTGTCCACCGGTAACTCGGTGATCCTCAAGCCGTCCGAAAAGTCCCCGCTGACCGCCATCCGCATCGCGGCCCTCGCCGTTGAAGCCGGTATCCCCAAAGGCGTGTTCAACGTACTGCCGGGTTACGGCCACACTGTCGGCAACGCCCTGGCGCTGCACATGGATGTCGACACCCTGGTATTCACCGGCTCCACCAAGATCGCCAAACAACTGTTGATTCGCTCCGGCGAGTCGAACATGAAGCGCGTATGGCTGGAAGCCGGCGGCAAGAGCCCGAATATCGTGTTCGCCGACGCCCCGGACCTGCAAGCCGCCGCCGAATCCGCCGCTGGTGCCATCGCCTTCAACCAGGGCGAAGTCTGCACTGCCGGTTCGCGCCTGTTGGTGGAGCGTTCCATCAAGGATAAATTCCTGCCGCTGGTGATCGAGGCCCTCAAGGGCTGGAAGCCGGGAAATCCGCTGGATCCGGCAACCAATGTCGGCGCACTGGTGGATACCCAGCAGATGAACACAGTGTTGTCGTACATCGAGGCCGGCCACGCCGATGGCGCCAAACTGGTGGCTGGCGGCAAGCGCACCCTGGAAGAAACCGGCGGCACTTATGTCGAGCCGACGATCTTCGACGGTGTGACCAATGCGATGAAGATCGCTCAGGAAGAGATTTTCGGTCCGGTTCTGTCGGTGATTACCTTCGACAGCGCCGAAGAAGCGGTGAAGATCGCCAACGACACAGTGTATGGCTTGGCCGCCGCCGTGTGGACCGCCGATATCTCCAAGGCGCACCTGACCGCCAAGGCCCTGCGCGCCGGCAGCGTGTGGGTCAACCAGTACGATGGCGGCGACATGACCGCGCCGTTTGGTGGCTTCAAGCAGTCGGGCAACGGGCGCGACAAGTCACTGCATGCGTTCGACAAATACACCGAGCTGAAATCGACCTGGATCAAGCTTTAAGCAACACCGCAGGCTAAATGTGGGAGGGGCAAGCCCCTCCCACACTGCTTTGTGTAAATCAGAAATTATCCACAGGAGCGTGGCAATGCGGTGGGCGACTTACTTCGCCGTCCTGGCCTCCGTACTCAGCGTCGGCCTGGCATTGGGCGTGAGCATGCCGCTGGTGTCCCTGCGCCTGGAAGGCTGGGGCTATGGCAGTTTCGCCATCGGTGTGATGGCCGCGATGCCGGCCTTCGGCGTATTGCTCGGCGCCAAAGTCTCCAGTCGCCTGGCCTCCTGGCTCGGCACCGCGAACCTGATGCGCCTGTGCCTGTGGGGCGGCGCGGTCTCCATCGGGTTGCTGGCGATTCTGCCCAGTTACCCGATATGGCTGGTGTTGCGCCTGATGATCGGGGTGATCCTGACCATCGTGTTTATCCTCGGCGAAAGTTGGATCAACCAGTTGGTGGTGGAGCAGTGGCGTGGCCGGCTGGTGGCGCTGTATGGCTGCAGTTACGCCTTGAGCCAACTCTCGGGGCCGTTGCTGTTGGGCGTGATCGGTACCGATCATGACTATGGATTCTGGGTCGGCGTGAGCCTGTTGCTGGTGGCCCCGCTAGCATTGCTGGGTCGCTCCGGCGCTCCCACCGCCGAGTCGTTCGGCGTGACCTTCGTCGATCTGTGGCGTTTTTGCGTTAGCTTGCCGGCGATTGCCTGGGCGGTGGCATTGTTCGCCGCGTTCGAAGCGATGATCCTGACGCTGTTGCCGGTGTATTGCCTGCAGCAGGGCTTTACCGCCGAGATCGCCTTGGCGATGGTCAGCACGGTGGTGGTCGGCGATGCGCTGCTGCAATTGCCCATCGGTGCGCTGGCGGACTATCTGCCGCGCCGCACGTTGTTCCTCAGCTGTGCGCTGTTGCTGCTGGTGTCGAGCCTGGCGGTTCCAGTGCTGATGCACACGTTGCTGATCTGGCCGATATGGGTGCTGTTCGGCGCCAGTGCAGGCGGGTTATTCACGTTGTCCCTGATTCTGATCGGCGAACGTTACCGCGACGATGCGCTGGTGCGTGCCAATGCTCACATCGCGCAGCTGTGGGGCATTGGGTGCCTCATCGGCCCATTGGTGGCGGGTGCAGGCAGCCAGTGGATCAGCGGGCATGCGCTGCCGTTACTGATGGCTGCCGGCGCATTGGGGTTGGTGCTGTTGTTGCTGCGCCAAGGAGCGTTTGGCGCAGCGACAACCGCCTAGAGCATGCGCTCCAGGCCCACGCTGGTGGCGAACCACGCATTGAACCGCCGCCACCAACTGCCAGGCTCGCGGGTCAAGGTGTGCAGTTGGCCGTTATCCTCGGTCACCCACACCACATTGCCGTCCTGCAGCTTCGCCTCATAGCTCAACGCCGGCGCCATGCCCTGCAGCGCCAGCTTGCGCACGTGCTCCGCCAGCTCGGGGCTGTCCACCAGCACGCCGACTTCGGTGTTCCACAGCACGGAGCGTGGGTCGAAGTTGAACGAGCCGATAAACGACTTCTGTCGATCAAAGATCATCGCCTTGCTGTGCAGGCTCGAATCCGAGCCGCGGAATGAGCCTCGACGAAACAAGTGCGGCCCACTGCCGGCGCTGGGGTCGCCCGGTTGGCGGCGCAGTTCATAGAGTTTTACCCCGTGTTCCAGCAGCGCCTTGCGATACGGCGCGTAGCCTCCGTGCACGGCCGGCACGTCGGTGGCTTCCAGGGAATTGGTCAGCAGGCTCACCGACACGCCCGCGTCGGCGCGTCCCGTCAGGTACACCAGCCCCGGCTGCCCCGGTACGAAGTACGCCGAGATCATCATCAGCTCATGGCTGACGCCCTCGAGTTCCGGCTCCAATTGAGTGGTCAGCAACAGGTGCGGATCCGGGTCGGCCTTGGCCAGTACCTTGCTCGGCGCGTCCCATAGCGCCTGGTTCCAGGCCCAGATCAGCTCGCGGCGCCAAGTGTCCATGCGCGGTTGGGTCTGGTAGGCGCGCAAGCGGTTGTACAGCGCATGATTCTGCTGTCGCGATTCGGCCAGCGAGGCCTCCAGGCGCACGCGCGCGGCGGCCAGGTCGCCTTTTGAGGGGCGGCTCGAAACAAAGTCATCGATGGGTTTGCTCAGCGCGCTGTTCCAGTACTGATCGAAACTGTGCCCGAGTTGCTCGGCGACGGGCCCGACGCTGAGCATGTCGATATCGGTAAAGTTCAGGTTGGGCTCGGCATCGAAATACTCATCCCCCAGGTTGCGTCCGCCAACGATGGCCGCGCTGTTGTCCGCCAGCCACAGTTTGTTGTGCATGCGTCGGTGTTGCAGCGACAGGTTGAACAGGCGGCCCATGGCCCGCGTCACACCCGTGCTGCGTCCCAGGTGCAGCGGGTTGAACAGGCGAATCTCGATTCTGGGATGGGCGGCGAGGGTGGCGATGATCTGGTCAAGGCCGTCACTGGTGGTGTCGTCCAGCAGGATACGCACCCGTACGCCGCGGTCGGCGGCCTTGAGCAGTTCATCCACCAGCATGCGCGTGCTGATACCGTCGTGCACGATGTAGTACTGCAGGTCGAGGCTGGTCTGGGCGTTGCGGATCAACTCGGCGCGGGCCATGAAGGCTTCGCTGCTGTTGGGCAGCAGGCGAAAGCCCGAGCGTCCTTGGTAGGGTGCGGCCTGAGCCTGGATTGAGCGGCCGAACGAGGACTGTGCGGCTGGCAGGGCATCGCTGGGTATGCGCGGCGTATTCACCGTGGCACAACCTCCCAGAGCCAGGGCTCCCAACAGGCAAAACGGTAAAAGCCGTCGAATCATCAAGGGAGTCGCTTCCAGAGCTGGTCGGTTGTCGACATAGGACGGCTATTTCTCGAGAAAGGTCAGTCCACCGATTCCGCCAGTATTTTGCTCGCGGCGGCGCCGACTTTACGCACGGCTTCTTCGATCTGAGGGGTGGGTTTGGCGCCGTAGTTCATGCGCAGGCAATTGCGGTACTTGCCGGACGCCGAAAAAATGCTCCCCACCGCCACTTGTACGCCTTGTTCGATCAAGGCGCGGTTGAGCTTCAGGGTGTCGAAGCCGTCCGGCAGTTCGATCCACAGCATAAAGCTGCCTTGCGGGCGACTGGCACGCGTGCCCGCCGGGAAATAGCGGCTTACCCAGTCGAGCATCAAGTCGCGATTACGCTGGTATTGGGTGCGCATCCGCCGCAAGTGTGGTTCGAAGTGGCCGTTCTTGAGGAATTCGGCGATGGCGATCTGTGGCTGTGTGGCCGTCGAGCCGGTGCTGATGTATTTCATATGCAGCACCCGATCCAGGTAGCGCCCGGGCGCAACCCAGCCAATGCGCAGGCCCGGCGCAAGGGTCTTGGAAAACGAGCTGCACAGCAGCACACGGCCGTCTTCATCGAATGATTTGATGGTGCGCGGGCGCGGGTAGCTGTAGGCCAGTTCGCCATACACATCGTCTTCGATGATTGCCACGTCAAAGCGTTGGGCCAGGGTGAGCAATGCGCGTTTGCGCGCCTCAGGCATGATGTAGCCCAAGGGGTTGTTGCAATTGGGCGTCAGCTGGATGACTTTGATCGGCCACTGTTCCAGGGCCAGCTCCAGGGCTTCGAGGCTGATGCCCGTGATCGGGTCGGTGGGGATTTCCAGCGCTTTCATGCCCAGGCCCTTGAGGGTCTGCATGGCGCCGTGAAAGCTGGGCGAATCGACTGCGACGATATCGCCGGGTTCACAGATGGCGTGGATGCTCGCGGAGAGCGCCTCATGGCAGCCGGTGGTGATCACGATGTCTTCGGCGCTCAGCTGGCAGCCGGAATCCAATGACAGTCGGGCAATTTGCTCGCGCAGTTCCATACAGCCAAGGATATTGTCGTAATACAGCCCCGGCAGATCCTGGCGTCGACTGACCCGGGCCAGGCTGCGCAACAGCGGTTTCAGGGTGGGCGACAATACATCCGGCATGCCGCGACCCAGCTGTATGACGCCTTTGCGCGGCACTGCGCGAATCAACTCCAGCACCTGATCCCACTGGGAAATTTCCACCGGGCGCTGTGCTGGCCGGCCTACCTCCGGTAGGGCTGGCAGCTCACGACCAACGGGCACGAAGTAGCCGGATTTTGGCTTGGGCATGGCCAGGCCGTTATCTTCCAGCAACCGATACGCCTGCTGAACGGTGCTCAAGCTGACCCCGTGCTCTACGCTCAACGCCCGTACGGACGGTAGTCGGTCGCCAGGGCGATAGAAGCCCTGTTCGATGCGAGTGCCCAGCAGTTCGGCGAGATTAACGTAGAGGGTCATGGCGGTCGCTCCCGAGGGACCAGTACAGATCGGGGAAAAATACAGGATTCAGGCGCGCATGGGCAGTATCTGTATTGATTTAATAAAAATGGTTTGAATCTGTAATGGTTTTCGCGACGCGCTCATTCTGTGCACTCAAGGCAACACGCCAATGAGGGGCAGTAAAAATGAACGGCATGAGCGATGTGCGGCTGGCGTTACACCGTCAGGAACGGGTGACAGGGCAGGAACGCGCGATGACCGCGCCGACCCATAGCCGCTGGTGCCTGTTCTGGCGCCACCGGCACACGCGCAAGGCCCTGCTGACGCTGAGCCCTGAGCAATTGCGCGACATCGGCTTGACCGCCGAGCAGGCACGCCAGGAAGGGTTGAAGCCCTTCTGGCGCAGTTGATCAGATCAGCTCTCTGAGGCGGTGCCAGAGCATCCCCAGCGCCAGCAGCGGCGAGCGCAGGTGCTTGCCGCCAGGAAAGGTGATGTGCGGCACGCGGGCGAACAGATCGAAACGCCCCTGTTGCTGGCCGCTGATGGCTTCGGCCAGCAACTTGCCCGCCAGGTGGGTGGCGTTGAGGCCATGGCCGGCGTAGGCCTGGGCGTAATACACGTTGGGTTGGTCGGCCAGGCGGCCGATCTGCGGCAAACGGTTGGCGCCGATACCGATCATGCCGCCCCATTGATAATCGATCTTTACATCGGCCAACTGCGGGAACACACGCAGCATTTTCGGACGCATATAGGCGCCGATGTCCTGGGGGTCGCGGCCGGAATAGTGGCAGGCGCCGCCAAACAATAGACGACGGTCGGCGGACAGGCGGAAGTAGTCCACCGTGACGCGCTGATCACACACCGCCATGTTCTGCGGCAACAGGTTGGCGGCTTGCGCTTGGCTCAACGGCTCGGTGGCGATGATGTAGCTCCCGGCGGGCAGCACCTTGCCGCTCAGGTGGGGATTGAGGCCGTTGAGGTAGGCATTGCAGGCCAGCACCAGGGTCTTGGCGCGCACATGGCCCTGCGCGGTATGCACCTTGACCTCGGGGCCGTAGTCGATACGCAGCACTTCGGACTGCTCAAACAGCTGTACACCCAATTGCTGCGCGGCGGCCGCTTCACCAAGGGCCAGGTTCAGCGGGTGCAGGTGGCCGGAGCCCATGTCGATCATGCCGCCTACGTAGCGCCCGGAGCCGATTACGCTGCTCATCTCGCTGGCTTGCAGCAGGCGCACTTCATGGCGATAGCCCAGGCTGCGCAATTCTTCGGCATCTTCGGCCAGACCTTGCAGGTCGCGGGGTTTGTTGGCGAGGTCGCAATAGCCCCAGGTCAGGTCGCAGGGGATCTGAAAGCGCTCCACGCGCTGGCGCACGATCTCCACGGCTTCCAGGCCCATCAGCTTCATCTCGCGTACGCCGTCGGTGCCGATGATGTTGGCGAATTGGTCCAGGCCGTGGCCGACCCCGCGAATCAGCTGGCCGCCGTTACGTCCGCTGGCGCCCCAAGCGATTTTTCGCGCCTCCAGCAGGACCACGCTGAAGCCACGCTCGGCCAGCTCCAGGGCGGTATTGAGCCCCGAGAAGCCACCGCCGACCACGCAGACGTCAGCCGCCACTTCACCGGCCAATGCCGGAAAATCGGGTTGCGGCACGCTGCTGGCGGCATAGTAGGACGAGGTATGTCGGGCGCTGGCGGTCATGGAGAAGCTCCCTGTTTGGAAAATTTGACGCAGGATACAGCGGTCGGACGGCGCTGTCTGCGCGGAGCGTTTTACGGCAGAATCCATGTCTATTCGCCGTTCGGTACGTGTTTCGATGAGTTGCAACAGTCAGAAAATCAGCGCATTGCGCCGTCAGATTCCTTCGTTCGAGTGCGTACCCGGTTGCCATGACTGCTGTGGGCCGGTGACCACCTCGCCCGAGGAAATGTCGCGTCTACCGCGCAAGACAGCTGCCGAGCAGGACGCGGCGATGGATGAACTCAATTGCGTACACCTGGGGCCCAACGGCTGCACGGTGTATGACGAGCGCCCGCTGATCTGTCGCTTGTTCGGCACCACCAAGACCTTGCCGTGTCCTAACGGGCGAGGGCCGGTTGAGTTGATCCATCCACGGGTCGAAAAGCAGATCCATGAGTACATGGCGAGTACCCGGCAGGTGCTGGTCTGACGGATGTGCGCGGCCCTTCCCACATTTGACCCACTTGTCAGTCAGTCCGGGATCGGCAGGTTCAGGCTCTCTTTCACTTCTTCCATCACGATATAGCTCTTGGATTCGCGCACATGGGGCAGCTTGAGCAGGATATCGCCGAGCAACTTGCGGTATGAGGCCATCTCGGAAATCCGTGCTTTCACCAGATAGTCGAAGTCCCCGGACACCAAGTGGCACTCCAGCACATGGGGCAGTTTCAGCACGGCGCGGCGAAACTCTTCAAACGTATCGCCGGATTTGTAATCGAGGCTGATCTCGACAAATACCAGCAAACTCCCTTTCAAATGCTGCGGATTGAGCCGCGCGTTGTAGCCCATGATGATCCCTTCACGCTCCAACCGGCGGACCCGCTCGGTACACGGCGTGGTCGATAACCCGACTTTTTCCCCCAGTTCCGTGAACGAAATTCGCCCGTCGGTCTGCAGGATGCGCAGGATGTTACGGTCGATCTTGTCCAGCTCCCGCTTGGTCTGGGTGTTGGTACGCATAGGGGATACGCCTCTGTAAAAAGGGTTTTTGCCGAGAATTGTCGCCAAATATAGGCATTTATATAGTGAAATGCACTGGTGATTGCTTTTTATACTGCGCTCATCATTGCTCGAACAACACACGTCAGCGGTCACGCCGCGATGAGGATATGAAAATGCGCGTTCTGGTCTTGGGTAGCGGTGTCATTGGTGTGACCAGTGCCTACTATTTGGCTCGTGCCGGCTTTGAGGTCGTGGTAGTCGACCGCCAGCCAGCCGCCGCCATGGAAACCAGTTTCGCCAATGCTGGCCAAGTGTCTCCAGGCTATGCCTCGCCCTGGGCTGCGCCGGGCGTGCCGCTCAAGGCCATCAAGTGGTTGCTGCAACGCCATGCGCCGCTGGCGATCAAGGCCACGGCAGATATCGATCAATACCTGTGGATGGCGCAGATGCTGCGCAACTGCACGGCCAGCCGCTATGCGGTAAACAAGGAGCGCATGGTGCGCCTGTCCGAGTACAGCCGCGACTGCCTCGACGAGCTGCGCGCCGAGACCGGCATCTCCTACGAAGGCCGCAGCCTTGGGACTACCCAGCTGTTCCGTACCCAGGCACAGCTCGACGGCGCCGCCAAGGATATCGCCGTGCTGAAAGAGTCCGGCGTGCCGTTCGAACTGCTCGACCGCGCCGGCATTGCTCGTGTCGAGCCGGCCCTGGCCAGCGTCACCGATATCCTCGCCGGTGCCCTGCGTCTGCCTAACGACCAGACCGGCGATTGCCAGATGTTCACCACTCGCCTGGTCGACATGTGCAAGCAGTTGGGCGTGGAGTTCCGCTTCGAACAGGATATCCAGCGCCTCGACCATGCCGGTGATCGTATCAACGGCGTGTGGATCGACGGTAAGCTGGAAACCGCCGACCGTTACGTGCTGGCCCTCGGCAGTTACTCGCCGAAACTGCTCAAGCCGCTGGGGATCAAGGCGCCGGTGTATCCGCTCAAGGGCTACTCGCTGACCGTGCCGATCACCGACCCGGCGATGGCGCCTACGTCGACTATTTTGGACGAGACCTACAAGGTCGCGATCACCCGTTTCGACAACCGCATTCGCGTGGGTGGCATGGCTGAAATCGCCGGTTTTGACCTGTCGCTTAACCCGCGCCGACGCGAAACCCTGGAGATGATCGTCAACGACCTTTATCCTCAGGGCGGCGATTTGGCCGAGGCCACCTTCTGGACCGGCCTGCGTCCGACCACGCCCGACGGTACACCGATTGTGGGTGCAACGCCGTTCAAGAACCTGTTCCTGAACACCGGCCACGGCACCCTCGGTTGGACCATGGCCTGTGGATCCGGTCGCTTGCTGGCCGATCTGATGGCGAAGAGAACCCCACAGATCAGCGCTGCAGGCCTCGATATTTCCCGTTATGGCAACCACCAGGAGTCCGCACAACATGTCAATCCAGCGCCAGCTCACCAATGAGCGCATGAGCCAGATCGTTATCCACAGCGGCACCGTGTATCTGGCGGGACAGGTCGGCGACGACATGAGCGCCGGGATTGAACAGCAGACCCGTGAAACCCTGGCCAACATCGAGCGGTTGCTCGACCTGGCCGGTAGCGACAAGACCAAATTGTTGTCGGTGACGATTTACCTGAAAGACATCGATGCCGATTTTGCCGGCATGAACGCGGTCTGGGACGCATGGCTGCCCAAGGGCGTCGCCCCGGCCCGCGCCACGGTTGAAGCCAAGCTGTGCGAACCGCAAATCCTGGTGGAGCTGTCCGTCGTGGCTGCGCTGCCTTAACACCGTTTCCTCCCGGCGCCGACGTAAACCATCGGCGCCGGTTTTTTTCACTCTGTTGCCTAGAAGCCCGCCGCCATGCGTCCAGCCCGTGCCCTGATCGATCTCCAGGCCCTGCGCCACAATTACCGATTGGCCCGTGACGTCACGGGGGCCAAGGCTCTTGCCGTGATCAAGGCCGACGCCTATGGCCATGGTGCGGTGCGCGTGGCCCAGGCGCTGGAAGCCGAGGCCGATGGGTTCGCCGTGGCCTGCATCGAAGAGGCGTTGGAGCTGCGCGCCGCCGGGATTCGTGCGCCGGTGCTGCTGCTGGAAGGTTTTTTCGAAGCCGACGAGCTGGCGCTGATCATCGAGCACGACTTCTGGTGCGTGGTGCACTCGCTGTGGCAGCTGGAGGCAATCGAACAGGCCGCCTTGAGCAAGCCGCTGACGATCTGGCTCAAGCTGGACTCGGGCATGCACCGTGTCGGCCTGCATCCCAAGGATTATCAAGAGGCTTACCAGCGCCTGCTGGCCAGCGGTAAAGTCGCGAAGATCGTGTTGATGAGCCATTTCGCCCGCGCCGATGAGCTCGATTGCACCAGCAGCAACGAACAAGTGGCGGTATTTGATGCGGCACGCCAGGGGCTTGCGGCCGAAGTCAGCCTGCGCAATTCGCCTGCGGTATTGGGCTGGCCGAGTGTGTCCAGTGACTGGGTACGCCCGGGCATCATGCTCTACGGCGCGACCCCATTCGGCGAGGACCAGGCTCTGGCCGCGCGTTTGCAGCCGGTGATGACCCTGGAGTCGAAAGTCATCTGCGTACGTGAATTGCCGGCCGGCGAGCCGGTGGGTTACGGCGCCAGGTTCGTTACACCAAAACCGATGCGCATCGGGGTGGTTGCCATGGGCTACGCCGACGGCTACCCGCGTCACGCGCCGACCGGTACGCCGGTGCTCGTCGCCGGGCAGCGCAGCCAACTGCTGGGGCGTGTGTCCATGGACATGCTCTGCGTCGACCTGACTGACGTGCCACAGGCAGGCCTGGGTTCTACGGTCGAGCTGTGGGGCAAAAACATCCTAGCCAGTGACGTTGCGGTGGCCGCCGACACCATTCCCTATCAGATATTCTGCAACCTGCGCCGCGTGCCAAGGCTCTATATCGGCGCTTGATCGTCGCCTACGAACGCAGCCGTCCGGGATTTAGGCCCAAGTGTTGTAAATACTGAACGCTGTCGCCATGATAACGCTCAATTACAACAAAGCCTGAATTCTAGGAGGCTCCCGCATTGGACGTCGGCGAACGACTGCAATCCATCCGTAAGTTGAAGGGTCTTTCCCAGCGTGAGCTCGCCAAGCGCGCGGGTGTCACCAACAGCACCATTTCGATGATCGAAAAAAACAGTGTCAGCCCCTCGATCAGCTCCTTGCGCAAGGTGCTGGGCGGCATCCCCATGTCCATGGTCGAGTTCTTTTCCGAGGAGATCCTCCAGGAAATACCGACGCAGATCGTCTATAAAGCCAATGAGCTGATCGACATCTCCGACGGCGCGGTGACCATGAAACTGGTGGGTCGGGCGCACCCCAGCCGGGCCATCGCGTTTCTCAACGAGATCTACCCGCCCGGCGCCGACACCGGCGAAGAAATGCTCACCCACGAAGGCGAAGAAACCGGGATTCTGGTGGAGGGCCGCCTGGAGTTGGTGGTCGGTCTTGAAACTTTTGTGCTCGAAGCTGGCGATAGCTACTACTTTGAAAGTACCAAGCCCCATCGTTTTCGCAATCCGTTCGATGTGCCGGCGCGACTAATCAGCGCAGCCACGCCCGCGAACTTTTAAGAACAGAGGCGCCCTGCCAGCGTTGCAGAGGTTCCCGCAGCCGTATTCCGTGCGGTCGAATCTCCCTTTATTTAATAGGGTTGTTTCGGCCGGGCGGGCTAACCGTTATACTTTCGCCGCCTGCGAAACCGTGGCCGCAGGCGTGAATAGCCACCATTGAGGGTGAACGCGTGAACCTAATTATGAAAATGCTGGCTGCACCAGCAACCGTACTGGCCCTATGGGCTGTCAGCGCTCAAGCTGCGACCAATGATGACATTGCCAAGCGCCTGGAGCCTGTGGGCCAGGTTTGCGTCCAGGGCCAGGAATGCAAGGGGATGGAAGTCGCCGTTGCAGCGGGCGGCGGCGGCGCGAAAACGCCGGACGATATCATCGCCAAGCATTGCAATGCATGCCACGGCACCGGCCTGCTCGGCGCACCGAAGATCGGCGACACCGCCGCCTGGAAAGAGCGCGCCGACCACCAGGGCGGTCTCGATGGCATCCTCGCCAAGGCGATCACCGGTATCAACGCCATGCCGCCAAAGGGCACCTGTGCGGATTGCTCGGATGACGACCTCAAAGGCGCTATCAAGAAGATGTCCGGGCTGTAATTAGCCAATCTTCGTCAAAAATGCCGCTTACGAGCGGCTTTTTTGTGGGCGCAATTCAGGTTTTGCGCTGTTCTTTGCAGCAAAGACGCGGCAAGCTCGGTCGAACCCCTATTCATGGAATGTTCGGGAGCAGTCGGATGGTGCAGTTGTGTTCAATCGAGCAAGCAGTTGACGACGTACTGGAGCGCTTGCCGGCGCATATCCACATGGGCATGCCGCTGGGCCTGGGTAAGCCCAACCTGTTCGTCAATGCGCTGTACCGGCGCATCGCCCATTTGCCCGAGCGGGCGCTGACGATCTACACCGCCCTGAGCCTGGGGCGCCCAACCCTGGGCGATGGTTTACAGAAACGCTTTTTGGAACCCTTTATCGAGCGCGTGTTTGGCGATTATCCCGAGCTGGATTTTCTTGCCGCCCTGCATTCGGACAGCCTGCCGAAGAATATCCATGTACGGCAATTCTTCATGCAGCCCGGCAGCCTGCTCCACAGCGCGTCGGCCCAGCAGGATTACGTCAGCAGCAACTACAGCCATGCCGCCCGTGATATCAACGGGGCCGGCCTGAACCTGGTGGCGCAACTGGTGGCCAGCAGCGCCGAACACCCGGACCGCCTGAGCCTGAGCTGCAACCCCGATATTACCCTCGACTTGCTGCCGATGATCGCCAAACGCCGTGCCGCGGGTGAAACCATTTTGATCGTCGGCCAGGTCCATACCGACTTGCCCTACATGCCTGGCGATTCCGAATTGGGCATGGACGCGTTCGACTACCTGATTGACGCCAAAGACAGCTCCACGCTGTTCTCCACGCCGAACATGCCGGTGGGCTACCAGGACCACTTTATCGGCCTGCATGCCAGTACCTTGGTGCGCGACGGCGGCACCTTGCAGATCGGCATTGGCTCCATGGGCGATGCCCTGACCGCCGCCTTGCTCGCGCGCCAGGCAGACAACGAAGCCTACCGCCTGCTGCTGACAGACCTGGATGTGTACCAGTGGGCGCCGTTGATCAGCCGTGAAGGCGGCGTCGACCCTTTTGCCCGTGGCCTCTACGGTTGCAGCGAGATGTTCGTCAACGGCTTGCTGGTACTGGCGGATGCGGGAATCGTACGGCGCAAGGTGTACCCGGATGTGGCGACCCAGGAACAGGCCAATGCCGGCTTGCTGGACGATGCGGCGCAAACCGATGGCGTGTCGATTCATGGCGGGTTCTTTCTGGGACCACGCAGTTTTTACCAGCGCTTGCAGGACATGACCCACACCAAGCGCCTTGAATTCAACATGACCCGCATCAGCTATATCAACGAGCTGTACGGTCAGGAAGAACTCAAGCGTTTGCAGCGCCAGGATGCGCGGTTTATCAACAGCGCGATCATGGTGACGCTGCTCGGCGCGGGCGTTGCCGACCAGTTGGAAGATGGCCGCGTACTCAGCGGCGTGGGCGGGCAATACAACTTTGTCGCCCAGGGCCATGCGCTGGAAGGTGCGCGCGCCATCCTGATTCTGCGCAGCTGGCGTGAGTCGGCGGGGGAGGTCAGTTCCAATATTGTCTGGGACTACGGGCACTGCACCATTCCCCGGCACCTGCGGGATATCGTCATCACCGAATACGGAATTGCCGACTTGCGCGGGCAGACAGATGCCCAGGTCATCGAGGCACTGCTCAATATCGCCGACTCGCGTTTCCAGGACGACTTGATCGAACAGGCACAAAAGGCCGGCAAATTACCCAAGGACTTCCAGCTGGATCCGCGCTTTGCCGACAACACGCCGGAGCGCCTCAAAGGCATTCAGGCGCGGCATAAACGGTTGTTTCCGGAATACCCGTTGGGGAGTGATTTTACTGACGAAGAGCGGGACTTGTTGCGGGCGCTGAACTGGCTCAAGAGCAAGTTCAAGCTGACGGAGATGCTGGAGTTGGGCAAGGCGGCGCTGGATGCACCGGAGCCGGAGGCGTTTCCCAGGCATTTGGAGCGGATGCGGCTGGATAAGCCGGAGGGGCTGAAAGAGGATCTCTATCAGCGCCTGTTGCTCGCGGGCTTACAAGCAACCGCGCACTGAAAACCAACAAATAACTCAATGTGGGAGGGGCGGTGCGACGGTTCGACTTGCCCCCTCCCACATTTCAAGCAGGGTTGACTCAGATAAAGGTGACAACCCCACCCGCCAACGACTTCACCCGCGCCAGCGACTCTACTCGATAACCCTGCGCATCCAGCTCCGCACGGCCACCCTGGAACGATTTCTCGATCACGATCCCCAAGCCCGCAACGGTCGCGCCGGCTTGCTTGATGATCGATATCAGCGCCTGGGACGCCTTGCCGTTGGCCAGAAAGTCATCGATCACCAACACGCGGTCGCTGCTGGTCAAATGACGCGGCGAGATCGCCACGGTGCTCTCGGTCTTCTTGGTGAAGGAATACACCGTCGCCGACAGCAGGTTTTCGGTCAGCGTCAGGGACTGTTGCTTGCGCGCGAAGATAACCGGTACACCCAGGTTCAGGCCGGTCATGATTGCTGGCGCGATGCCTGAGGCTTCGATGGTGACGATCTTGGTGATGCCCGAGTCCTTGAACAGCGCGGCGAATTCGTCGCCGATCAGTTTCATCAGCGCCGGGTCGATCTGGTGGTTCAAAAAGGCGTCGACCTTGAGTACCTGATCGGAAAGCACGATGCCTTCTTCGCGAATTTTCTTGTGCAGTGCTTCCACGGAAAGCTTCCTCTAATGGCGCGTTGTGCGCCGAAAGTAGATTGAAAAGTAGTCGATTCTAGCGCTTTAACATCGCGCGTATGTCAGCCAGGGCGCTGTTGCCGCGAACGGCCTTGACCTCGGTCGGGGTGTCGTCGTTGCCTTCCCAGGCCAGGTCGTCCGGCGGCAGTTCATCGAGGAACCGGCTGGGCGCACAATCAATGATTTCGCCGTATTGCTTGCGCTTGGCGGCAAAGGTGAAAGCCAGGGTCTGACGTGCGCGGGTAATGCCCACGTAGGCCAGGCGCCGTTCCTCTTCGATGGTGTCGGCTTCAATGCTGGAGCGGTGCGGGAGGATTTCTTCTTCCATGCCCATGATGAACACGTAGGGAAATTCCAGGCCCTTGGAGGCATGCAGGGTCATCATCTGTACACCTTCGGCGCCGTCTTCTTCTTCCTGCTGGCGCTCGAGCATATCGCGCAGCACCAGCTTGCCGATGGCGTCCTCGACGGTCATCTCGCCGTCTTCGTCTTTTTCCAGGGTGTTCTTCAGCGCTTCGATCAGGAACCAGACGTTGCTCATGCGGTAATCCGCGGCCTTGTCGCTGGAACTGTTGGTGCGCAGCCAGTTTTCGTAGTCGATGTCCATGACCATGCTGCGCAGTGCGCTGATCGGGTCTTCGCCGGCGCATTGCTCGCGCACTTTGTCCATAAAGCGCTTGAAGCGTGACAGGCGATCGGTGAAGCGTGTGTCCAGGTGTTCGCCCAGGCCGATTTCGTCGGTGGCGGCGTACATGGAGATCTTGCGTTCGGTGGCGTAGTTGCCTAGCTTTTCCAGGGTCGTCGAGCCGATTTCCCGACGCGGGACGTTGATTACCCGCAGGAAGGCGTTGTCGTCATCCGGGTTCACGATCAATCGGAAGTAGGCCATCAGGTCTTTTACTTCCTGGCGTCCGAAAAAGCTGTTGCCGCCCGACAGGCGATACGGCACCTGGTGGTGTTGCAGTTTCAGCTCGATCAGCTTGGCCTGGTAGTTGCCTCGGTACAGGATCGCAAAATCACTGTAGGGCCGGTCGGTGCGCAGGTGCAGGCTGAGGATTTCCACGGCCACGCGCTCGGCTTCGGCGTCTTCGTTGCGGCAGCGGATCACGCGAATCTCATCGCCGTGCCCCATCTCGCTCCACAGCTGTTTTTCAAACTCGTGGGGGTTGTTGGAGATCAGCACGTTGGCGCAGCGCAGGATGCGGCTGGTGGAGCGGTAGTTCTGCTCCAGCATCACCACTTTCAAGGACGGGTAGTCGACCTTGAGCAGCATCAGGTTTTCCGGGCGGGCGCCGCGCCAGGCGTAGATCGACTGGTCGTCGTCGCCCACCACGGTGAATTGATTGCGTGTACCGATCAGCAGCTTCACCAGCAGGTATTGGCTGGCGTTGGTGTCCTGGTATTCGTCCACCAGCAGGTAGCGCACCTTGTTCTGCCACTTTTCAAGGATGTCGGCGTGTTCCTGGAACAACTTGACCGGTTGCAGGATCAAGTCGTCGAAGTCCACCGCGTTGAACGCCTTGAGCGTGCGTTGATAGTGGGTGTAGACGATGGCGGCGGTCTGTTCCTTGGGGTTGCGTGCGTTTTCCAGGGCCTGGGCGGGCAGGATCAGGTCGTTTTTCCAGGCGCCGATCATGTTCTTGATCTCATCAACGCCGTCGTCGCCTGCGTATTCCTTCTGCATGATGTCGGTCATCAGGGCCTTGACGTCGGTCTCGTCGAAGATCGAGAAGCCCGGCTTGTAGCCCAGCCGCGCATGCTCCTTGCGGATGATGTTCAGGCCCAGGTTGTGGAAGGTGCACACGGTGAGGCCACGACCTTCACCCCCCTTGAGCAGGGTGCCGACACGCTCTTTCATCTCGCGCGCGGCCTTGTTGGTAAAGGTCATGGCGACAATGTACTGGGCACGGATGCCGCAGTTCTGGATCAGGTGCGCAATCTTGCGGGTGATCACGCTGGTCTTGCCGGAGCCTGCACCGGCGAGCACCAATAGAGGGCCGCCGACGTAGTTCACGGCTTCTTGCTGCCGGGGGTTGAGTCGGGACATACGGAATTTGAGG
Organism: Pseudomonas lactucae; assembly: GCF_036688725.1. Lineage (NCBI taxonomy): Bacteria > Pseudomonadati > Pseudomonadota > Gammaproteobacteria > Pseudomonadales > Pseudomonadaceae > Pseudomonas > Pseudomonas lactucae. The sequence goes on along the minus strand of NZ_JAQQPT010000004.1, from coordinate 32,242 downwards.
AGTCGTTGTTCAAAAGGGCGGGCATTTTAACAGGCTGGCAAGATTCTGCTGCTCTGGATCGACGGTGTGACGTACCACTCGATCTAAATTTGCCGGTTTTGCTACTTTGCCGCAGGATGTATTGGTTTTTAGGACAATTGCTTACAGCCTGCGTATTTGATGGTACCTATCATTGGTGATTATCAGGCCGCACGTCATAATGCCCGCCGCCAACGAAATTTTGCAGAGTCTAGGGAGCTAGCTTGTCTACGCCTGTCGAACCCTTGCGTTTGCTGCTATTGGCCGATGCGCCTGAGTGGGCAGCGTTGTTGCGCGAGTGCCTGGCGCCGATGGGCGATGGGGCTGTGCTGATCAGCGCGCCAAACTGGGACTCGGTGAGTCGTCTGTTCGACGACGACCACAGCGCCGTGCTGTTGACCACGCCCAGCCTGCAACCCGGCCCTGGCCGTTGCAGCCTGCCGTGCGTATTGCTGTTGGAGCAGGAACCGTTGGTATCGCCGCTCGGTGTGAGCGATTGGCTGATCCGTAATGTGCTGGACGCCGAAACCCTGCGCCGCTGCCTGCGCCATGTGCGTGAGCGCGGTGTGCTGGAAACCACCCTGCAGCGCCTGGCCGAACAGGACCCGCTCACCGGCATCGCCAACCGTCAGGGCTTCCAGACTCTGCTGGCGGCGCGGCTGGCCGAAAACGAAGGTCGCGGGCTGGCCCTGGGTCATCTGGACCTCGACAACTTTCGTCATGCCAACGACGCCCTCGGCCATCAGGCCGGCGACCGGTTGATCCTGCAAGTGGTGTCGCGGCTCAAGAGCCAGCTCGAAGCCGGCGATCAACTGGCCCGCCTGGGCAGCGACGAATTCGCCTTGCTGATCGACACGCGCCGTGCGCCCCAGCGCGCTGAATGGATGGCTGAGCGCATCACCGAAGTCATGGCCGAACCTTACTGGGTGGATGGCGAAAGCCTGCTGATCGGCTGCAGCCTCGGCGTGGCCCATGCCCGCGCCCGCGCCGGTGCCGACCCGCTGATGTGGCACGCGCATATCGCCATGCAGCAAGCCAAGAGCACCCAGGGCTGCACCTTTCATATCTTCAACGAACGTATCAACCGTAATGCACGCAGCCTGGCCGACCTGGAAAGCGAACTGCGCCGGGCACTGCGCCGCGATGAACTGGAGCTGCATTACCAGCCGCGCCTGGATTTGGACGACGGGCATATCGTCGGCCTGGAAGCCCTGGTGCGCTGGCGCCATGGCGAGCGCGGCCTGTTGCCCCCCAGCGAATTCGTGCCGCTGGCCGAGCAGAGTGGCCTGATCGTGCCGTTGGGCTACTGGGTGATCTCCCGAGCCCTGCGTGACATGCAAGACCTGCGTGAACGCGGCCTGCCGCCGTTGCATATGGCGGTCAACCTGTCGTTCCGCCAGTTTCAGGACAGCCAGTTGCTCTCCACCCTCAGCCGGCTGATTGCCGAGCGTGGTGTGGAGGCGCAATGGCTGGAGTTCGAGTTGACCGAAACCGCCGTGATGCGCCGCAGTGACCTGGTCAAGCAGACCATGGACGCCCTCGGTCGCCTGGGCGTGCGGTTTTCCCTGGATGACTTCGGTACCGGTTTCTCGTCGTTCGTACACCTCAACAGCCTGCCGATTGCCTTGTTGAAGATCGACAAGAGCTTCGTCGGTGGCATGGAAGAACGCGAAGAGAACCGCAAGCTGGTACACGCCATGATCAATTTGGCCCACAACCTCAACCTGGAAGTGGTGGCCGAGGGGGTCGAAACCCCTGAACAGCTCGCATTGCTAAGGCTGTTCGGCTGCGACCAGGCCCAGGGTTACCTGATCAGCAAGCCGTTGCCGTTGCCTGAGTTGGTGGAATACCTGACGTTTGGCAAGAACCAGCAGGTTTTACTCGGTTGAATTGAGAGCCCAGTCAAACTGTGGAAGGGAGCGAGCCCGCCCACAGTTTTTTTGGCCGAGTAAAACCCTTACTCCGTCTGTGCGACCTGAAACGAACCTTGCGCCTCAGGCTCCAGCCGAATCATGCGCTTCATCTTCGCCTCGAAGGCCCAGGTCAGGCTCACTGCCGCACAGGCCAGACCCAGCGCCAAACCCCACCACACACCGGTTGGACCCCAGCCCAGGGTGAACGCCATCAGCCAGGCCGAAGGCGCGCCAATCAACCAGTAGCAGCCCGCACCGATCAGAAAGGTGGTCTTGGCGTCCTTGAGTCCGCGAATGCAGCCCATGGCGATGGTTTGCACGCCGTCGAACAGCTCGAACCAGGCGGCAACGGCGAGCAGGCTGACGGCCAGGACGATCACGTCATGGAACGCCGGGTTGTGGTGATCGATGAGCAGTCCGATCAGGGGATCGGAAAACAGCCACAGCACCGCGGCGAATCCCAACATCACCGTGGCACCAAAACCAATGCCGACGCGACCGGCCAGGCGCGCCTGCAGCAATTGCCCGGCGCCATAGTGCTGACCGATGCGCATGGTCACCGCGTAGGACATGCCCGCCGGCACCATGAACGCCACCGAGACGATTTGCAGGGCCACCTGATGCGCCGCCAGTTGCGTACTGCCCATGGTGCCCATGCACAGCGCGGCAAAGGCAAACAGCCCGACTTCCACCGCATAGGTGCCGCCAATCGGCAGGCCCAGGCGCCACAGTTCGCGCAGATACTGGGTGTTGAGGCGCAACAGGCCGATGCCCAGCGGGTAAGCGGCATAAGCGCGGTTGCTGCGGATGTACCACATCAACGTCAATGCCATGCCATTGGCGACGATGGCCGTGACCAGGCCAATACCCATCAAGCCCAGTTTTGGCAGGCCGAACATACCTTCGATCAGCGCGTGGTTGAGCAGGTAATTGAGCACAGTGCCGCCGAGGCTGATCACCATCACCGGGGTGGCCTTGCCAATGGCGCTGGTGAAGCCGCGCAAGGCCATGAAACTCAGGTAGCCGGGCAGGGCGAACGGCAGGATCGTCAGGAACAACCCTGCCGACTGCACGTTGGTTTCGGTCTGGCCGAACATCAGCAGCACGGGCTTGAGGTTCCACAGCAACAACGCTGCCGCCAGGGCCATCAGCCACGCCAGCCATAGCCCGGCCTGGGTCAGGCGGGTGGCGCCTTGGATATCGCCCGCGCCGTGACGGATCGCCACCAGGGTGCCGACGGCGGCAATCACGCCGATGCAGAAGATCGATACGAACGAATAGCTCGCCGCTCCCAGGCCACCACCGGCCAAGGCTTCGGGACTCAGGCGCGCCATCATCAGCGTGTCGGTCAGCACCATCAGCATGTGCGCCAACTGCGAGGCGATCAGCGGCCCTGACAACCGCAGAATGGCCCAGAGTTCGGTACGTGCCGGATGCCGCATGATCATCACACTCAAAAAGTCAGAGGGTTGGGGGAAGGTTGATTCTCGGTGCTCCCAGCCCATTGCACAAAGGGATAAAAGCGATCGTTCACATGATTAAAACTCATGCCTGATTGATTCTGGTAGGGTTTCAACATCCTGCTGTTGGAGCTTTCCTTATGTCTCGTCGTCTTCCTCCTCTTTATGCTTTGCGTGCATTTGAAGCGGCCTCCCGGCACAACTCCTTCACCCGTGCCGCCGAAGAGTTGTCGATTACGCAAAGTGCGGTGAGCCGGCATATCCGTACGCTCGAAGAGTTTTTCGCTTGCCGCCTGTTCCAGCGCAGCGGTCGTACGTTGCAGCTCACAGAAGCGGCGCGCTTGCTGTTGCCCGGTGTGCGCGAGGGCTTTGCCGCGCTGGAACGGGCCTGCCATACCCTGAACGCTGAAGATGACATCCTGCGCATGAAGGCGCCGTCCACCCTGACCATGCGCTGGCTGTTGGCCCGACTCAGCCGCTTCCGGCATTTGCAACCAGGCAACGAAGTGCAATTGACGAGCGCGTGGATGAGCATCGATGAAGTGGACTTCAATCAGGAACCTTTCGATTGCGCGGTGTTGTTGAGTAATGGTCATTTCCCGGCAGATTGGGAGGCCTGTTACCTGTACCCGGAAATGTTGATCCCGGTAGGTGCCCCCAATCTATTGAGCGACGGACCTTGGGATGTCGCACGGCTGGCAACGGCCGAGTTGTTGCATCCCACGCCTGACCGGCGTGACTGGCGCTACTGGCTGGAGCGGATGGGGCTGTCGTCTCAGGTGTCGCTCAAGGGCGGCCAGGTCTTCGATACGCTGGAGTTGGGCATGATCGCTGCGGCGCGCGGTTATGGCGTGTCCATGGGCGATCTGCTGATGGTCGCCGAAGACGTTGCCCAGGACCGGCTGAGCCTGCCATGGCCAACCGCCGTGGCCAGTGGAGAGAGTTACTATCTGGTATGGCCGAAAACCCGTCCCGGTGGGGAACGTCTGCGACGCTTGGCGGAATTTCTGCAAAGTGAGGTGCAGGCCATGGTTTTACCGGCAGTGGAGCGTCTCGATTGAGCCGGTTTTGCATGATCGCGCAACCGTTTGCGTGATGCCCCTGCGATTCACTCAAGTATTGCAAATCGCTGCCGAAGTAGGTGTATCGGAACCATCGTGCATCCACGTTTTCCCCACCAGATAATTTGCCGAGCAGCGCTATGAGATCAGGACGATCCTGGCCTCGGCCAGGAGCTGTCATGTCTCAACCTCGCGCCCGGATCGCCTCCCAGTTAGGTCTCGCATTAGCCGTGATTCTGGCTGTCGCCATTGGCGGCAGTACGGTTTTCGCCCTGCGTTCCCTCGACGCCGCCAACCTCGATACCCGTGAGGAACATCTGGCCAGCGAGGCACGCCTGCTCGCCGATCAGCTCAACACCTTTCATAGCACGTTGCGCGAGAGCACCCAACGCCTGACGGGGCTGTTTGAAAAGCGTTTCAGCGCCGGGTTGAGCGTGCAGACCGATAAGTCGATCACGGTGGCGGGTGTTCAGACCCCGAGCCTGTTGTTGGGTAGCGAAGTGCTCAACAACAACTTCACGGAGGTCGACGAGTTCAAGCAGATGTCGGGCGGCGTGGCGACGGTCTTTGTGCGCAGCGGCGATGACTTTATCCGTGTGAGCACGTCCCTGACCAAGCAGGACGGTAGCCGCGCCATCGGCACCGTGCTGGACCGCCAGGGGCCGGCTTACCAGCGTGTGCTCGGCGGCCAGGCGTATATCGGACGCGCGGTGTTGTTCGACCGCTCGTATATGACCCAATACAGCCCCGTTCGCGATGCCGGCGGTAAAGTGATTGCCGTGCTGTTTATCGGTTTTGACTACACCGATGCCCAGGCCGCTCAGTTCGAAAACCTCAAGCGCTTCCGCATCGGCCAGACCGGTTCCCTGGCGCTGCTCGACGAGCAAAAGCGCTGGCTGGTGCCACCGGCGGGTGTGCAGGCACTGGATCAGGCGGTGCCGGTGATGCTGGACCTGGCCAAGACCCCAGGTAAAGGCCGCTTCTGGAGCGACAGGAACGAAGACTTCTACAGCGTTTCGGTACCCTTCGACGGTGGCCCCTGGGCCGTGGTTGCGAGCATGCCGAAAGCCGAAATCCGCGCGGTTACCTGGGCGGTCGGCATTCGCCTGGTGATCGGCAGCGTGCTGGCGATGCTGCTGGCGGTAGGCGCTACGGTCTGGCTGCTGCGCAGCAAGTTGCAGCCGCTGAGTGACCTGGTACGCCAGGCTGAAGCCTTGGGCGCTGGCGACCTGAGCGCACGTCTCAATGTGTCCAGCCATGACGAAATTGGCCAGCTGGCGCGCAGCTTCAACCAGATGGGTGAGGCGCTGTCGACCATGGTGTCGCATATTCGCAAGGCTGCTGAAGAGGTCAATAGTCGTGCCCAGGCTTTGTCAGGTTTGTCCGGTGGGGCCTATGAAGGCATGGAGCAGCAGTCCGGCGAGATCACCAGCATGGCTGGCGCAGTGGAAGAGTTCAGCGCCACTTCGCTGAATATTGCCGACAACATGGGCGCCACCGAGCGCCTGGCCCAGGAAAACGCTCAACAAACCCGAATCGGGCGCAACTCGATGCAAGAGGCGTCGTCGTCCCTGGAACACATCGCCACCGCCCTGAACAGTACCGCCACCGTGATCAACACCTTGGGTCAACGCTCCCAGGAAATCGGCGGTATCGTCGGGGTGATCACCTCCATTGCCGAACAAACCAACCTGCTGGCGCTCAACGCCGCCATCGAAGCCGCCCGCGCCGGTGAGCAGGGCCGTGGGTTTGCCGTGGTGGCCGACGAAGTGCGTAACCTGGCATCGCGTACCCGCGAAGCCACTGATGAAATCTCCGGCATGATCCAGAGCATCCAGAAGGAAACCGGTAACGCCATCAGCACCATGGAGCACGGCAACGCGCTGATGCAGGAAGGCCTGTCGCGCAATGCCGACGTGGCCTCGGCCCTGGCCCGCATCGACGAGCAAAGCCGCTCGGCCGGTCAGCAGTTCGCGGCGATTACCACGGCGACGCAGGAGCAGAGCAGCACCGCGACCTTGCTCAGCAGCAACTTGCAGAGCATCGCGCTGGCCAACAGCGAGCAGCGTGAAGTGGTGTCGAATTTGGCGATTACCGCCAAGGAGCTGGAGACGCTGGCGTCGGGCTTGCGCCATGAAGTAGATCGGTTCCGCTGAGTTCAGGTGCAAGGCTATCGGGAGCAAATTGAATCGTCGCACCGCCCCTTCCGCATCTGGATCTGCGTCAGACTCAAGTGACTGCGGCTGGCCGATATTGCAGGGCCTCTTTCAAGTGGTCACGGGTGATCGCGTCCGCCTGATCCAGATCTGCCAGGGTGCGTGCCACCTTCAGCAATCGGTGCGCCGCGCGCAGTGACAACGTCAGTCGCTCGCAGGCGCTCTCCAGCCAGCCTTCGTCGACTTTCAGCAGTTGGCAGTGCTCACGCAGCCCCGGCAGATCAAGGAACGCATTGGCGCAGCCCTGGCGCTGTTGCTGGCGGTCGCGAGCCCTGGCCACCTGGGCGGAGGCCGTTGCCGTTGTGTCACCGGTTTTCTGGGTTGGGTTCAGCGCGGTCGTTTCTCGCGCAACGGTGAGGTGCAGGTCGATCCGGTCCAGCAACGGCCCGGAGAGCTTGTTCCGATACCGCTGGATCTGCTCCGGCGTGCAGCGACAGCGCCCACTGGGCTCGCCCATATAACCGCAAGGGCAGGGATTCATGGCTGCCACCAGTTGGAAACGCGCCGGGAAACTCACTCGGTCCCTAGCACGGGAAATCACGATGTGTCCTGACTCCAATGGCTCGCGCAATACCTCCAGCACTTTGCGATCGAACTCCGGTAGCTCATCCAGGAACAACACCCCGTGGTGAGCCAGGGTAATTTCCCCTGGCTGCGGTTTCGAGCCGCCGCCCACCAATGCGGGGCCTGATGCTGAATGGTGGGGTTGACGAAACGGCCGGTGCGGCCAATGGCAAAGTGGCGCCAGGCTGACCACAGACTGGATCGCCGCCACCTCCAGGGCCTCCTGTTCGCTCAGCGGCGGTAGCAAACCCGGCAGGCGGCTGGCGAGCAAGGTCTTGCCGGTACCCGGCGGCCCGCTGAACAGCAGGTTGTGCGCACCCGCCGCTGCGATCAGCAATGCACGCTTGGCGGCGAGCTGGCCCTGCACTTCGCTCAGGTCCGGGTAGGGCTTGTTCAGATACAGCAAGCCATCGGATTTGTAGGGCTCTATCGGCACGTGCCCATTCAGGTGCGCCACCACCTGCAACAGGTGATCCACTGCAATGACCTTCAATCCGCAAGCCAGGCAGGCCTCCTCGGCATTTGCCCGTGGCACTATCACGGTGCGTCCGGCCTTGCGCGCCGCCAACGCGGCCGGCAACACGCCTTTCACCGCGCGTACCTCACCGGACAACGCCAATTCCCCTAGGCATTCCACCTCGTCGAGCATCAACGCCGGGACCTGCACACTGGCCGCCAGGATCCCCAGGGCTATCGCCAAATCAAAACGCCCACCGTCCTTGGGCAGGTCGGCGGGCGCGAGGTTGAGGGTGATGCGGCGCGCGGGATATTGCAGCGCGGAGTTGAGGATGGCGCTGCGCACGCGGTCTTTGCTCTCCTTGACGGCGGTTTCGGGCAGGCCCACCAATGTCAGGGACGGCAACCCATTGGCCATGTGTACTTCAACGGTGACGGCGGGGGCTTCGACGCCGACCTGGGCGCGGCTGTGAACAATGGCGAGGGACATGCTCGTTCCTTGAAATGGGCGGCCGCTTCCTGCGGGTTTTTCAAGGGTAGACGAGGTGGGGGAGAGCGAGGCGAAGAGGTTTTACAGAACGTATCCACCGCCCCTCCCACACTGATTGCGTTTATTCAGCGGGTGGCGTCAACCGCGCTTCCAACTCCGCGACTTTCGCTTCCAGGCTCTCCAGCCGCGCACGGGTGCGGGCCAGCACCACCATCTGGCTGTCGAATTCTTCCCGGCTAACCAGGTCGAGCTTGCTGAAACCACTTTGCAGCAATGCCTTGAATTGGCTTTCGATTTCGTTGCGGGGCAGCGAGGTGTCGCCACTGAACAGGCGAGAGGCGTGGCCGCTCAGGGCGTCGAGGAGGTCTTTGGGCGCGAGCATGGGAAATATTCCGGAAAACTGTTGGTCGGCAGTGTATCACGCAGCGTCTATAGTCTTTTTACGGCCTGCGACGCACGCTTTTCGCGCATAAGGCCGGGCGCTGGCGCACTGTTTTCGTGCGCATTGCAGCCGCCAAACAGCCCCGCAGGTGGGGTTAAGCAGGCAATGGACTGATTTCAGTGAGTTTTACGGAGCTGGCAAGGTTTCTGCTTAGACGATCATGACCCATGCACTGATGCAGTCGCTGTGACGAATGCAGTGCGCCGACGGATCAGGGGTACAGGTTTCGTCACCAGTGGTTCGCTGGCGTCGCAACGGCGATTGCTCTTGCGACGATGCGTTACAAAGCCAGGCACTGCGCTTAGACTTGAGACGGGTTTGTTTTCCTGGGGCAAGTCCACCAATTCGGGAGAGAGTTTTCATGAAGCTAGTCACTGCCATCATCAAGCCGTTCAAGTTGGACGATGTACGCGAGTCGTTGTCCGAGATCGGCGTGCAGGGCATTACCGTTACTGAGGTCAAGGGCTTCGGTCGGCAGAAGGGTCACACCGAGCTGTATCGCGGCGCGGAATACGTCGTCGATTTCCTGCCGAAGGTGAAGATTGATGTCGCGATTGACGACAAGGATCTTGACCGGGTTATCGAGGCGATAACCAAGGCCGCCAACACCGGCAAGATCGGTGACGGCAAGATCTTCGTGGTCAATCTGGAACAGGCGATTCGCATCCGTACCGGCGAAACCGATACCGACGCAATCTAAGCCGCCAAACCCCAACGCCCCAGGAGAAAACAATATGACTCTGCGTAAATTCGCAGGGCTCGGAGCCCTGTTGTCCATCGTAATGCCAAGCCTGGCCATGGCGGCAGACGAAGTGGCTGCTCCAGTCCTCAACTCTGGCGACACTGCGTGGATGCTCACGTCCACTGCGCTGGTGCTGTTCATGACCATTCCCGGCCTGGCGCTGTTCTACGGCGGCATGGTGCGTTCCAAAAACATTCTTTCGGTGATGATGCAATGCTTCGCCATCACCGGGTTGATCACCATCCTGTGGTTCGTCTACGGCTACAGCATGGCGTTCGACACCACCGGGATGGAAGCAGGCGTCGTCAACTTCAACTCGTTCGTGGGCGGCCTGTCCAAATTGTTCCTGTCGGGCGTGACCCCGGCCAGTATCACTGGCCCTGCGGCGCTGTTCCCCGAGGCGGTCTTCGTCACCTTTCAGATGACGTTTGCGATCATTACCCCGGCGCTGATCGTCGGTGCCTTCGCCGAACGCATGAAGTTCTCTGCAATGCTGATCTTCATGGGGGTCTGGTTCACCCTGGTCTACGCACCGATTGCCCACATGGTCTGGGGCGGTCCGGGTTCGTTGCTGGGTGACTGGGGCGTGTTGGACTTCGCTGGCGGCACCGTCGTGCACATCAACGCCGGTGTGGCTGGCCTGGTGGCATGCCTGGTGCTCGGCAAGCGTAAAGGCTTTCCGACCACACCCATGGCGCCTCACAACCTGGGTTACACCCTGGTAGGCGCGGCGATGCTGTGGGTCGGCTGGTTCGGCTTCAACGCCGGTTCCGCTGCTGCGGCCAACGGTACGGCCGGTATGGCGATGCTGGTAACCCAGATCGCCACCGCAGCCGCTGCGCTGGGTTGGATGTTCGCCGAGTGGGTCACCCACGGTAAGCCAAGCGCACTGGGCATCGCCTCGGGTGTAGTGGCGGGCCTTGTGGCGATTACGCCGGCAGCCGGTACTGTGGGCCCGATGGGCGCGCTGATCATTGGCCTGGCGGCGGGTGTGGTGTGCTTCTTCTGCGCAACGACCCTCAAACGCAAACTGGGCTATGACGATTCCTTGGACGCCTTCGGTGTTCACGGTATCGGCGGTATCCTGGGCGCCATCCTCACCGGCGTGTTCGCGGCTCCGGCCCTGGGTGGCTTCGGCACCGTGACGGACGTGGCAGCTCAAGTCTGGATCCAGTGCAAAGGCGTCGGCTTCACTGTGATCTACACGGCGATCGTGACCTTCATCATCCTCAAGGTGCTGGACGCGGTCATGGGCCTGCGTGTCACCGAAGAGGAAGAGGCGGTCGGCCTCGACCTGGCACAACACAACGAGCGTGGCTACAACTTGTAAATAAGCGCAAAAAAGATGCCCGGCTTGCCGGGCATTTTTTTGCCTGGCGTTTGTCAGTCATAACAAGCTGTGTCGGTTTTTGCGCAAAGTTTGTGATGAGGCGCACGCGGCACTTTCAAGCGTGCGAATGTCTTACAGGCATGTAGGCGTATTCGACACTTTGTTTTTTCCCAGAGCGCGCTAGAATGCGCGCCGATGGGCGGAGAACTGTATGTGGCAACAGACCCTGATCACCCTGCGGGCCAAGCCTCGGGGCTTTCACCTGGTAACCGATGAGTTACTTGCCGGCTTGCCTGAATTGAAGGCGTGTCGTGTGGGCCTGTTGCACCTGTGGTTGCAGCACACTTCGGCCTCGTTGAGCGTCAACGAGAATGCCGACCCGGCGGTTCGCCGTGACTTCGAGCGGTTTTTCAACTCGCTGGTGCCGCAAGGCCGGGCAGGGTTCGAACACAACGACGAAGGTCCGGATGATCTGCCGGCGCATTTCAAGGCCAGTCTCCTGGGGTGCCAGCTGAGTTTGCCGGTGCAGGCCGGCCGCTTGGCGATGGGGACCTGGCAAGGTGTTTATCTGGGCGAACACCGTGATCATGGCGGTGCGCGTAAAGTCCTCGCCACCTTGCACGGTGATGAGGCATAGGCCGCTGGATATCCGGTGGACATTGATTTTTTTCCGGCGAACTCGACAGAGGATAAAGCTGGGCTATAACTAATCTGCTTTTCGCAAGTCATGAGGTAGAACATGAGCGACGATGATCTGGAAAACGACGACCTCGAAGTAGGTGACGACGACGACACCGAAGAAGGTCTTGAAGTGGCGGCGGAAGACGTTGCGGAAGACGTTGATGAGAGTGTCGGCGATGACGCCGCGCCCAAGGCCAAAGGCAAGGCCAAGGCCGCTGTTTCGGTAGACGAATTGCCGAGCGTTGAAGCCAAGAACAAAGAGCGCGATGCCCTTGCCCGCGCGATGGAAGAGTTTCTTGCCAAAGGCGGCAAAGTGGTCGAGGTCGAGCCCAATGTGGTGGCGGACCCGCCCAAGAAACCGGATAACAAATACGGTAGCCGACCTATCTGAGGTCAGTCACCTGCTTATAAGAAAAAGCCCGCCGTCGCTGCGGGCTTTTTCATGGGCGCAATAAGCTATTTTCGCCGCGAGATTGCCATGTCAGTTCCAACCACGAAGTAACGGGGGTAACTCCGTCAGGCTACGAATCTGCGCATCCGGGCGCTTATCCGCATCCCAGGCCTTACCGGTCGGGTTGAACCACACCGCGCGAAGCCCGGCCTGCTGTGCGCCGGCAATGTCATCCCCAGGGTGGTCGCCCACGTGCACCGCAGCGCTTGCGTCCACGCCACCCCGCTGCAACGCTTCTTGAAACAAGCGTGCATCCGGCTTGGCGATGCCGATGTCTTCTGCACGCAAGGCAAAGTGAAAGTAGTCCGCCAGGCCGACACGCTGCACGTCCGCATTGCCGTTGGTGATCACCCCCAGCAGGAAGTGCTGGCGCAGCGCTCGCAACATCGGCTCGGCTTCGGGGAATACGGGGAGCTGGTGACGTGCATGAATGAACGCCTCAAAACACACATCCGCCATCTCGGTGGCTTCACGCTGCGGATAACCCGCCTCTTCAAAGGCGTGTATCAGTACTCGGTGACGCAGCAGGCTGATGCGGTGTTTCAGCTCGGGGTGACGTTGCAACACCTGCTGGCGCAGGCTGGCGAAATGCTCCAGGGGCAAGTCGCCCACTTTGGCGGCATGGGTCGCCAGCCATTCGCGCATCGACGCTTCAGCGCTGATGATGACCGGCACGTTGTCCCAGAGTGTGTCGTCCAGGTCGAAGGTGATCAGCTTGATACTCATGAGTCGCTGTCCTTGATGCGTTTGGCCCGTGGATGGGCACTGTCGTAAACCGTTGCCAGGTGTTGGAAGTCCAGATGGGTGTAGATCTGCGTGGTCTTGATATCGGAGTGGCCGAGCAGCTCCTGCACGGCGCGCAGGTCCTGGGAGGATTCCAGCAGATGGCTGGCGAAGGAGTGGCGCAGCATATGCGGGTGCAGGTTCTGCCCCAGTTCGCGCTCGCCGGCGGCCTTGACCCGTACCTGAATCGCCCGAGGTCCCAGGCGCCGGCCTTGCTGGCTGATAAATACCGCATCGTCCTGCGGGTTGGCCAGTGCGCGCAGCGGCAACCATAATTGCAGTGCTTCGCGGGCCTTTCTGCCGACGGGCAGCACGCGGGTCTTGCTGCCTTTGCCGAGCACTTGCACCAGGCCGTCCGCCAGGTCCAGTTGATCCAGGTTCAGGCCGGTCAGTTCCGACAGGCGCAGACCCGAGGAATAGAACAGTTCCAGGATCGCCTGGTCGCGATGGGCGAGGAAGTCGTCTTCCACTGCGCCATCGAGCAATTGCAGGGCGCGGTCGGTGTCCAGGGTCTTGGGCAGGCGTCGCTCGCCCTTGGGCGGCGACAGGCCATTGGCCGGGTCGTGGTCGCACAGACCTTCGCGATTGAGATAGTGATAGAGCCCGCGCACCGCCGACAGCAGCCGCGACAGGCTGCGCGAGGATTGACCCTGCTGGTGCAGGCGTGCGATCAGGCTGCGCAGGGCCTGGATATCCAGGGATTTCCAGCTGCTGACCTGCTGTTTTTCGCAATAGGCCAGCACTTTGTTCAAGTCCCGCCGGTAAGCCTCCAGCGTATGGGGCGACACCTGGCGCTCGTTGCGCAGGTGAGCGCAGTAAGCGTCCAGTTGCCGTTCCATGGCTAGCGCACCGCGCGTAGGGCGGTGGTGAAGCGCGGCAACACGCGGCCCAGCACTTCGGCGATATAGGTCAGGAACAGGGTGCCCACCGAGCTCTTGTAGTGTTGCGGGTCACGGCTGGCAATGGCCAGTACGCCGTGCAGGCCCTGATGGCTGAGAGCGACCACGGCGGTGGAGCCGATCTGTTTGCGCTGTTCGGCGCCAAACAGGAAGTCCAGTTCATGCTCACGCAAGGTGCCGCTGATGGTCTTGCCCTCGGACAACAGGCCGCCAATGGCGGTCTGCGCGTCGCCGCCGCTGACCCAGCGACCCACCGGCATCGGGTTGTCGCTGAACAGGATCAGGCTGACAAACGGCACCTGGAAGTCCTGGCGCAGACTGTCTTCCACGGCGATGACCGTTTCTTCCAGGCTGGTGGCGTCCATCAGGGTCAGAATCAGGCGACGGGTTTTTTCAAACAGACGGTCGTTGTCACGGGCAACGTCCATCAGGTGCGAGAGCTTGTGGCGCATTTCAATATTGCGCTCGCGCAGGATCTTCATCTGCCGCTCCACCAGCGACACGGTGTCGCCGCGCTGATGGGGGATACGCAGCGCCGGCAGCAGTTCTTCGTGCTCCACAAAGAAGTCCGGATTGGCCTCAAGGTACGCCGCGACTGCAGCGGCCTCCAGACTTTCACTTGGGGATGCTTGGGCGGGTACTTGAGGCTTATCGGTCATTGGCTTGGCTCACTCATAGACGGACCTGTCCTTCGTATACACGCGAGGCCGGCCCGGTCATCAGCACCGGGTGGCCAGGGCCTGCCCATTCGATGGACAACCGTCCGCCGGGCAGGTCGATCAGCAGTGGCGAATCCATCCACCCCTGGCTGATCGCGGCCACGGCAGCGGCGCAAGCACCGGTGCCGCAGGCCTGGGTTTCGCCGGCGCCGCGTTCCCATACACGCAATTGCGCGCGGGAACGGTCGATTACCTGCATGAAACCCACATTGACCCGCGCCGGAAAGCGCGGGTGGTGTTCTATCTTCGGCCCCAATTCATGCACGGGCGCGTTGTTGATGTCGTTGACCCGCAGTACCGCGTGGGGGTTGCCCATGGACACGGCGGCGATGTCGACCGACTGACCTTCCACGTCCAGCGCGTAACTGGCGGCCTGTTCGCTGGCCTGGAACGGAATATCCGCCGGCACCAGGCGCGGCGCGCCCATGTTGACGCTGATCTGGCCGTCGTTGCGGATGTCCAGTTCGATCACGCCGCTCTTGGTTTCGACGCGAATCTGCCGCTTGGCGGTCAGGCGCTTGTCCAGCACAAAGCGCGCAAAGCAGCGCGCACCGTTGCCGCACTGCTCCACTTCGGAACCGTCGGAGTTGAAGATCCGGTAACGGAAATCCACCTCCGGGTTGGTCGGCGCTTCGACCAGCAGCAATTGGTCAAAACCAACGCCAGTGTGGCGGTCGCCCCACTGTTTGGCGTGTTTGGGCGTGATGTGCGCGTGCTGGCTGACCAGGTCGAGAACCATGAAATCATTGCCCAGCCCGTGCATCTTGGTAAAACGCAGCAGCATGGCTTACTCCGGCAGCAGGCTTTCGCCAGCATACAACTCGGCTACCGTCTCGCGGCGACGCACTTCAAATGCTTGATCACCGTCCACCAGCACCTCGGCGGCACGTCCGCGGGTGTTGTAGTTGGAGCTCATGACAAACCCGTAGGCGCCGGCCGAATGCACGGCCAGCAGGTCGCCTTCTTCCAGGGCCAACTGACGGTCCTTGGCCAGGAAGTCGCCGGTTTCGCAGATCGGGCCGACGATGTCGTAGGCGCGGGCAACGCTTGCGCGAGGCGTCACGGCGGTGACATTCATCCAGGCCTGGTACAGCGCCGGGCGGATCAGGTCGTTCATCGCCGCGTCGACGATGGCGAAATCCTTGTACTCGGTGTGCTTGAGGTACTCGACCTGAGTCAGCAGCACACCGGCGTTGGCGACGATATAGCGGCCCGGCTCGAACATTAGCGTCAGGTCACGGCCTTCGATGCGCTCGCGCACGGCCTGGATATAGTCGGCAATCAGCGGCGGTTCTTCGTCGCGATACTGCACGCCCACGCCACCACCGAGGTCGATGTGTTGCAGGTAAATGCCACAGTCGCCGAGGCGGTCGGTCAACGCCAGCAGGCGGTCGAGAGCATCAATGAAGGGCGGCAGGGTGGTCAGTTGCGAGCCGATATGGCAGTCGACACCCAGGACTTCCAGGTTTGGCAGCTGCGCGGCGCGGATGTACACGTCCTCGGCGTCGGCAATGGCGATGCCGAACTTGTTCTCTTTGAGACCGGTGGAAATGTACGGGTGGGTGCCCGCATCGACGTCCGGGTTGACGCGCAGGGAGATCGGCGCGCGAACGCCCATCTCGGCGGCCACCACTTGCAGCCGTTCCAGTTCGTCGGTGGACTCGATGTTGAAGCAGTGCACGCCGACTTCGAGGGCGCGACGCATGTCGTCGCGGGTCTTGCCGACGCCGGAGAATACGATCTTGTCAGCCTGGCCGCCGGCGGCCAGCACACGTTCCAGCTCGCCACGGGACACGATGTCGAAACCGGCGCCGAGGCGCGCCAGGACATTGAGGACGCCCAGGTTGGAGTTGGCCTTGACCGCGTAGCACACCAGGTGCGGTATGCCATTCAGCGCGTCGGTGAACGAGCGATACTGCGCTTCGATGTGCGCACGGGAGTACACGTAGGTCGGGGTGCCAAAGCGCTGGGCAATCGCGGACAGCGCCACGCCTTCCGCGAACAGCTCGCCGTCCCGGTAGTTAAAAGCGTCCATGGAGTTCCCTTATTCGAAGGTGTCGTGCTTATGCGCTTTGGTTGGCTTTTGCGACGATTGCGCCTGGTCATTCGGGTCTTTGCTGTCGTCGGGTAGATACAGCGGACCTTTTTGACCACAGGCACTAACGAGGCAAGCGACCGCGACGAGCGCAGCAAGGGAAGAGATCAGGCGCTTCATGGCGAAATCCTTGAATATGCATTAATTGCGCCCGAGTATACCGACCACCCGCCAGCTTGCCTATGCGCTGAAATACCCGTCCGGCGGGGGTTTGCCGAGATGGTCGGGAATCGGACTACGGTGGTTGGGGGTATTTCGTACCGCCAATCGCGATGGAATCGGTATCCTTTGCAATCGGCGAGTCTCGCCCGTATCGTGCGGCGCTTGAGCAAAACCAGACACTTTTGAGGTTGCCACAATGAGTTTGACCGAAGCGCGTTTTCACGACCTGGTGGATGCGACACAGCAGTCGCTGGAAGATATTTTCGACGAGAGCGACTTGGATATCGATCTGGAAAGCTCCGCCGGTGTGCTGACCGTCAAGTTCGAAAATGGTACCCAACTGATCTTCAGTCGTCAGGAACCACTGCGTCAGCTGTGGCTGGCAGCGCGTTCCGGCGGTATTCACTTCGACTACGACGAAGAAAGCGGTAAATGGCAGTGCGATAAAAGCGAAGAGCTGTTGGGTGAGATGCTCACACGCCTGGTCCTGCAACAAGCCGGCGTTGAGCTGGACTTCGACGAGATCTGAACGTGACCCAGCCTGCACCCGTACGCCCGCCCAAGCCGCTGTTCAGCAACGTCAGCCCGGCGGTGCCGTCACCTTGTATCAGTTTGTGTCGGCTGGATGAGCAAAAAGTCTGCCTCGGCTGCTTCCGGCATGTCGAAGACATCCGTGAATGGCGCTCCGCCGACGATGCCCGGCGCCGAGTGATCTGCGCCCAGGCCGAGCAGCGCAGGGCACACGCCTGAGGCCGTCTTGTTTATTTGTGACGCTGTGGTAGTGTCCGGGTACGCCTCAACTCATCGAGGCCCGTGAGAACCCCGCCTTTTCCTGGCGGGGTTTTGCTTTTTTGTGCAGAAAAAAGGAGTCTGCCTGAATCATGACCGCACCTTCCATCATCCTCACCCGTCTTGATGTGCAGCGTCTTGAGCAACTGATCGACCGTATGGGCGAGACGCAGCCGGGCGTTACTGCGCTGCAAGCTGAACTCGATCGCGCAGAAGCCGTGGTTGGCCACGATGAAGTGCCTGCAACGGTCGTGACCATGAATTCCAGTGTGCATTGCCGTGAGCAAGGCAGTGGCAAGGATTACCACCTCACCCTGGTCTACCCGAAAGACGCCAACGCCGACGAAGGCAAGATCTCGATCCTGGCGCCAGTGGGCAGCGCGTTGCTCGGCCTGCAAGTGGGCCAGCACATCGACTGGCCGGCACCCGGTGGCAAGACCCTCAAGCTTGAGCTGCTCAGCGTTGAAGGCCAGCCTAAAGACGGCGGCGCCTTCGTGCTCTAAATCTGGCTCAACGCCTCATTGAGCGACAGCTCCAGTTCGGCCTTGTAACGCAGGTACAGATTGCTTGGGCTTTGCACATCACCGAGCAGGCCCGACAGGTCGAGGTCGGTGATGTAGCCGCGGTAGCGCTCGGTTTCCCGGCGCTGCCCGATGATCTCCCGGGCGACCACGGCAAAGAGCTGGTCGCCAAATTCCAGTTCGGAAAATTCCCGTTGATTGCAGTACAGCGTAATGCCCACCTGGCCGGGCGCCGCCTTGCTGATAATCGCCTGCACGTCGTAAAACGGTCTGTTCGTGGGATTTTGCGGTGCCGGTCGAGTTTCGATGCTGCGTGCGCGATTGCTGCCGGACGGCAACAGTTGGTAATACTGGATCTGTACCGCACCCAGGGGCTCTTGCGGGTCCAGCGGCGACAGTGCGTCACGGCGATAAATGATCGATTGCAGGAAGCGCTGCAACGGCGCCAACAGGCTCTGCTCATCATGAAACGGCAGGCGCTGCTGCCAGAGCGCGTTGAACTCATCGAGCACATACAGCTCGGCGAAACCTTCGTTGACCCGGTAGAACACCTGCACACAATCAGGCATGCCCATGGGCAGCAACAGTGCCAGGTCGTGGTCTTCCAGGGCCATGGTGTCCAAGTGCAGCGGGCTGTAGCTGGCCAACTCTTCGCTGAGGTAGGCGATCAATGCGTCCTGGGTCGCCAGTGACACATGGGTGGCCTGGCCCGGTATCAATTCCATCACGTGATAATGCTGCTGCACTTGCAGCAGATAGCGGTGGTTGGACTGACCCAGCAGCAGGTGCTGCGCGGTGTCGAAGATTTCTTCCACGCGTTGGGCAATAAACTGCGCACGGTTGTGACAGAAGCAGCGCACCCGCAACCGCGGCAGGTGGTCAGGCGGCAATTGATTGAGGTAATCGCGCAGGCAGTCGAGCAAGGCGTGCGGGCCGTCGTAACGGCTGACCATCACTTCGTTCCAGCTATTGAGTGTGACCTGGTCCAGGGTCAGTACCAGGTTTTCGCGCACGCCGGCGTAACTCAGGGAGTCGGTGCGCTCGGTGGTCATCAGGATGTTCAGGTCACGGTGGTGCTTGAGCGGGTCGACGCCGACGTTGATCAGCAACAGCACTTCCTCGGGCACCGCCGAGCGCAGCAGGCTGACTTCATCGACGCTGGCCAGGGGCAGGGCGATGGTCTGTTGCAGGCTTCCCAGCAGGTTAAACAGCTCGAATTCGGTCATGTCGCTGGTGCCGGGATGCAGCGCCAG
The DNA here is from genome assembly GCF_036688725.1 of Pseudomonas lactucae. NCBI lineage: Bacteria > Pseudomonadati > Pseudomonadota > Gammaproteobacteria > Pseudomonadales > Pseudomonadaceae > Pseudomonas > Pseudomonas lactucae. The sequence goes on along the minus strand of NZ_JAQQPT010000004.1, from coordinate 13,197 downwards.
GCGTGTGCTGCTGTCGATCACGCCGTTGCGATGGCACCAGGTCAGCATTTCCAGCAGGTCGCGGCTGCGCTTGATCGGCGCGAAGTGCTCCCACTCCAAGGCGGTGAGGTTGCCGTTGTACAGGCCCCAGTGGTGCTGGCCGGGCTCCTTGCGGTTGGGCGACTGCACCAGGGTCAGGGTGTCTTCGGCCAGGTCCGGAGCGATGCCCGGGTTGAGGAACTCGACTTTGCCGGCCTTGCGTTCAAATGCTGCGTACAGGCGTCGGCCCAGTACGTTGAGGTCGCGCTTGTTGATCAGGCTCACACTCTGTTCGGCGCGGGCGAACTGGGTCAGGAAGCGATAGCTGTAGTTCAGCTCGGTGACCAGGGCGCGGCGTTCGGAGGCGACCTGGCGCACTTTCCATTGACTGCGGCTGTCCAGCAGGGCCAGTTGACGCGGGTCCCAGCCCCATTCCTGGGCCAGTCGTTCCAATAGCAAACGCTGCCAGCTGCTGGTGCGCTGGCCGGCGCTGAGTTTGCGGTTGACCTTCAGGTACAGCGCCCTGCGCACCAGTTCCAGGCGTTCCGGCTCGTTGCGCGCCTTGAGGTATTCCTCGATGCGGCGGTACACCACGATGTACGGGTCCAGCTCATCCAGGTCCATCTGGTTGGCGAACACCGCCCGTTTGAAGCGCAGACTCAGGCAGTGCACGTTCGGGTGTTCGCTGGCGTAGACCTCGGTCAACAGCAGTTTGAGCACCGACTTGTAGGGCGATTCGATGCCCTTGAACAATTGCCACAGCCCGGCGCCAATGAATTCGCCTGCCGGGATATGCGCCAAGTGGCCGAGATCGAGGGTTTCATCGGCGCGGATAAACCGCTTGGAAAGCAGCGTATGGATGAATTCGGCGTACCGGCGTTCTTCGTACACGGGCACCAACCACCAGATCGGCGTGCGTCCGGCCAGCCAGATGGCGGTGCGGTAGAACTCATCCAGCAACAGGTAATGCTGGGTGGTGCCGCAGTCGTCGGAGCTCAGTTGGGTGTCGCGCTCGCCCAGTACAAAGCGCGTCGGCTCGATCAGAAAGAAGTGTGCCTCGGCGCCCATGCTCAGGGCCCAGGCTTCGAGCAATTGGCATTTTTTGCGCAGTTCCGCCAGTTCGTTTTCGCCCAGGTCGGGAGCGTGACACACCCACACGTCCATATCGCTCTGGTCGGCCTGGGCCAGCGTACCGAGGCTGCCCATCAGGAACAGGCCATGGATCGGCCTGGGCTGGTTGCTCGGGCGCGGCTTGTAAGAGAACGAACGGGTCAGGCGCTGGGCTTCGGTGAGGGCCTGGGTGTCGGGTTCGAAGTTGGACAGGCCGGCCGGCGTGCTGCCTGACACATAACCCGGCAACAGCGGGTGATTGACGTGGAAGAACAGCGGCAGCAGCGTCAGCACACTTTGTTGACGCGGCGTCAGCCCCTCGATGGCCCTCGCCATGCGGCCTTCATTGAGGGCCATGAAACGCGCACGCAATTGGGCCAGCACCTTGCGGTCGATGCCTTCGTCCAGGTCGGGGCGGATTTCATGGGTGCGGGTCATGTCGAACTCGGCGGCTCGCAGGGCCCGACGTGGGCGGCCGTGTAGGAGTTTACAGTCAGTGGCGTAGGAGTTTTAGAGAGAAACAGCGTTTGACGTCAGAATTTTCTCACGAACACAGCAACGCCCTCGGAATCCGCACCGGGCGGACTCCATGGGCGGTATTCGGTATCAGGCGGCTTCTTTTTTCGTTGTGTTCAGAATCGTCAGCAGGCTTTGGGTGTGTTGAGCTGCATCCCGACCAAGACTGGTCAGGTATCCACCATCGGGTTGGGTAATCAGTTCTTTGTCAAAAAGACGCTTGGCAGCGGCGATGGCAGTGGCAGCGGCGGTCTGGTGGACTTTCAGACCTTCCTGGGAGCTGTCCAGATTGAAGAGTGCGAGGATTTCCAGTTCGGCAACCAACTCAGGGGTATACGACATAAGGACTCCAGACTTTCTAAAATTTATTAGAGGCTAGCAGGCCATAAGGTGAACGCACTTTGCCGAACTGTCCAGTGTGTTGCAGCGTGTTGGATTTATTGCTTTTCGGGCGGCAACTCCGGCAGGGCACGCAGTGCTGTTTCATACCATTCGGTATTGAAGGCGCGGTCCTCTTCCAGCAGCGCATCGATCTCTACCGCGAGCACATGGGCCATCAGTTGCAAGATATCTTCACGCTCGTAGCCCACCAGGGTCAGTTTGTTGAACGTGGCCTTGGCGGCGGGCGGGTTGTCGCTTTCAATCTGGTTTTCGATCGCTTCGATCAGCGTGGTTTCGGTGAATTCTTCTTCGTCGTTATCGATATCGGTCGGCTCGCTCATGGCAGGCTCCTTAAGGAAAGGGAACCAGTCTACCGCCATTCAGCCAGGTGATGCTGCTGGCAAGGGCGGTCCCGGGGGTCTATAACGCTTGCAGCCAACCCCGCACACGGCCTGGAGGCTTTGCGATGCTCAAGCTTTACGGATTTTCAGTCAGTAACTACTACAACATGGTGAAACTGGCGCTGCTGGAGAAAGGACTGCCGTTCGAAGAAGTGCCTTTTTTTGCCGGACAAACCCCTGAAGCCCTGGCAGTAAGCCCGCGCGGCAAGGTGCCGGTGCTGGGCGTGAAGCAGGGGTTTATCAACGAAACCAGCGTGATCCTCGAATACATCGAGCAGACCCAGCAAGGGCCTGCGCTGCTGCCGGCCGACCCGTTCCAGCGCGCCCAGGTGCTGGCGCTGTGCAGGGAAATCGAGCTGTACATCGAGTTGCCCGCCCGTGCGTGTTTCGGCGAGGCATTTTTTGGCATGCAGGTGCCGGAGGCGATCAAGGAAAAATCCCGGACGGAATTGCTGCTGGGTGTTGGTGCGTTAGGTCGGCACGGCAAGTTCGCACCGTTTGTGGCGGGCGATAGCTTTACGATTGCGGATCTGTATTTCATGTACAGCTTGAACCTGGCCTGCGGTGTGGGCGAGAAGCTGTTCGGGCTGGACCTGTTGGCTGAGTTGCCGAAGGCGAAGGCGTTGCTTGGACGCCTGAATGAAATGCCCAACGCTCAGAAGGTGGAGGCCGACAGGCAGGCGGCGATGCCGGGGTTCATGGCGATGGTTGCGGCCAAAAAGTAATCAAGTGTGGGAGGGGGGCAAGTCGAATCGTCGCACCGCCCTCCCACATTTTTCAGCGGCTGGCGAGCAGCGCCTGGCCGCGCACGACCGCGGCCTTCACCTGGCCCGGTGCCGTGCCGCCCACATGGTTACGGGCATTCACGGAGCCTTCCAGGGTCAGCACGGCAAACACATCCTGCTCGATCTGGTCGCTGAACTGGCGCAGCTCTTCCAGGCTCATTTCCGCCAGGTCCTTGCCGGTATCCACGCCGTATTTCACGGCATGGCCGACGATTTCGTGGCAGTCACGGAACGGTAGGCCACGACGCACCAGGTAGTCCGCCAGGTCAGTCGCCGTGGAGAAACCGCGCAACGCCGCTTCACGCATGATGGCGTGCTTGGGCTTGATCGCCGGGATCATGTCGGCAAAGGCACGCAGCGAGTCGCGCAGGGTATCGGCGGCGTCGAACAGCGGTTCCTTGTCTTCCTGGTTGTCCTTGTTGTAGGCCAGAGGCTGGCCTTTCATCAGGGTCAGCAGGCCCATCAGTGCGCCGAAGACACGGCCGCTCTTGCCACGTACCAGTTCCGGCACGTCGGGGTTTTTCTTTTGCGGCATGATCGAGCTGCCGGTGCAGAAGCGGTCCGGCAGGTCGATGAACTGGAATTGCGCGCTGGTCCACAACACCAGCTCTTCGGAGAAGCGCGACAGGTGCATCATCGCGATGCTGGCGGCGGCGCAGAATTCGATGGCGAAGTCACGGTCCGACACGCCATCCAGGGAGTTGCCACCGACGGCATCGAAACCCAGCAGTTGTGCGGTGTACTCACGATCGATCGGGTAGGTCGTGCCGGCCAGTGCAGCGCTGCCCAGGGGCATGCGGTTGGCGCGCTTGCGGCAGTCCACCAGGCGCTCGTAATCGCGGCTGAGCATTTCGAACCAGGCCAGCAGGTGGTGGCCGAACGTCACAGGTTGTGCGGTCTGCAGGTGCGTGAAGCCGGGCATGATGGTGTCTGCTTCACGCTCGGCCTGCTCCAGCAGGCCTTGCTGCAGGCGGGTGATTTCGGCCAGGATCAGGTCGATTTCATCGCGCAGCCACAGGCGGATATCGGTGGCCACCTGATCGTTACGACTGCGACCGGTGTGCAGCTTCTTGCCGGTCACACCGATGCGGTCGGTGAGGCGGGCCTCGATATTCATGTGCACGTCTTCCAGGTCGACGCGCCAGTCGAACGTACCGGCTTCGATCTCACCGCGGATGGTGGTCAGGCCGTCGATGATGGCGTCGCGCTCGGCATCGGTCAGCACGCCGACTTTGGCCAGCATCGTGGCGTGGGCGATAGAGCCCATGATGTCATGGCGGTACAGGCGCTGGTCGAAGGTGACGGAGGCGGTGAAGCGGGCGACGAAGGCGTCGACGGGTTCACTGAAGCGGCCGCCCCAGGACTGGTTGGTCTTGTCGGTGCTCATGGGTTCGCTCGTGGTCTGCTTAATAAAGAGGCATGGAAGTGTGTCGGCGATAATAACAGGGTTGCCCGTGGACGCGGTGCTGCGGGTTGGCGGCATTTTTATTTGTGCAAAGGATGGCTAAGTGCCTTGCCGTCGAACGCGTCCGGGACGAGACTGGAGGCAGGGACTAATTGAAACGATATTTGACGATTGAGCAATATCGTCGCAGTGAGCGTCTACAGTTGGACTGATAGTGTGTGAATGCACCAAAGTCAGGTCGTGCGGTCAGAACCTGACTATCCATTGATAAGGGGGGTATTCGGATTGTGCATCAGCAAACCTTACGACGATGCCCGACGGCAGCAGGTCTTGGGCGCTAGTGAACAGGTCCGGGTAAATTTGGGTGCCGCTGTCAGGGCACTTTTTGCCGCTCGCGCTAGTCTTAGCGTGGATCGCTGTGACGCAAGTCACCGCACCTGTCTACGCTATCCTTGTGCGAGACTCACGCAGGAATCCAGCGCAATATGAATGTCCTGATCGTTGATGACGAACCCCAAGCCCGCGAGCGACTGAGCCGTTTGGTCAGTGAACTCGAGGGTTATACAGTCCTTGAACCGAGCGCTACCAACGGCGAGGAGGCATTGACGCTGATCGACAGCCTTAAGCCGGATGTGGTGCTGCTCGATATCCGCATGCCGGGCTTCGATGGGCTGCAGGTTGCCGCCCGCTTGAGTGAGCGCGAATCGCCACCCGCAGTGGTGTTGTGCGCCGCCGAGGACGAATTCGACGCGCAAACGCTTGAAGCCAGCGGCGTCAGTTTTGTGGTCAAGCCGGTGACTGCCGACGCCTTGCTCAAGGCCTTTAAAAAAGCCGAGCGCCCCAACCGCGCCCAGCTTGCCGCCTTGACCCAGCCGGCCGCCCAAAGCGGGAACGGGCCACGTAGCCATATCAGCGCACGTACCCGCAAAGGCATTGAGCTGATTCCGCTGAACCAGGTGGTCTACTTTATCGCGGATCACAAATACGTGACCTTGCGCCACGAGGCCGGTGAAGTACTGCTTGATGAGCCGCTCAAGGCCCTTGAGGATGAGTTTGGCGACCGCTTCGTGCGTATTCACCGCAATGCCCTGGTGGCCCGCGAGCGCATCGAGCGTCTGCAGCGTACGCCTCTGGGGCACTTTCAACTGTTTCTCAAAGGGCTTAACGGCGATGCGCTGATTGTGAGTCGACGACACGTTGCCGGCGTGCGCAAGATGATGCAGCAGCTTTAACCTCAGGCCTGTGACACAGCCTGCAGCCCTTTTCCCGGTGCAAGGTGGCCAGGGAGGCCCCGCACTTGCTGATTCAAATCAAGGCGTATTTGCCTGAGCTGTTATTATCTGCCGTATCTATTCAGTACGGATTGATCCATGTCCTCTCGCGAAATCCGCATCGCCACCCGTAAAAGCGCACTTGCCTTGTGGCAGGCCGAATATGTCAAAGCGCGCCTTGAACTCGCCCATCCGGGCCTCAAGGTGTCCCTGGTGCCCATGGTCAGTCGCGGCGACAAGCTGCTTGATTCGCCGCTGTCGAAGATCGGCGGCAAGGGCCTTTTCGTCAAGGAACTGGAAACCGCACTGCTGGAAAACGAAGCCGACATCGCCGTGCATTCGATGAAAGACGTGCCCATGGACTTCCCGCAGGGTCTGGGGCTGTTTTGTATCTGCGAGCGCGAAGACCCACGCGACGCCTTTGTTTCCAACACCTACACGTCTCTGGATGAATTGCCGCCGGGCAGCATCGTCGGCACGTCGAGCCTGCGTCGCCAGGCCCAGTTGTTGGCGCGTCGCCCGGACCTGCAGATCCGCTTTTTGCGCGGTAACGTCAACACCCGCCTGGCCAAGCTGGATGCCGGCGAATATGACGCGATCATTCTCGCTGCCGCCGGTTTGATCCGACTGGGGTTCGAAGACCGCATCACCTCGGCCATCAGCGTCGAAGACAGTTTGCCCGCTGGCGGCCAAGGCGCGGTAGGTATCGAATGCCGCACCGCCGACAGTGAAATCCACGCGTTGCTCAAGCCGCTTGATCATCACGATACCGAGGTGCGCGTCACCGCCGAGCGCGCGTTGAACAAACACCTCAATGGCGGCTGCCAAGTGCCGATCGCCTGTTACGCCGTGCTCGAAGGCGACAACATCTGGTTGCGTGGCTTGGTGGGCGACCCCGACGGTGGCACCCTGTTGACCGCCCAAGCGCGCGGCCCGCAGGCTGACGCGACGGCCTTGGGCATCCAGGTGGCGGAGGAGCTACTGGAGAAAGGAGCGGGCGCCATTTTGCAAAAAGTCTACGGCGAGGCAGGTCCGCAGTGACCGACTGGCGAGTGCTGCTGACCCGGCCGGCGCAGGAGTCCAGGGCCCTGGCGGCGTCGTTGTCCGAAGCCGGAATTTTCAGTAGCAGCTTGCCCTTGCTGGACATTGAGCCCTTGCCGGTAACGCCCGAGCAACAAGCGGTGTTTCATGATCTGGGGCGTTATTGCGCGGTCATCGTGGTCAGCAAACCTGCTGCGCGCCTTGCCTTGCAGCAGTTGGATCGGCACTGGCCACGACTGCCCTGGTTCAGCGTGGGCGCGGCGACGGCGCAGGTGCTGGTCGATCATGGCCTGAACGTTCACTTCCCCGAAACCGGCGATGACAGCGAGGCGTTGCTTCAATTACCTGCGTTGCGCGAGGCTGTTGCCCGTCACGATGCCCGGGTGTTGATCCTGCGGGGCGAGGGCGGGCGCGAGCTGCTGGCTGAGCGTTTGCGCGAGAGAGGTGCTAGTGTCGACTACCTGGAGTTGTACCGCCGTTTTCTTCCGGCCTACGACGCTGGGGTACTGATCCGGCGCATCCAGTTGGAACGCTTGAACGGCGTGGTGGTCAGCAGTGGGCAGGGTTTTGTGCACCTGCAGGCCCTGGCCGGAGTTGATTGGCCACAGGTGGCGAAGCTGCCGTTATTCGTGCCCAGCCCGCGTGTCGCCGAGATGGCGCGGGCTGCCGGTGCAGAAAAAGTTGTGGATTGTCGCGGCGCGAGTGCCGCGGCTTTGTTAGTGGCGATAGGGAGCTATCCCGTTCCCACTCTCTGATACGCAAAGGACGGATACGTGAGCGAAACAGCCTTGCCCAAAGATGAAACCCAACCCGCACTTGATGCGCCGGTTGAGTCACCGGTCACCGCGCCGCGCCGTGGCAATGGCCTGGCAGTTGTCGCCCTGCTGTTAGGGGCTGCCGGTGTCGCCGCCGGCGGTTGGGGGATCTGGCAGGTCCGTGCCCTGCAAGCCAGCAGCCAGCAACAGCTGGGCCAGGTGCAGACCCTGGATGACCAGTCCCAAACCCTCAAGCAGAGCCAGCAACAGCTCGCCGCGCGCCTGGCGCAGTTGCCTGGCGCAGACGAGTTGGAAGAACGCCGACGCTTGGTGGCCCAGTTGCAGGGCGATCAGCAGCGGTTGAGCCAGCGCCTGGAAACCGTGCTGGGGGCCAGCCGCCAGGACTGGCGCCTGGCTGAAGCCGAGCACTTGATTCGCCTGGCGAGCTTGCGCCTGTCTGCCTTGCAGGATATCAACAGTGCACAGGCGCTGGTGCAAGGCGCCGATGAGATTCTTCGCGAGCAGAGCGATCCGGGTTCCTATGCCGCCCGTGAACAGTTGGCCAAGAGCCTGGCTTCACTGCGCAGCACCGAACAGCCGGATCGCACCGGGCTGTATCTGCAATTGGCCGCCCTGCGCGATCAGGTGGTGCAACTGGCGGCCATTGCGCCTGAATATCAACTGACCGAGCCTGTGTCCGAGGGACGCCCGACCACCGATACCGATAGCCGCTGGCGTGAGTGGTGGGAACAGATCTCGCGTTACTTCCGCATCGACTTCAACCCCGACGATAACATCCGTCCGTTGCTGGCCGGGCAAGGCCTGAACCAAGTACGCCTGGCCCTCAGCCTGGCCCTGGAACAAGCGCAATGGGCGGCGCTCAATGGCGAGTCGGCGGTGTATAGCCGCTCGTTGGGCGAGGCGCGCAGCGTGTTGCAGGACAATTTCAACCAGGACAACCCACAGAGCAAGGCGATGCTGGCGCGTATCGCCGAGCTTGAGCCCAAAGCCGTCTCGGTGGTCACGCCAGACCTGGCCGCCAGCCTGGCCGCGGTACAGGCGTACCTTGAACGTCGTCATCTGTCTGCCGTCGAAGCCAAGGCTTCGGCTGGCAAGCCGGCGACCCAGGAGTAGAGCCGATGAAGCGTTTCTATATGATCCTGGTGCTGGTGATCGCAATCGCTCTGGCACTTGCTGTGGGCATTTCGAAACACACCGGCTATGTGCTGATTACCTACCCGCATGTGCTGCACTATGAGTCGAGCCTGTGGGCCACCCTGGTGGCGGTGTTTGCCATCGGCCTCGCGATCTACGTGATACGCCTGCTGCTGAGCCTGGTCACTACCTCGGGCGGTGTGGTCAACCCCTGGTCGCGACGTAACCGCAGTCGTCGTGTGCAGATCGCCATCGAGCAGGGCCAGATGGACCTCGCCGAAGGCCGCTGGGCCAGTGCCGAGCGCCACCTGCACCGCGCCGCCGAAGCCGAGCGCCAGCCGTTGTTGTACTACCTCGGCGCCGCGCGGGCGGCGAATGAGCAGGGGCGTTACGAAGAGTCGGACGGTTTGCTGGAACGTGCCCTGGAACGTCAGCCACAGGCCGAGCTTGCGGTTGCCCTGAGCCATGCGCAATTGCAGTTGGACCGTGGCGACACTGACGGTGCGCTGGTCACCCTGCAGGCCATGCACGAGCGCCATCCCCACAACGCCCAGGTATTGCGCCAATTGCAGCGCCTGCATCAGCAGCGAGGCGACTGGTCATCGGTGATCCGCCTGCTGCCGGAACTGCGCAAGGACAAGGTGCTGCCTGCCGGTGAGCTGGCGGAGCTGGAGCGTCGCGCCTGGGGTGAAAACCTGAGCCTGGCGGCCCAGCGCGAAGAGCAGGGCGAAGCCGGTTTGCAATCCCTTGAGCGGGCCTGGCAGCAACTCACCTCCGCTCAGCGCCAGGAACCGCAATTGGTTCTGGCCTATGCCGAACAACTGCGCCAGTTGGGCGCAGACGCCAAGGCCGAGGAGGCGTTGCGCGGTGCGCTCAAGCGCAGCTATGACAGCCACCTGATTCGCCTTTACGGCTTGCTGCGAGGCAGTGATCCGACGCGCCAGTTGAAGTTTGCCGAAGGCTGGCTCAAGGACCATCCGGGCGATGCGAGCCTGTTGCTGACATTGGGCCGCCTGTGCCTGCAAAACAGTCTGTGGGGGAAGGCGCGGGATTATCTGGAAAGCAGCCTGCAGGTTCAGCGCAATCCAGAAGCCTGTGCCGAGCTGGCACGCCTGTTGGCACAGTTGGGTGATACCGAGCGCAGCAACCAGCTGTTCCAGGAGGGTCTGGGGCTGCTGGACAACCGCTTGCTGGCGTCGCCATTGCCGGTCCCCGCGCGAGTCTGATGTAGGAAAGAGGTGGTGGGATGGCTCGGGCGTGTCGCAGAGCCATCCCTTTGATGCCCCATTTAAGGCGGGCAAGCCTCCAGCAGGCAAAGTCCTACCACTAAATGCACAAAATCATCCAGGTTCTGACGGCATATCCCTAGGCTCTCGCGGAATTGTCTGCTCTGGCGCGTATTGAAAGCAGTCAGGCCTTTCCTCTACCGTAACGACCTATCTTTTGCGGTACGGATAAACAATGTCTTTGGCCCCTTTACGCTCCTTGTTTCTCCTGGCGTTCCTGGCTGGTGCGCTGACATTGGGCGCGTCTTTTTATCTTGAATACGGCGCGCTGCTGCGTCCCTGTTTCCTGTGCCAAATGCAACGTGTGTTCCTGGCGGTCTTTACCCTGATCAATCTGGTCGCGGCCATTCATAACCCCAGGCGTTTCGGCATCTACCTTTACGGTGGGGCGAGCATGGCTTGCGCGTTGCTCGGCGCGATTACCGCCGTACGCCAAGTGCTGCTGCAAAATGCCGCACTCGATCAACCTGCCGATTGTTGGCCCAGCGTGCACTATATGATTGAAAGCCTGTCGCTGTGGCAGGCATTGCAGGCAACGGTCAAGGGCACTGTTGACTGTGTGGAAATCAACTGGACGCTGTTTGACCTCAGCCTTCCCGAGTGGAGCCTGCTGTTTTTCGTGGGGATGTTGATCCTGGGGATTATGCAGTTCTCACGGCTGTTGATTAGCCGGCATTTGCGCCCGGCAAGGCAGTGAAACCGGCTTGTGGTTTGTAGGACGGGATTAAACACTTGTATGAACTTTCTCTCCTGCGTACCTTGAAGCCATAGTCACGCGGGCATAATCTGGCCCGCATGCGTTATTTGAACCGGTTGTCAGATGCGGCCTTGTCCCGCTGCTGCTTTATCCTTGAAGTGTTGCGCGGGCATCAGGCGGCAGCGCCCCAATAGGGAAGAGAGATCATCATGCTGGAAAGTTGTCAGAATGCTCAGGAACGTTGGGGTGGGGTGCACAAGCTGATCGACAGCTGGTTGAAGGCACGTCATGAACTGGTTCGGGCCTTTGATGCGCTTGGCGCCAAGCCCGAGACATTGGCTGAAGATCGCGAAACGCTGCAGGATTTTTGCGCTGTCTTGGTGGACTACGTGTCGGCTGGCCATTTTGGCGTCTACGAACAACTGACCAAGGAGGCGGAAGCTTTCGATGATCAACGTGGTCTGGACTTGGCCGAGACCCTTTACCCGCGCATCGATGCCATCACCGAGAAACTGCTGGCGTTCACCGATCTGTGTGATGCCGGCAAGTGTGTTGCCGAAAAATTCAAAGAGTTGGGCGCACTGCTTCACGAGCGTTTCGAACTGGAAGATTGCCTGATCGAAGTGCTGCACAACGCTCACAAGGAAGAGTCTGCCGCTCAGGCTTGAACCCTGGTGGCGAGGAAAAAACGGTGCGCATGTCGCACCGTTTTTTTATTGGGTCAGGGGCGAGTACCGAGCAATTCGATCTCGAATACCAATGGCGTATAAGGCGGAATCAGCTCACCCGCACCCTCGGCGCCATAGGCCTGGGCCGATGGAATGACCAGGCGCCATTTCGCTCCCACCGGCATCTGCTGCAACGCGCTGCTCCAGCCGCTGATCACGCTGTCCAGGCGAAACCACTGGGGCTGCGTGCTTTGATCGAACACCGTGCCATCGGGCAATCGACCTACGTATTTCACCTGGACCTGATCGCTGGCTGTCGGCTTGTTACCGGTGCCTGGGGTGAGTTCGGTGAGCAGGATGCCGTCCGCCAATTCGCGCACACCCTTTGACGATTTTTCCTGGGTTAAAAATTGCTGTTCAGCCGCCAGTGCTTTTTCGCTTTGCGCCACCTTCGCATCGGCTTCATTTTGCGCTTCGTGCTCGGCAAGAATCTGCTCGATACGTGCGTTGTCCAGCGCCAGTGGCTTGCCTTGATAGGCTTGCTTGAGTCCGTCGATCAGGGCCTGGATCTGCAGGTCGGGGACTTCCTGGCGCAGCCGTTCACCGAGGCTGGCGCCGAGGCTGTAGGCGAGGTCGTGCTGGTCTTGGGCGGTGGTTTTTGGCGGCGATTGTTCGCTCGCATTGGCCACTGATATCGCCAAGCCAAGCACAAGAAAAAGGTAACGCAACATGGGCATTCTCCCGCCGAAAGTGCGACGGATTATGCCAGTGTGAAGCGGTAAAAAGTGCCGCGTATTTTTGTTATATGAATAAGAATTTTCACAGGGTGCAACGCAACGCAAACGATACTGTCAACATGGCCTAGCGGCGGTAAGAGCAGAGGGCTAGTATGAGCCGCACCCACGTCAGCCAGGAGGTAAACCATGTCGGCCAAACAGAAGCCTGTTAATACCCCGTTGCACTTACTCCAACAACTGTCGGGCAGCCTGCTCGAACATCTGGAAAGCGCCTGTTCCCAAGCGTTGGCCGATGCAGAAAAACTGCTCGCCAAGCTGGAAAAACAGCGCGGTAAAGCGCAAGAAAAGCTGCACAAATCCCGCATTAAACTGCAAGACGCCGCCACTGCCGGCAAGGCCAAGGCACAAGCCAAAGCCAAAGACGCTGTCAAAGAACTTGAGGACTTGCTCGACGCCCTCAAGGATCGCCAAGCTGAAACTCGCGCCTACATTTCCCAACTCAAAAAAGATGCTCAGGAAAGCCTGAAACTGGCCCAGGGCGTTGGCCGTGTAAAAGAAGCTGTAGCGAAAGTGCTGGGCGCGCGTACGCCTGCAAAAGCTGTTGCGGCGAGCGCTGCGAAAAAGCCAGCTGCCAAACCGGCCGCGAAGCCAGTTGCTAAAACTGCTGCCGCCAAACCAGCTGTCAAAGCCGCTGCTGCGAAACCAGCCGCCAAGCCAGCGGCCAAAACCGCCGCTGCGAAACCAGCCGTCAAGCCAGCGGCCAAAACCGCTGCTGCGAAACCAGCCGCCAAGCCAGCGGCCAAAACCGCCGCTGCGAAACCAGCCGTCAAGCCAGCTGCTAAAACCGCTGCTGCGAAACCAGCCGCCAAGCCAGCGGCCAAAACCGCTGTTGCCAAACCAGCCGCCAAGCCAGCGGCCAAAACCGCCGCTGCGAAACCAGCCGTCAAGCCAGCTGCTAAAACCGCTGCTGC
>NZ_JAQQPT010000039.1:0-18086 GCF_036688725.1 Pseudomonas lactucae | reverse complement strand
GAAAAATGCTCCGTATCTTTCGATACGGAGCATTTTCTTCGAGCGCTGCGCAGATTGCTAGGTTTTCACACAGCCTGGCGAGGCGGGTTTTTTGTGTCGATCAGGTCTACGTCCGCTTACAGCTCGGAGAAGCACTCTTCGATGATCGCCAAGCCTTTGTCCAGCTGCTCGTCCGGCGAGGTCAGCGGCACCAGTACGCGCAACACGTTGCCGTAGGTACCGCACGACAGCAGGATCAGACCCTTGTCACGCGCCTTGGCCACCACGGAGGCAACCGCCGCCGCGTTTGGCTTGTGGCTGTCGCCATCTTCGAACAGCTCGAGCGCGATCATCGCGCCCAGGGCACGCACTTCGCCGATCACCGGGTACTTGGCCTGGATGGCCTTGAGGCCGGTGACCAGACGCTCGCCAACCGCCTTGCAGCGGTCCAGCAGGTGCTCTTCCTCGAAAACTTCCATCACCGCCAGCGCAGCGGCGCAGGCGATCGGGCTACCGGCGTAGGTGCCGCCCAGGCCACCTGGGGCAATGGCGTCCATGTATTCAGCCTTGCCGCACACACCGGCCAGTGGGAAGCCGCCGGCGATGGACTTGGCGAAGGTGGTCAGGTCGGCGCTGACGCCCATCTGTTCCATGGCGAAGAAGGTCCCGGTACGGCCGGCACCGGTTTGCACTTCGTCGGCGATCAGCAGGATGCCGTGCTTGTCGCACAGTTCGCGCAGGCGCTTCATGAAGGACTTGGGCGCGACGTAGAAACCGCCTTCGCCCTGTACCGGCTCGATGATGATCGCAGCGATATCACGCGGCTCGGCATCGTTCTTGAAGATGCGTTCGATGCTGGCGATGGCGTCGTCGTCGCTCACGCCGTGCAGTTCGTTCGGGTACAGCGCGCGGAAGATACCGCCTGGCATCAGGCCCATGCCGGCCGAGTAAGGCACGACTTTGCCGGTGAGGCCCAGGGTCATCATGGTGCGGCCGTGATAGGCACCGGTGAAGGCGATAACGCCGGCACGACCCGTGGCGGCACGGGCGATCTTCACGGCGTTTTCGACGGCTTCGGAACCGGTGGTGACCAGCAGGGTTTTCTTGGCGAAATCACCCGGGACCTTGGCGTTGATTTTCTCGCACAGTTCCACGTAAGGCTCGTAGGCCAGTACCTGGAAGCAGGTGTGAGTCAGCTTGTTCAGTTGCTCGGTCACGGCCGCGATGATTTTCGGGTGCACGTGGCCGGTGTTCAGCACGGCGATACCGCCGGCGAAGTCGATGAACTCACGACCTTCAACGTCGGTCACGGTGGCGTTCTTCGCGGATTCGGCGAAGATCGGGTGAATCTGGCCAACACCGCGCGGTACAGCGGCTTCGCGGCGTTTCATCAGGGAAGCGTTGGTCTTGCTCATAAAGTCCTCATTCGCCACTCATCGGGTGGCGTGGTTCAAGGAATACGTGGCGGGGAGGCAACTGCGACAGCATGCGATGATCGACTGCCACAGCGTTCCCGGCCACTACGAATAACAGGGTGAAACACACAACGGGTCAGCGCTCTCGTGCCCGTTGCGTTTACAGCCATGCCAAACCGGGGCTTAGATGCCCAGGCAGAGGTATTTGATTTCCAGGTAATCCTCGATCCCGTACTTGGAACCTTCACGGCCCAGGCCCGAAGCCTTGATGCCGCCGAACGGCGCCACTTCGTTGGAGATCAACCCGGTGTTGACGCCGACCATGCCGTATTCCAGGGCTTCGGCCACACGGAAGACACGGCCCAGGTCACGCGCATAGAAGTACGAGGCCAGGCCGAACTCGGTGTCGTTGGACATCGCGATCACTTCGGCTTCGTCTTTGAAACGGAACAGCGGCGCCAGTGGGCCAAAGGTTTCTTCCTTGGCGACTGCAGCGTTCTTCGGCACGTTGGTGAGGATAGTCGGTTCGAAGAAGTTGCCTTCCATCACCTTGCCACCGGCCAGCAGCGTAGCGCCTTTGCTCAGCGCATCGGCGATGTGCTCCTGAACCTTGGCCACGGCTTTCTCGTCGATCAACGGGCCGGTGGTGGTGCCGTCTTCCAGACCGTTGCCGATCTTGAGCTTGGCCACCGCGACTTTCAGCTTCTCGGCGAACGCGTCGTACACCGAATCCTGGATGTACAGACGGTTGGCGCAGACGCAGGTCTGGCCGTTGTTGCGGTACTTGGAAATGATCGCGCCCTCGACGGCCTTATCCAGGTCGGCGTCGTCGAACACGATGAACGGCGCGTTGCCGCCCAGTTCCAGGGAAACTTTCTTGATGTCCTTGGCGCATTCGGCCATCAACTGGCGACCGATTTCGGTCGAGCCGGTGAAGGACAACTTACGCACGATCGGGTTGCTGGTCAGCTCGCCGCCGATGTCGCCGGCACTGCCGGTGACCACGCTCAGCACGCCTTTGGGGATACCGGCACGGTGCGCCAGCTCAACCAGGGCCAGGGCCGAGAACGGGGTTTGCGAGGCTGGCTTGATCACCATGGTGCAACCGGCGGCCAGGGCCGGGCCGGCTTTACGGGTGATCATCGCAGCGGGGAAGTTCCACGGGGTGATCGCAGCAGTCACGCCGATCGGCTGCTTGATCACGATCAGGCGCTTGTCGGGCTGGTGGCCGGGAATCACATCACCGTAGATGCGCTTGGCCTCTTCGGCGAACCACTCGATAAAGGACGCGGCGTAGACAATTTCGCCCTTGGCTTCAGCCAGCGGCTTGCCTTGTTCGAGGGTCATCAGGCGACCAAGATCGTCCTGGTTTTCGATCAGCAGTTCGAACCAACGGCGCAGCTTGTTGGCGCGCTCCTTGGCAGTCAGTGCGCGCCAGGCCGGCAGCGCCTTGTCGGCGGCTTCGATGGCACGGCGGGTTTCCGCGGCGCCCATCTTCGGCACGGTGCCGAGAATCTCGCCCGTGGCCGGGTTATTGACCTTGATGGTCTGACCATTGTCCGCATCGACCCAAGCGCCATCGATAAAGGCTTGTTGGCGGAACAACTGGGAATCTTTGAGCTGCATGTCGGCTTTCCTTAACAGCACCGCGCGCACGCGGAGCGAATTAGAGTTGTTGAAAGGCGCCTTGTGGGCTGCCGTCAGGGAAATCAGCCTCGGTGCGCAAGATCAATACAGCGCGCACGGGAGACAGAGCGTTTGAAATCTCAAACGAATCCTAGGATCAATGGGGGTACAGGGCAATAGTCTGTTCGAAAAAAAGAACGAAAACGGCGCATTTCGCGGGTGTTTCGGATCAAGCGCATAAACGACGACACCCCCGGCGCCTGGTGGGCACCGGGGGTGTCGGGATGTTGCGATTTACGATTGGAACGATTTGAGGATGGTCAACAGACTGGTCAGGTTGTCGGCCACGCCGCCCTGGGCGACTTTTTCGGTGGCGGCGGCGCCTGCCGTGGTGTCAACGCTGTAGATCTGCATCACGCCCTGGTTGGTGGCCGCCTGTGCCAGGGTGTTTTGCTGTTGCTGGGCCGAGACCGAGTTCTGGAACAGGATCGCAGTGGCCTGGCCCATGGATTGGTAGATCGTGCTCATGGCCATCGCGGGCGATTCGGCTACGACCTTGACGTTGGTCTGGGTGACGGCGTCGGTGATTTGCGGGCTGACTGTGCTCATGGTTGAAACTCCTGGTTTGAAAAAGAACAACATCCGTTATCGCTCAGTGCTTAAGACTGGAAGGACTTGAGCACGGTCAACAGGCTGGTGAGGTTATCCGACACGCCGCCCTGGGCGACTTTTTCGGTGGCCGCCGCGCCCGCGGTGGTATCGACGCTGTAGATCTGCATCACGCCCTGGTTGGTGGCCGCCTGGGCCAAGGTGTTTTGCTGCTGCTGCGCCGACACAGCGTTCTGAAACAGAATCGCCGTGGCCTGCGCCATCGATTGGTAGATGGTACTCATCGCCATCGCGGGCGATTCGGCGACTACTTTGACGTTGGTCTGGGTGACCGCGTCGGTAATTTGTTCGCTGACAGATGCCATGATTAATTTCCTTATTGAGTACACGGTGCATTCCGTGTTCATGAATGAACGTTGCGAAACGGCGGCTGTGAAGCCCAAGCGTTCAGGATTTGCCGGCCTGGGCCAGGGCCGCTTCAATCTGCTTGATCAGTGCCGCGATCAGGCCCTGCACCTCCTTGCGTTGCGCATCATGATCCGGCGCCACGCCATCCAGCACTTGGCGCAATGCGGCCTCACGCTGCTTGGCAGCCGTCATGAGCGCCTGCTCGTTGGCTTTCGACTGTTCAAGCACCTGAGTTGCGCGCTTGAGGGTTTCGTCGACGATGGCTTGCGGCGTTCCGGCGAATATCTGCGGGTTGCGCAGCAATGCCTCCAGCCGTTGACGGTCAGCGCCGGACAAGACTGGCGGGGGCAATGGCTGAGCGGCTTCAGGTTTCGGGCGCAAGGGCGCGCTGGCGCCGCTAAAGCCGCACCTCATTATTGTCCTGCCAAAAACCGGCGAAATAGAAGTTATCGTCGTTGTCGCAACTTGAGGCGAGCTCCCACGGTGTCATGACGGTGGCACGTGTATCGAAGATCGGCGCCGGGACCGGCACCAGGTTGGCACTCGTGTAAAGGCTGCCTACCTCATAGGCGTTGGCCACAAATTGCGAGCAGAACGCGGCATTGCCGATTGACACCGATTCATTGATACGCGCCATAAGACCGGGCTCATAGCTCGACAGCTTGAAAATCGACAGCATTGCATTCCACTTGCTGTATCGACCCGAGATGTCCTTGCTGGCCACATCGCCATAAAACTGGTCGGCGGCATAGGCGGCAGCCCCGGCGAGCTTGGCGTTCTTGCACGTGAACACCATGGCCCCGCGAGGTACAGCCTCAGTGGTCAGGTCGGTGACTTGAATGCCACCGCCAACACTTTCCACAACATGGGTGGCGTCGATGGCAATGGCCGCGTGCACCACCGGCACATTGGGATCGCCGGTTCCGAAAATCTTGGCTTTAAGCCATTGCCCCGCCTGAATGAATGCACGGGGAATGCTGGTGGACAGCTTGTCGTCCACTTGTGCCACTGAAAAAACAATATCTCCAGGCTGCATGATGTCGCTCCTCACTTAAGAAAAGTTGCTTTCAAGTTGCTGTTGCACCGCTCCAGAAGAACTCTGGAACGCTGTGCTCGGTTCAGGCCGCTGGCGCGGCCCGGTTAGCCAAGGTGTCGGCGTACTTGGCGATGCTCTGGTCGATCTTGTCGATGGCCACGCTGGCCGCCTCGGCTTCCATCGCCCCGGCGGCGGCGGCCACGGCGGCAGCGGCGCCCACCAGCAAGTCGGTGGCCAACGCGCCCAGCGCGTCCTCGGCGGCAGCCGGCAGGTTGTCCTTGACGATGTTCTCGGTCATTTGCTGCAGCAGCACGGCCTGGGCCGCCAGCGCGATCTTGCTGACCCCATCGAAATACCCTGCCGCCGCCTGCGCCACCAGCCCCGCCGCCTGGCTGATCATCATGTCGGCCGGCACTGCAATCTGCGCCGGGGCATAGGCAAAGTTCTGCGCATTCGTAAATTGCACGGCCTGCACAATCTGACTGTTGAGGGCCGCCGTGCTGTCGGACGAGGGCGTGCTCGCCTGGGTCATCAGATGCTTGTTCATCATCTCCATGACGGAAGGCCGGGCAGGCGCGGAGGGTGTGGACGTGGAGGTTGCAGGTGTCGGCGCATCGTCGGGTTTTTTATTGCTGTTGAATGGCCACATGATCAAATTCCCTCAGGCCTCAGCCTTTTTCGCCAATCTGCATGATCAGCGCCACAGCCTTGGAGATCACGGCGTTGGAAATCTGGTTCATTGCCTGCTGGCTGTTGACCGCGTTCTGCAACGACAGGCCCGCCGCGCTGCTGGCCACCTGGTACAGCGACGCGATGGCCTGGGCCGGCGCCTCCGCCACCACCTTGACGTTGGTTTGGGTTACCGCGTCGGTGATCTGGCTATTGACCTCTGTCATACATCTCTCCTTGATGGCATTCACCCCGGCATGGGCGTGGATGGTGGCGGCGTGACGCGCTCATACAACTAGAACGCCCCACGCCGGCGTCTGTGAATCACATTCAGCGCAAGGCGCTGCGCAGCAGTTGTACACGTTTGCGCACTAGCGGCAGCTTGACCTGCAGTTCGGCGGCAATTTGCGGATACGGCAGGTCGTCGATAAAGCGCATCTCGAACAAACGCTGCTGCACAATCGGCAACTGCGCTACCTGCGCCTCGATCTGTTCAAGGCGCTCATACCACTCCACCCGCTCCAGCACCGACGCGCAGGGGGCGGCGAGTGCGGCCAGGTGATCGTGCTCAAGATCGATGGAGTCATCGAACAGCCGCCCCTGGCGCTTACTGCGCCGCAGACTGTCGAGAAACACATGCTCAAGCACCAGAAACAAAAAACCTTCGGGGTCGCGAATGCGCTCCGGAGAACGCCGAAAAAACAGCAGCGCCTTGATGGCCGTGGCCGATAACCACTCCTGCGCCGGGTCCAGATTGCCCTTGGCACGCCGCAACGCGCGGCACTTGAGCTCGGTGTAAACTGCGCGCCAACTCGCTTCGAACAAGCGGTCATCAGCGCCCCATTGATCCTTGAACTGAACAGTCATCCCCATCGCAAGCACTCCTGTGCATCCTTGATGAAGGGTCAGTCTGCGAGGACTCGACAAGGGGACGCTGTTACCTGGGGAACATCGCAGCGACTAATTCAAGGCAAATGCCTTGCGGCGCAAATGCTCCAGATCGTTGATCACCATCCGCTCCAGATTGCCGCTGATCACGCCGTTGCGGCGCCATAATTGCAATTGAACATTGAGCTTGGGCCGACTGGTGTTGAGCATCGACGCCAACACCCCCTGGCTGGCGGGTAACGACACGCTGGGCAGGGTTAGGGCCAGGTCAATATCGCCCATATTCGCCAACAAAAACCGCGCCAGTCGCGACTCCAAGCGATACAGACACACCAACTCCAGCAACTCGATGGCATGCAGCAAACGCACCATCATCAGCATCAACAGGCGCCGCAGAAATACCGGTTCTTCAAACAACAGCGCAAAGTGTCGACTTCCCAGTTGCAGCAAGCGCGTCGGGCCACTGGCAAAGGTCGAAGATTCGCGGCCATGGTCCTTGATCAATGCCGTCTCCCCCACGACCTGCCCAACGCCCGAACTGCCGATGATCTGCTCCCGACCGTCCGGGCCGTGCACCACCGAGTAAATCCGGCCCTCCACCACCAACGCGATAAATTCGAGAGTGTCGTCCTTGAAATAGAGGAGTTCACGATCATCCAGCGTGCGCTCCACCATATGGGTGGCGACGTAACGCAAAAGGTGCTCCGGCATACCCCGAAACAAATCGGAGCGAGCGAGCAGGGTTTGTCTCAACGGGAGATCGAGCATCACGGTTCCTTTGGAATGCATGCGTTCACCTGGGGAATTGCGGCGTTGAAGCGGTTCTAAAGCCACAAGAGCAAAGCAAACAAAGGGACGTACGGCACAATCAGTTGTGAAAGAAGATGGCTATTAGCTATCTTTTACCGGAAACAGCCTAGCGTTGGTGGCCAAAACGCCAGAATGGACGCCCATGGTCGACATGGGTATGATGTCGCCCGCACAAGCATCCGTAGCTCAGCTGGATAGAGTACTGCCCTCCGAAGGCAGGGGTCGTGGGTTCGAATCCCGCCGGGTGCACCATATAGCAGTCTCGGGCTGTCTCAGACAGTATACGAAACGCCCAAAGAAGCCCGCCCCGTGCGGGCTTTCTTGTTTCTGGCTATCCATCCCTGTCTACCCCTATAACTTCCCGCCGTGTATGCCCACGTGTATGCTTTGAGATTCCTATAACTGGAGGCATACATGAAGTGAAGCGCACTGAAATCAAACGCCGCCCCTTAGCAGACACCACACTTGCCGGCCTGGAGCCGGAGAACGCTACGTATCGTGAGCAGGATGGGAATGGCCTGTACTTCCGGGTGAAACCTAACGGGCAAAAATCGTGGGAGCTGCGCTACAAAAAGCCAGACGGGAAATGGTCGTGGCTGGGCCTCGGCGGCTACCCCGATATCAGTGGCTCATTGGCAAGACAGAAAGCAGCTCAACTGCGGGAAGACGCATCGACCGGCAAAAATCCATTGGTGAGCAAGCAAGCTCGCAAGGTTGCCGACCAGGTTGCTGCCAACAACAGTTTTGAGGCGTTAGGCCGTGAGTGGTTTGAAGCCAGACGCACAAGCTGGGAAGCAGGTACGTCTCGACGAGTACTGGGAGCGCTGGAGCTTCATGTGTTCCCTGTCTTCGGCAAGCGGGTGTACACAGAAATATTGCCTCTGGAGTGGATGGAGTTTCTACGTGGCATGGAGCAGAAGGGGATCATTGAACAAATGGGCCGAGTTCGTGCCTTTTGCAAAGAGATCTATGACCTGGCCCGCGTAACAGGACGAGCCGTCCACAACCCCCTTGAAGGTCTCAGCAAATTCCTGCAATCACGTAGCGCTGAAAACTATGCACACGTTTCGATTGAAGAACTGCCTGCGCTACTTCGAGCGATCAACTCCTACCCTCACTCAAAGGACGTTCGTATAGGGCTTCGCTTGCTTTCCTTATTGGCATCGCGCCCGAGCGAGATCCGAGAAGCACGCTGGTCAGAAATCGATCTCTCCAAAAAGCTATGGACGATCCCAGCCGAGCGAATGAAACGTCGTCGCGAACATGTGGTGCCCCTCTCTCGACAGGCGGTCGAAGCACTCACTGAGTTACGAACACTTACAGGCGCGTACCCTCTCCTATTTCCAGGCAGGAAAGACAGGACAATCCCCCGTAGTAACACCGTCTTTTTAATGGCGCTTCGCAGACTGGGATATGCCGGTCGGCAAACAGGCCACGGCTTTCGTCACATCGCGAGCACCATACTCAATGAGCAGGGTTTCGATGAGAATCACATTGAGGCCCAACTCTCTCATGCAAAGGAGGGTATTGCCGGGGTCTATAACAAAGCGGTGTACCTGCCTCAACGTAGAGTGATGATGCAGTGGTACGCCGATCACCTAGATGCCTTAGTGAGTGGAAATGTAGTGCAGGGCCAATTTGGAAAGGCAGTATGAGAGCACATACCCACCTCCCTCCAAAACCGGTGTAACGGGTGTTACTCGTGTAACGCCACTCGCCGAGTACCCGGATTCATTGGCCTTCACGCCCGTTACACAGTTGAGCGACATAGCGTACATCCGATGTAACGCAGCACCAACGTGTAACGCAAAAGTCAGCGCTCACGTGCTGCGGGCGGGCGTTTTTCGCCCGAGCCTACCAAGCGACCTTCGCTGGCTCCGCCCTTCAAGCGCAGGGCGTGGGGTTTTCGATTACACAGCGCCTGAGACACTTGGCAATGACTGATCGCTTAAACGTATTGCATTCGGCGCTAAGCAGCTGCCTGCTCAAATCTCTCTCAGCGCAACCGCTTTATCATCTCCGCCGTGGACCGGTCGCTGACGCCTGCCACCTGATCGACCAGTGCTAACTGCGCAATTACTAAACCCCCGCGTTCACCCTGCGTTGCCCCCATATTGACTACACATTGGCCGGTCTAGGGGAAAAGTAGTTTTCTTCATCTAGATAAATGTATAGATAGATACCCCTGTATCCATAACCAGGGGTTATCCATGAACGATCATAACTGCAAGTCCGCAAATCCCACCGAAATCCGCTTTTACGAAACAAGCGATCTGAACGCCAAGCGAACCAGTCATTTTGCCGCAGATCCTTCAGCAATTCTGATCCGCATGCCGGAAGTAATGGCCATAGTTGGGCTAGCGCGCCCAACGATTTACAAACTAATGCAGCAAGCAAATAGCAGCTTCCCACTGCCAGTAAAACTTAGCGCTAGTAACGCCCGTAGTGCTCCCGTCGCATGGGTACTTGCTGAAGTTTTAGATTGGACGCGTGCCCGAATTGCGGATCGCGACAGGGTGGCGGCATGAAAAATCGAGCAGCCAACAACGCCATTTTGCAGCCCTTTTCTGTACTCAGAACAGTCGGATTCTCATCACGCGGTATGCAGCGTTTTGAACGTTATCGCACAGAGCAAAAACGCCTGAATCGGGACGTGATGGTGATGCGATGGAGAGATGGCATCTGGTGCGCATTATCAGTTCCCTGCCAGGCCCCCGAAGCAATCATCGTCGACGAAGGCCAACAAATCGACGCCTACGAGGACGCGCGCGCCTGCCTCGAAGGCGACCTGTTGCCTTTTGTCTCCCTGCGCTGGGAAATCCATGCCTGAAACAAAAACGCCCCCGGCGGCAACCGGAGGCGTTGAGGTAAATCTACATGCCTGATCAATTTATGCCGCATCGAAAAAATCCGCAAGCGATGCACACAGTTGCACTTTCAAAAAACGGACGTTACTCTCTGGTCGTCGCTGCAAATTCAGCGACCGGGTGTAGGAACCCGCAAAGGTACAGGCGCACCAGCGCCCAATTCACAATTGCAGGCGTTTTTTTTCGCCTGCAATCAAGTGTCATGGCGGCTGTGTGCGGGCAGGCTTCGGCCTGGCCGGGTTCCTGTATCTCCGGTATTCCTACCCCGCACATAGCTGCCACCCAATCCCGTAGGAAGGATCGTGGCAGCTCTCAAAAAGATATGGGAGCTCCACACATGCACGCCATCAATCCGTCCAAAATTCGCGCCGCTGCTCATCGAGCAATGGCTCTCGCCGCTTTACACGCCAACTCCAGCCTCGCTACACGCCTTTCCCGTTACAACGCCCATATGTCCAAGGCGAGAGCGCTGGAAGCCGTAGGGGGTGCCAAATGAGCATGCTCCCAGGCTTTGCACTGCCCGAGGATCTCCTCTGCGTCAGCCAAGACGCCGAAGCAGGTCTGCCTATCGACGCCATCACCTGTGCGCTCGACCGTGCCGACTCCGTTCTCATGCTGCTGGAAGACCACTTAGACGGGGATAAACCCCTGCTCTCCAACCGCGTGCTGTCGTCCGTTATTTGGGACGTGCGCGGCACCTTGGGTTTGATCAAAACACTCACCATGTACGGTGATGCCTCCTCTGTGCCGATGAGTCAGAAAGGCGGTGCACTGTGACCCACTCCAGCACGCGTGGACGCTTCGAGTTTTTCCCTGCCAACGGTAACGGCCAAAACCTGTTTCGGGTGAATGCCGGTATCCCGCTGGAATACGCACTTGAAGCCGTCTCCCAAATTCTGCACCACGCCAATCAACTGATCCTCGACGCCGCCAACAGCGATGCGGGCGAGCGTTTTAGTTGGCCTGTGTTCTACCTCAGCGAGATGGCCAAAGCGCTGATCGACGACGTGAACGAGGCGTTGCTTGAGTCGAGGACAGCACCATGACTCAGCGCACCGGCAACACTTCAAAACGCCCCAGCTTTGCCGACGTAAAAAGCGCAGCCCTGAAGAACATCGACCGCGTGCTTGCTCACTGGCTGCCAAACGGCAAACGTGTTGATGGCGGCAAGGAATACACCGCACCGAATCCCACGCGCACGGACAAACGTGCGGGCTCACTCAAGGTCAATTTGAGCAAAGGCACCTGGGCGGATTTTGCCACCGGCGATAAGGGCGGCGACCTGATCGACCTGGTGCGTTACATCGACGGCGGCACGGACGTTGAAGCCTGCAAAAAGCTGGCGGATCTGCTCAGTGTTTCCGCTGGCTCAGCGACCGCCAAAACCGCCCCGGCCAAGTGCGCAACACCAGAGTGGATCGCGATTCAACCGATCCCGGCCGAGGCCATGAACAAGTGCCCGGCCAAACACCGGCAACACGGCGCCCCGTCCAAGGTGTGGATCTATCGCGATGCGCAGGGCCAACCGGTCATGGCGTTGTATCGCTTCGACTTGGGCCCCGATGAAGACGGCAAACCACGAAAGGTCTTTGCGCCGTTGACCTGGTGCAAGCGCTCCGATGGACAAACCACACAATGGCGCTGGCAAGGATTGCCCGAGCCTCGGCCTCTGCTACGCCTGGATGAACTGGCACAGCACACCGACGCGCCTGTGGTGTTGTGTGAGGGTGAAAAAGCCGCTGACGCTGCCGCTGAACTGATGCCCGACTACGTCGCCACCTGCTGGCCGAACGGCTCCAACTCTTGGCACAAGGCCGACCTGACACCACTCAAACGGCGCACGGTGGTGCTCTGGCCGGATAACGATGCCAGCGGCAAGGCCTGCATGGACGCCATTGAGCTGAAGCTGGTTGAGCTGGGCGCCGCGTCAGTCCAACGAATCTCGCTCGACGTGTTCAAGCTCAAGCCCAGCAGCAAAGGCGGAGAGCCCACGCTCATCAAGGGTGGAAAATGGGCAGACGGCGACGATGCAGCGGATGCGTTAGCCAAAGGCTGGACAGCTGCCCACGTCGCCGAGCTGGTGCGCAGCGGTGAGTTTTTCGGCAGTGCCGCTGAGCCAACTGAACCTCAAGAAAAGAAAGCCAAGGCGCCCGCCAAACGCCCCGCGAAATCGAAAAATGACCTATTGCCGGGCGGCTTTCGCCTGACGTCTGAAGGGGTGTTTTATTCCGGCGATGATGGCGAGGCGCGTCCTGTGTGCTCGCCTCTCGAAATCATCGCCCGTACTCGCGACGACAAGGGCCACAACTGGGGTTTGTTGGTCGAGTTCGATGACCCGGACGGCGCCAAAAAGCGCTGGAACATTCCGGCCCGAACCATGACTGGCGACTTCGGCAAGGACGTACTCGGTCCACTGGTAGACATGGGCCTGCGCCTCGCGGGAAGCCGATCTGGACGCAACGCACGCAATGACCTGCAGAGTTACCTCGGTGGCTTCGACAGCGCCCAGCGCGCACGCTTGGTGACGCGCTTGGGTTGGCACGACAAGGCGTTTCTATTGCCCGAACAACAGATTGGTTCGCACGCCGAACATCTGCATTTTTATGAGGCCGGCGCACAGTTGCCGCCGATCAGCGAGGCGGGTTCTCTGGAGCAATGGCAGCAACAAATCGGCGCTCTATGCGTTGGTAACCATCGCTTGGCATTTGTCGTCTCTGTGGCCTTTGCAGGGCCTCTGTTGAACCTGCTGGGACATGAGTCGGGCGGGTTTCATCTCTACGGCGACAGTTCCGGGGGCAAGACTACCCATCTGCAAGTTGCCGCATCGGTTTATGGCGGGCCGCGCCTGGTGCGTTCGTGGCGCTCGACAGATAACGCCCTGGAGTCCATCGCAGCCGCCCATTCAGACGGACTCCTGGTGCTGGATGAAATTGGCATGTGTGACCCACGCATTATTGGCGAGACGGTTTACATGCTCGGTAACGGCACCGGTAAGGCCCGGGCGAATGATCGAGGACAAGCGGGCCGACAGGTACAGGAGTGGCGCTTGCTGTTTCTCTCTACCGGCGAGAAGACATTGGCGCAGCACATGGCGGATGCAAACAAGGAGCTGAAAGCGGGCATGGAGGTGCGCATGCTTGCGGTGCCAGCGGATGCCAGCAAGGGCCTCGGCATGTTCGATGTGCTGAACGATTTTGAAGACGCAGCCGCCCTCTCCGATGCGCTCAAGGCCCGTGTAGGCAAATACTACGGCACGCCCCTCACCGCCTTCCTAAACGCGCTGTGTGCGCCTGGAGAAATGCTCAGATGGTCGGTGATCGTTCGCCGCACGGTTGAACAGTTCATAACCCAAAACTTGCCCGCTTCAGCTAGTGGTCAAGCACAGCGTGCAGCACTTCGCTTTGGCCTGGCAGCAGCGGCCGGAGAGTTGGCCACCGCCTTCGGGGTCACCGGTTGGCCTGACGGTACGGCCACGACTGCTGCACGGGTTTGCCTGCATGCTTGGCTGGCCGAACGCGGCGGCGCCGGTAATTTCGAGGGCGATGCGATTTTGGCGCGACTGAGACAGGTCATCGAGCGCTTTGGAGAAAGCCGCTTTACCCGCTGGGAATCTGCCGCCGCCAAGATCGATGAGCACGGCCCACGCACAATTGATCGACTGGGCTTTCGCAAGACCCTGGAACACGGCATGGGCGACGCCCTGCACACCACCAACACCTACTACGTACTGCCGGAAGCCTGGAGGGCCGAAATCTTCAAGGGCATGAACATCAGTGCAGTGAACAAGGAGCTGCTGCAACGAGGCGTGCTGGAGCCGTCCAGCGACGGCAAGGCGTCGAGTCTAGTTCGGTTACCCGGTCTGGGTCAGCAACGCTGCTACATCGTGAAGACGATTCCAGGCACGGAAAAGAGCGAGGCCGGGGCTGCCTGACGGCATGCCTGCTGACCGAGGTAGCGCCGGCTCATTACCGGCCTCGCCAGCCATTCGACAACCATCCCTATCAACCGCAGTACCCAGAGACAATTCAGATGAACACTATCCAAGAACTGAAAGACCGCCGCGACACACTGACCCTCGAAATGGAGAACATTCAGCGCGACCTGGCGCCCTTCGAAGAAGCGCTGGAAAGCCCGGAGGTTATCCAGCAAGGCCGTCAACGGGCAGTGCAGGATGAAATCAACGATCACAAAAGACGTATCGACTCGCGAAATCTCGAGATCAGCATACTGAACCAGAAGATTGACCGCATTGAGACATTGGCGAACCGTGAGAGCTTGGCTGCCGGCTATCTCAGCGATATGGCGAACTGGAAAGCCGACGAGATGGAACTCAACGAAAAGAGCAGCAGCATCGAGACCCGGCTGCAGCAGGTCCGCCAGAGCGATCAGGAAGACATGGCAAAAGCTCGACAAGCTGAGACGAATGCAGCGACCGCCTATGCGCAGGCTGTCGCTTGGGGCGATGTGGAAGGTGAGAAAGCCGCTAATGCGGAAGCTCAAAAGGCAGCAAAAAACCTCACGATTGCGGTTGAGCATCATCGTCGTCAACAACTGCTGATCACCGCGCTGGAACAAGAGCTGGTAACGATTGATCAGCACATCACGGAGGCGCAAAAAGAACATGCCAAGATTGAAAAAGAAGCAGCACATCTGGCAAACACGGTGTTAGAAGAAAAGTGGAACGAGGCCGCGAAAGCGCTGCTGGAAACTGGCGGTAAGTTGTGGGCTGCACGCAACCTGATTAATCGAGACCCGGTTGCATTGATGAAGCTAGATATCCCTGAACAGGGCGAGCGCTTTGGAAGCTGGACCTGGCAAGAACTCGCAGATCGCTCACATCAGCACAGTCTACTTGACCTGTTGGCCGCTTAAATTAGACCTTCCCCGAAGCAGCCTGCGAGAAACAGGTTGTTTCGGGCATACCAAGGTTCTCCGCATGAACAAGCAACCACAGAACAGCGCAAACATGCCTAATTACCTAATCCCCACAGTACTGACAACACATAAACCGAGCTTTATTTTATGTCAAAATCAAAACTAACTATGCATGCCGTATAATTATCTGAAGCACCAGTAAGATTATTAGAAAAATCTTCAATCGAAAGAACACCCGACATCAAATCCATGAGAGCTGATTGATTTAAGTGCTCCCAGAAACCATCGCTACATAATAAATATTTACCTTCCTTGCATGCATTTAATATAACTCCTTGCGCAGCATGTACGGGTTCGGGAAATTTTAAGAACTTATTCAACACGCGTCTTGCAGGATGTTTCTTGACCAATTCAGCTACTCTGGTTGATTCTATACCGAGAGCTGTCAGATCATCCCACGCGCTAGTGTGATCTAACGTCAATAGCTCCCCATATTCAGAGTAAGCTCTACAATCTCCCAAGTTACTTAGAGACAAACCTCCATCGATTTTTGCTATGCAAACAACGGACATCTTTATACAGAAGTCAACATTAATTCGTCCTAGCAATTCACTTGCGGAGGAAATTCCATTTATAGAAAACCCTTTCATTTGAGCTGCAAAACGCTCAACGTCATGCTGCCTACAACCATACGCATCAACGACCAAAACTGCATGAAAGCCATCTTGACCTTGAAATTCAATAACGCAATCTAAATTCTCAAGACGCCCACCTTTACCACAAATCTCGGAAACTATCATTTTCCAAAGAGCTCCCAAGGCAGGCTCTTATAGAAGTCCGATATCCGTTTATACGACTCTTCAAAATCCGGGAGCACCTTGACAGTTGCCTGCAAGTCACCGTACCGCTCGAACGACCTCTCCTTAATACGAGGATCGTCAAGTCCCGCTGCGTTTAGAAACTTATCTAAATCCTTCCCCACACTCTTTCGAAGCAACGAATCAAGGATTTTATATCTATCATCATCCGTTGGCTCTTCAATAGTAGTGAGCAGGTAATTCACATCATATATATCTTGCTCGCGATTCCTTTCTCTTACAACTTGCTGGAGTATCGACCTATACTTTTCAGCAAGCAAATCAAAAATACCATAAACCTTTAGCTGCCCATCATCGACTTCCAAAATTTCGCAATTGTAAGTTTTCTCATTAAAACTATAGTCAATACTTATTAAATTTGTGCCCCCTTTATTCTCCAATCTCTTCATTTGAGCTTGATCGTTTTTATAGGCATAAGCCACTTTCAACTTCACTGTTGGAAAAGTACCCTCCGCCTTAGGTTGGATTTTGTATGACTGTAACTTACACTTCATGCCATAAGCCAGTTCTGCTTCTGCGACATCAAGCGAATCATTAAATTCCCCTATAAACTCCTCAAGGCTAATTTCAGACAGTCGCAACTCCGTAGAAAAATCTATGTCCGTTGTGTATCTACTACTTTTATATCTCAACCCTAAGAGGGCACCTCCTTTCATAACCATCCTAGCGCTTAGCTCATCGCTTCCAGATATTGCCTTCAATATCAGGTGAGTTGCCTGCCGGATGCCTCTTTGATCCAGAGGGGCCGCTTTAACCCATTGTTCAATTTCCATTTCCATATTTTTTTGCCATATCCACATTCAAAGATAATGACCAATCTTCATCGTATTCCGATGCAAACGGCCTATTCGGGCTTAGTACCTTAGAACTACCTCGGGTTTTGCTTGACTCTAAACGAAGAACTTCGAGCTTTGAACTTTTTATGCCGACCATTTTGTCCAGCACAAAACCGGTTCGAGCCCGATCTATTTTCCGGCCATATTTTTCAAGCGCCGAGATTATCAATGAAGAGTATTTTTTTCCATGTTCCAAAAAAATCTCCAGAACATGCTCCTCACCTCCACTTTTTGAGGGATCCCTCAACATGTCGATAAACGTTTTTCCAATTGTGGAAATCCTAAGTGGCGACCCGCTAACTTCTAGAGGCTCCACATAATGTGTCTCGCTGCTAATAACTACCGGCCTCCCATCAAGTTTTATATTCCTAGGATATTTAGCCGTAAAGTTTCTTAGATCGAACAAATGAGTGTCATCTATATCAACCTGCTCTACTGCACGATGACGCCAATCAGCAGGTGAACATGTCGTATAGTAAATATCTACAGGGATTTTATCGGTCAGCCCATGCCACTCCATCGCGCTTAAATGCGATATATAGCCGTATGGATAGAGAGCACATAAGGTTTCCTGCGGAGTGTACTCACGCTTCCCCTTGATCACATAACACTCTTGGAGCTGACTTGCCAGGAAGGGACTGTACTCAGCCTCAATTGGGCTTAGCACGCCTGATCGCTGAAGTTTGTGGATATTATTTTCATAGTCCTTAGGAGCAGCGTATTGCTTGCGAATTTGTTGGATTCGCTCGCCCTTATAACTTTTATCCAGATAGAACTTGAAAATCTGGAGAGCTATTTTTTCCTTAGTAATAACAGAATAAGGATAATCCTCAAGAACCCACGACGTTAAAGCCTCTTCGATAAAAATCATTTTTACTCCGACGTATCAACCTGTGCCGTGTATACGTCCTAAGGACGTATACACGGCACAGGCTCTAATGTCAAGCAAAGCCTTTGTGCGCGAGCAATGCAGCCTTGCCAATATGATCTACCAATAAAATAAATCCTAAGGATTTATTTTATTGGTATAGGCACTGCTTGTCAATAGGCTAGCACGAACCTTAGAGAACCTTAGAGAACCTTAGAGAACCTTAGAGAACCTTAGAGAACCGGAGAGAACCGGAGAGAACCGGAGAGAACCGGAGAGAACCGGAGAGAACCGGAGAGAACCGGAGAGAACCGGAGAGAAC
>NZ_JAQQPT010000038.1:0-20916 GCF_036688725.1 Pseudomonas lactucae | reverse complement strand
GCCCAGGTTCGCGCCAAGGTCGAGCATCCGTTTCGGGTAATCAAGCGCCAGTTTGGCTATGAAAAAGTGCGCTTTCGGGGCTTGCCCAAGAACACCGCATAGATGGTGACGTTGTTAGCCTCGTCAAACCTGTAGATGGCTCGCCTATATTTGTTGGCAAACACAGTAGAGGTGCGCATGTAACGCAGGACATGGTTACTGCAAGGGGCTTAGCAGCGGCCGAAAGAGCTGAAAAACCAAGGGGATTGAGCAAATTTAGACATACGTCATTTTTGAAAAGTGCTGAGGACTCGATAGCCGGAAAATATCCGGCTATTTCAGAGCATCCCAAGGAATCCGGGTGTTTCACAGCGTGCTTGGTGATCGATTCTCTTCTGACTTAACGCTGACAGAGGTCACTCAACCAAACTTAGCGTCGAATAAGACATATTGGCCAAGTAGAGACTATTTTGCCTGACCACATAATATCCAACATATGAACGACGACAGCAGTAAATAATTGATCAAAGAACAGATCTTACAAGTCACCACTCACCACCAATGCTCTGGATCAACATCACACTGCCCTGGCTGAGCTGACCCTGGGTGTCGCGAAGGTTCTGCTCGGCCTGCAGCAACACCAGTTGCTGGGTCAACACGGCCTCCCGGCTGACGGTGCCGGCGCGCAGCTGCGCTTGCTGGCTGCTGAACAGTTGCTGATTGCGCTGGTACACCTGCTGGAAGGCATCGGCCTGGGTTTGCAGGTGGTTAATCGCCGAGAGGTTGTCTTCAACGTTCTGCAAGGCACTGAGCACGGTACCGCGGTAGGTCGCGGCGATCTGGTCATAGCTGGCCTCTGCCTGCTTGACCGCCGCTTCACGGGCGCCGCCATCAAACAGGGTTTGCGCCAGCGCCGGGCCTAACGTCCAGGTGCGATTGGGCAAGGAGAACACCCCACCCAGGGCACTGCCGCGATAACCGGCCTCGGCGGTGAGGTCCAGGGTCGGGAAGAACGCGGCTTCGGCCACGCCGATTTTCGCGTTGGCGGCCGCTGCCGAGCGCTCCGCCGCCGCCACGTCGGGACGCCGTTGCAGCAAGGTTGACGGCAAGGTCAGCGGCGGGCGCGGCAGCACGAAGGTGTAGTCATCCCGAGCCGCCACGGCAAACTCGCTCGGCGCCACGCCCACCAGCACCGCCAGTGCGTGTTCGTATTGCTCGCGGTCGCGCAGGGAGGTCTGCAGGTCGGCAATCGAGGTGGTAAGCTGGTCCTGGGCCACCAGCAACTTGTCGTTGGTGGCGACGCCCTGGGTGAACTGCACCTGGATCATGTCCAGCAATTGCTGGTTAATCTTCTGTTGCTGTTGCAGCAGGCGCACGTCGATATCCATCTGCCGCAGCGCGAGGTAGTTACTCGCCACGCTGGAGCTGATGGACAGCCGCACCCCGGCCAGCAATGCGTCGGATTGCTGGGCCGTGGCCTGGCTGGACTCTATCCCGCGCCGCACCAGGCCCCACAGGTCCGGCTCCCAACTGGCGGTCAAGGTTGCGCTGACGCTGTTCGCGACGCCGCCCGTCGTGGTGCCGGTAGTCGACGTACCGCTGCCGCTGCCCGCCGTTCCCCGCGAACCCGACAACCCTACGCCGACGGTGGGCCACAACCCGGCCCGACTGGACGCCACCTGCGCCTGGGCCAGACGATAAGCCGCCTCCGCCGCGATGATCGACTGGTTGGCCTTGGCCGAGCGCGCCACCAAATCGTTCAGTACCGGATCCTGATAAGCCAGCCACCACTGACTGTCCATCGCCCCTTGGGGGTTGGCCGCCGCGCGCTGCCACTGCGCGCCTTCCTTGAAGGCCTGCGGCAGCTCCATGGCGGGCTTCTGGTAATCGGGCCCGACCATGCAGCCACCGAGCAGCAGGCTGATGCAAAGCACGCTGTGTTTCACGTTCATAACCTTGCTTCCTTACGCCGACCCAGGCGCTGTGACGCCCGGTCGAGCCACAGGTAGATCACCGGGGTGGTGTACAGCGTCAGCACCTGGCTGAACAGCAGGCCACCAATAATCGAAATCCCCAACGGCCGGCGCAGCTCCGAACCGTAGCCGGTGCCCAGCACCAGCGGCAGCGCGCCAAGAATCGCCGCAAGGGTGGTCATGATGATCGGCCGGAAGCGGATCAGGCACGCCCGGCGAATCGCTTCCTTGGCCGTGAGGCCAAACTCCCGCCGCTCGGTGATCGCGAAGTCGATCATCATGATCGCGTTCTTCTTCACGATGCCAATCAACAGAATCACCCCCACCAGCGCGATGATCGACAGCTCGGTGCCGGTCAGCAACAAGGCGATCAACGCACCGACACCGGCCGAGGGCAAGGTCGAGAGAATGGTCAGCGGGTGCATCAGGTTTTCGTAGAGGATGCCCAGCACGATATACACCGAGAGCAACGCGGCAACGATCAGCAACGGCTCGCTGCCCACCGAGGACTGGAACACCTGGGCCGTACCGGCAAACTGGCCCACCACACTGACCGGCATGCGCAGCTGCTTCACTGCATCGTCCACCAGCGCCGTCGCCTGGCCGATGGACGTGCCGGGGGCCAGGTTGAACGAGACCGTCACCGCCGGGAACGTGCCCTGGTGGCTGATGGAAATCGCTGTGCGCGCCACCGTGTTATCCGCCAGGGCCGACAGCGGCACCAGGGTCTGTTCGGTGGTCAGATTGGGCGCTGCCGTGGTGCCTTTGGTGGTCGTGGCCTGGGTGCCCGTCGGCACATAAATCCCCTTGAGCGCCGAAGGGTCGGTCCAGTATTCCGGGGCGATTTCCATCACCACGTGGTACTGGTTCGCCGCGCGGTACAGGGTGGCGACCTGGCGCTGGCCAAAGGCGTCGTACAGCGCCTGGTCCACCGCCGAGAGAGTCACCCCGAGGCGCGCCGCCGTGTCGCGGTTGATCTGCACATTGGCCAGCAGGCTGTTGTCCTGCTGGTCGGTATTCAGGTCGGTGAGTTGCGGCAATTTGCGCAGCACCGCCACCACCTTGGGCACCCATTCATCCAGGGATTCCTGGTCATCGGCGGTCAGGGTGTATTGGTACTGTGCGCCGCTTTGCCGGCCACCCACGGTGATGTCCTGGGCCGACTGCAAATACAGCTTGGTGCCCGGCAGGTCGCCGAGGCTGCGGCGGATTTGCCCGATGATCTCGGTGGCGTTGTCCTTGCGCTCGCCCAAGGGCTTGAGCAATACAAACATCTGCGCACTGTTGACTGCCCCGCCGCCACCTCCGCCGCCGCCGACAAACCCGGCGACGGTTTCGATATTGGGGTTCTTCATCACCTTGCGGTTGATCTCGGTGAAGTCCTTCTGCATCGCCCCGTAGGAAATGCTCTGGTTGGCCTGAATGCTGCCCTGCAAGCGCCCGGTGTCTTCCTGGGGAAAGAAGCCCTTGGGCACCAGCACATACAGCACGCCGGCAAGGACGATCACCAGCACCGTGACAAAGCCCATTAGCACCGTATGGTCGATCACCCAACCCAGGGTGCGATCGTAGAAGCGGTGAAAACGCGAATCCGGGTATTCGTTGCCTGCATGAATCTCTTTCGGCGCGCGCAGCAGCACGCTGGCGAGCATCGGTGTGACGGTCAGGGAGATCAGCATCGAGATCACGATGGCCACCGACAGCGACACCGAGAATTCGCGGAACAGCCGCCCCACAATCCCGCCCATCAGCAGCAGCGGAATGAACACCGCCACCAGGGACACGCTGATGGTCAGCACCGTGAAGCCGACTTCACAGGCGCCTTCCAGCGCCGCTTCCACCCGGGTCTTGCCGCGCTCCAGGTGACGCATGATGTTTTCCACCACCACGATCGCATCGTCCACCACAAAGCCGGTGGAAATGGTCAGCGCCATCAGCGACAGGTTGTTCAGGCTGTAGCCGAGGAAATACATCGCGCCGAAGGTGCCGAGCAGCGACAGCGGCACCACAATCGCCGGCACCAGGGTGCTGCGCCAGTCGCGGAAGAAACCGAATGTCACCAGGGTCACCAGCAGGATCGACACCAGCAACGTGATCTCGACGTCATGCAACGAGGCGCGAATGGTGGTGGTGCGGTCCATCAGCAGGTTGAGCTTGATCGTCGCCGGAATCGAGCTTTGCAAAAACGGCAGCGAGGCTTTCACCGCGTCCACCGTTTCGATCACGTTGGCCCCCGGCTGCTTGAACACCACCAGCAGCACCGCCGGCTTGCCGTTGGACAGGCCGAAGTTGCGCAGATCCTGCACGTCTTCACGCACGTAGCCCAGGTCGGAGATATGGATCAGGTCGCCGTTGTGCGCCTTGACCACCAGCGGCCCGTAGTCCTTTTCATCGAGCAACTGGTCGTTCGCCGCAATCCCGTAGTTACGGTCGCCGATGGCCACGTTGCCCTTGGGCAGGTTGACGTTGGAGGCGTTGATCACCTGGCGCACCTGCTCCAGGCTGACGCCGTACTGGTTGAGCCGGTCGGGGTTCAATTCCACCCGCACCGCCGGCGGCGCGCCGCCGCCCACCGTCACGTCACCGACGCCGTTGGTCTGCAACAACTTCTGCTCCAGCAGGGTCGAAGCCACGTCATACATCTGCCCCGGCGTGGCGCTGTCGGAGGTCAGGCTGATAATCAGGATCGGCGAGTCGGCCGGGTTGACCTTGCGGTACGTCGGGTTGCCCGACAGGTCACTGGGCAGGTTGCTGCGGGCGGCGTTGATCCCGGCCTGCACGTCCCGGGCGGCGCCGTCGATGTCGCGGTTCAGGTCGAACTGCAGGATGATCCGCGCCGAGCCAAGGCTGCTGGACGAGGTCATCTGCGTGACCCCGGCGATCTGCCCGAACTGGCGCTCCAGGGGCGTGGCCACCGAACTGGCAACAGTAGTGGGATCGGCTCCCGGCAACGAGGCGCTGACGCTGATGGTGGGGAAATCCACCTCCGGCAGCGGCGCCACCGGCAGCAGCATGAAGGCCAGCGCGCCAAACAGCGCGAGGCCGGCCGCTATCAAGGTTGTTGCAATCGGGCGGCGAACAAACGGCGCGCTGAGGTTCATCGCCATCAGACTGCTTCAGCCGGACGGCGGCTGAAGCGTTGCCCCAGGCCGTGCATGGCAAGGAAGATCACCGGCGTGGAAAACAGGGTCAACAGTTGGCTGAGCAACAACCCGCCGATAATCGCGATGCCCAGCGGATACCGCAGCTCCGAGCCAATCCCCGTCCCCAGCGCCAGCGGTACCGCACCGAACAGCGAGGCCATGCTGGTCATCAGGATAGGCCGGAACCGCAACTCCGCCGCCTGGCGGATAGCAGCCGTCGGGCTCAAGCCGCCCTCGCGTAATAACTCCAGGGCAAAGTCGACCATCATGATGCCGTTTTTCATCACGATGCCGATCAGCAACACAATGCCAATCAAACCGATAATGTCGAACTGCGTGCCGGTCACCAGCAGCGCCAGCAAGGCCCCGAGCGCCGCCGAGAGCAGCGTCGAAAGGATCGTCACCGGGTGCACGAAGCTCTCGTACAGAATCCCCAGCATCAGGTACACCACCACAATCGCCGCCACCACCAGGAACACCTGATTGGACAGCGACTGCTCGAACGTCGCCGCCGCACCTTCGAGGTTGGCCTGCACCGACAGCGGCAAACCGACCTTGGCCTCGATGTCCTTGAGCCGCGTGACCGCCGCGCCAAGGGTCTGGCCGGGGGCGAGGTTGAACGACACGTCGGCATAGGGAAACTGGCCCAGCCGGTTGATGGTCACGGGCGCCCGCACCACCTGCAGGGTCGCCATGCTCGACAACGGAGCGACGCCGCCACCCGGGATGTCCACGTACAACCCCGTGAGCAGGTCAGGCAAGTTGCGCGGCGGATGGTCGGTGGCGATCACCACGTGGTACTGGTTGAGCTGTGTGTAGATGGTCGAGACCTGGCGCTGGCCGAATGCGTCGTACAGCACATCATCGATTGCCTGGGGCGTGATGCCCAGCCGCGAGGCCGTGGCGCGGTCGAACGTCAGCTGGATCTGGTTGCCGAACTGCATCGCCTGGCTTTGCACATCGGTGAACATCGGGTCTTGCTTGATCGCCGCCAGCAGCTTGTTGGTCCAGTGTTCCAACTCGTCCGGGTCGGTGGCTTGCACGCCCAGGCGGTAGCTGGTGGTGGATACCGTGGCGTCGAGGGTCAGGTCCTGTACCGAGTGCAGGTACAGGCGGATGCCGGCGTCGTCGGCGTTGGCATCGGAGAGCCGGCGGATCACCTCGGTGGCACTGTCACGGTCGCCGCGCGGCTTGAGGTTGATCAGCAGGTTGCCCTGGTTGATGGTCGAGTTGGTCTGGTCGATGCCAACGAACGACGACAGGCTTTGCACCGCCGGGTCCTTGAGGATCCGCGCGGCCAGGCGCTGCTGTTCGGTCTGCATCTGCTGGAAGGATACGGTGGGCGCGGCCTGGGAAATACCCTGAATCAGGCCGGTGTCCTGGTCCGGGAAAAAGCCCTTGGGCATGATCACCAGGGTCACCAGGGTCAGGGCGGCGGTGAGCACCACCGAGAACAGCGTCAGGGTGCGGTGGGCCAGCACCCAGTCGAGGCCACATACGTAGTGGGTGTTGATGCGGTCGAAGAAATCCGCACGACGTTCCTCGTGCTTGTTCTTGAGCATCCGCGCGCACATCATCGGCGTAAAGGTCAGGGAGATGAACGCCGAGATCACGATGGTCACGGCCACGGTCATGGCGAATTCGCGGAACAGTCGCCCGACCACATCGCCCATGAACAGCAGCGGGATCATCACCGCGATCAGCGCGATGGACAGCGAAATAATCGTGAAGCCAATCTGCTCCGAACCCTTGAGCGCCGCCTCCAGCGGCGAGTCCCCCACCTCGATGTAGCGCGTGATGTTTTCGATCATCACGATGGCGTCATCCACCACAAATCCGATGGCGATCGTCAGCGCCATCAGCGTCAGGTTGTTCAGTGAAAAGCCCAGGACATAGGCCACCGCCAGGGTACCCACCAGCGTCAGCGGAATGGTCACGGCGGGAATGATCGTGGCCGGCACGTTGCGCAGGAACGCGAAAATCACGATCACCACCAGCCCGATGGCCATGGCCAGTTCGTACTGCACATCGGTGACCGAGGCGCGGATGGTTTGGGTGCGGTCGGTGAGCACATCGACCTTGAGGGTGCCCGGCAAACTGGCCCGCAACTTGGGCAGCAATTGCTGCATGCGGTCGACCACTTCAATCACGTTGGCGCCGGGCTGGCGCTGGATATTCAGCACAATCGACGGCGTGCTGTTGGTCCACGCGACCTGGCGCGGGTTCTCCGGGCCCTGGGTGGAAGTGGCGATCTGCGACAGGCGAATCGGTGCGCCGTTTTTATAGGCGATCACCAGGTCGCGGTATTCCTCGGCCGATTGCATCTGGTCATTGGCGCCGATGGAATACGCCTGGAACTTGCCGTCGATATTGCCCTTGGCCTGGTTGACGTTGGCCGTGCCGAGGGAGGTGCGCAGGTCGTCGATGGACAGGCCCAGGCTATTGAGCGCCGAGGTGTTTGCCTCGACCCGCACCGCCGGGCGCTGGCCGCCGCTGATGGTCACCAGGCCCACGCCGGTGATCTGCGAGATCTTCTGCGCCAGGCGCGTGTCGGCCAGGTCCTCAACCTTGGTCAGCGGCAGCACATCGGAGGTCAGGGACAGAGTCAGCACCGGCGCATCCGCCGGGTTGACCTTGCTGTACACCGGCGGGTACGGCAGGTTGGCCGGCAGAAAGGTGCCGGCGGCGTTGATCGCGGCCTGTACTTCCTGCTCGGCGACGTCCAGGGACAACGACAGGTCGAATTGCAGGGTCACCACCGACGCGCCGTCGGAGCTGGTGGAGTTCATGGATTTAAGCCCCGGCATCTCGCCGAGTTGGCGCTCAAGCGGCGCGGTGATGGACGAACTGACCACGTCCGGGCTGGCGCCGGGGTATTGGGTGAAGACCTGGATGGTCGGGTAGTCGACTTCGGGCAAGGCCGACACCGACAGCAAGTGATACCCCAGCATCCCCAGCAACAGCACCGCCACCATCATCAAGGTGGTGGCGACGGGACGTTCGATAAAGAGCCGTGAAATGTTCATGTTCGGCAGCTCCTCACTGGGCGACGACCTTCACCGCCGAACCGTCATCCAGTTTGTCGGCGCCTTCGGTGATCACCTGCTCGCCCGGCTTGACCCCATTTTCGAGCACCGCAGACACATCGCCCATGGCAGGGCCAGTCTTGATGTTGCGCAGGCTGGCCTTGTCGCCATTCATCACGAACACGAAATCCCCCTTGCTGCCATGCTGGATCGCCCGGGTGGGCACCACGGCGACCTGGGCCAGGGTGTCGGCTTTCAGGCGCGCATTGACGAACTGGTTGGGGAACAGCGCATTGCCCGAATCATCGAACTGCGCCTTGACCTTGATGGTGCCGGTGGAGGTGTCTACCTGGTTATCTAGGGCCAACAGGCTGCCGGTGGCCAGCAGGGCCTTTTTGTTGCGGTCGTAAGCCAGCACCGTCACGGCGCCACGGCCCAGGGCCTGGTTGATTGCACCCAGGTCATCCTCCGGCACCGCGAACACCACGGTGGCCGGGTTCATCTGGGTAATCACCACGATGCCGGTGGTGCTGGCGGTCGTGACGTAGTTGCCGGGGTCTACCAAGCGCAAGCCCACCACGCCGTCGACCGGCGAGGTAATGGTGCAGTAGCCGACCTGCACTTCAAGGTTCTGCACATTGCCTTGGTCGGCGGCCACGGTGCCCAGCTGTTGCTGGACCAATGAGGCTTGGGTATCGACAGTTTGCTGGCTGGTGGAGCCAGCCTTGACCAGCTCGCGGTAGCGCGCCAGATCGCGCTGGGCATTGCTCAACACCGCCTGGTCATGGGCCAGGGTGCCCTTGGCCACGGCCAGTTGAGCCTTGAGGGCACGGTCATCGATGCGCGCAATCACCTGGCCCTTGGTGACGTGCTGGCCTTCCTTGAACTCCACGCTGCTGAGGATGCCATCCACCTGGGTAACCACGGTCACACTGCGGGTAGGGGTGACGGTGCCGAGGGCGTCGAGATACACCGGCACGTCCCGCAACACCACCGGCACCACGGCCACCGGTTCGCCGGGAGCGGGTGGCCGGCCTTTGTGCCCGCCTGCAAAGAAGTGCAAACCCAGGGCAATCAACAACGCTACCAGTAACAACAACGTGCCAAGTGCCCAGGCGAACATACGCCGTTTTTTTTCCACCGATATCACTCGAAAGCCGAATACAGAACTGACTTACATTCTAGCCACAACCTTGACGTCTGCGTGTACTACTGCGAGTCCATTCAGCGTCAAGACAGGCAACAACATTAAATGCTCCATATACCAAACTGCCGCACCGTTCCTGAGCACTATGTGACCATGAAATTTCAACGATACTCAAATCCAATAGAAAGTCTCCGCAAGGTAGCTATGATCTGAGCAAGGTCCGGTGTGAGGTCTTGATAATCGACTTCGCCATCTCCTCACTCAGAAGATTATCGCGCCATTCCGTACAGCTGTATGAATTGCCGCGGCCGGTACTATGTGATCACTGGCAATGCTCAAGCCCCAGGTCTGCCGACCAGTAAACAAAGCGGAAATGGCGACACCCCAGATCACCAACTAGATAACCACCGGCTCGATACCCAGAAGAGGACCGTAAATGCCCAAGGTCATCAAGGCCAATGCCATCGCAATCAACGCTATCAGAATGAAAGCGCTCAAGTAGCGATCAATAAAGAGCGCACACAGCGATTGCCCAGGAAACCCGCAGCACCGAAGACGAACAGCAAGACAGCAATCAAGTACACCGTTATCCAACGGTACCTGGCTAATAAACGGTCCGATGGAAGTATAAGCACCAAAGCGCGCAACTTTGCATGACCCAGTGTTCCGTTCGCGAAATAACCTACTATACTTGCACGGTCTCAAGGGCCTCACGAGTCCGTTGGATTTTGCTCAAAATCTCCTCTCCCCTTGCGTTCCAAACGTACCGGGCCGGCTGAGAATTTCATAGTATCATGAACGTTGTAATCGAGCCCTCCAGCTCGCGTACTGAGGCAAAACTACCATCTCGTAGATACACCATGATGTCTCGAAAAAATCGTTCGCCCATGTTCATCCAAGAACTGGGCGTCGGTGTGAAGAGCATATGGAAACGTGGGTGCTTTGCCAGCCAGGCTTTACGGCGGCGTGCTTGTGCGTCGCATAGTTATCGACGATCAGATGAAGGTGGAGTTGCTTGAGTGTCTGCTTGTTGATCTTTTTGAGGAAGGCCAACCACACTTGATGACGGTGTTGACGCTCGATGCTGCTGATCAGTTTGCCCTGTATATAATCCAGCGCTGCGAATAATGTAACCGTGCCGTGGCGCGTGTATCTGGATGTGGCCTATGCCCAGAGGCAATGCGGGATGCGTGCGCTCCAAGACCTGAACCTGACTTTTTTCATCGCAGGCCAGTACCAATGCCTTGTCCGGCAGGGCTAGGTAAAGGCCGATAACATCCCAGAATTTCTGTTCGAACTGCGGGTCGTTTGAGAGTTGAAGGTGTGAGTTAGGTGAGGCTTTAAGTCATTGGCAGCCCACAACTTATGCACAGTAGTCGAAGAGATACAGACAGCTCAAGTTTGGCTCTCCAATGGGGGGGGGCGTGACTTGCTCAAAGACGCGGCGGAGTATCCGCAGGCAGAGGTGACTTGCGTCCACCACCTAGTTTATAAGTCAATCCGTTGAGTCGAAGCAACTGAAAACGTTAGCACCAACTGGTGACTGCGGGGAGAGAAACCCGGTCAGTCGTGCAATCTGTTATCGTGTTTCATCCTATGCTGCCCGTAGGACAATGCATGCTCTGCGGCTTTCGGGTTAAGGAATGGTGGCCCGGTTCAGTTCGGCTTTTTCTTCGGAGCTAAGCGTAATGTCCAGCGCACTCACCTGAAACTCTACAAGGGAGGAATGACACCTGAAGTTTAGTGAAAAATCAGAGAGAATATTTCGCGAACGGTGCACCAGCCTCAGATCAACGGGGAAATTTTCGCCATTGAAAGCTTCACTTCTCATTAACAATATCATAATTCTAGATTTCCTGATTTTGCAAAGCCAGGAACTAAAGGAGCATCAACTCTTATCAACTCAGCAGTCTCTGGTATGACGCCGATACCGCTTCTAGCGCTCCTTTTCCTCAACGCACAGTTGCGCAATAACGTGAAGTAGTGAGTGTCGAGGCACAATGACCTCAAGGCACCCCTCGAACCGACCGTACTGAACTCGTGACATTCGCTTGAGCACCTCATCAACCCTGCACAGCGGTTTTTCTTAATCTCAGAACACGCATAAACCTTGGTAGTGCCAACACCTCAAAACCTGACACAATAGCCGAAATCCCTTCTTATATCTCCCGACACTTACCGCGCAGCAAGGCCCAAAATTTTTTGTCGTAATTTTTCCACGCAGCCGTAATCACACCGACTTAAGACTTCTTGCTCAGACACTGCAATCACGTTTAAGTAAAGTATGAGATTCTCGGCTTCGTCGGCCCGACGCCTTGGCTTCAACCCTAATTCAAGGTATGGGAACGGTTACCACAAAAGGTAAAACTATTTTATCGCATAGTTATATTGCATATTAAATTTTTCTAAATAACACGAAATAACGCAATTGTTGCTCAAAGTCAAAAAACATCCCGGCACGAATGGCACTTACTTAACCTTCTTCGGGTGTCCATTTTTCCTGACGTCGGCCCTGCCCGCCGAACGCTTCTGCATCAGCATCGGGTAAGGCGTGGGCCTTCGCTTTATGGCACGAGGCTCAATGCGCCCAGTCCGGTTTCCCACACATTTCCTGGCGATCAATTTGAGCAAATCCGGGGCCCCATCGCCTCGTGCATCGGCACCGTACTGGCACATCGCAAGGCATAATTGAAGGCTATGTTTGAAGCTCAGCTGTCGCGGCAAACAATCAGCTAATAGCGCTGATTGGGCCATTACCATCCGAATCAAATTGTGCGCCAGCAGATACACCCATAACTCTTTGACGGCCATGTCAGGCGTCTTGCAGCTCAGCGTTTCAAGCCCCAACGTTGTCTTGAGATTGCGCAAGTCCAGCTCAACATGCCAGCGGTCTTTGTACAGTGATTTTAGCGCTGCCTTGGATGCTTGTTGTGGGCACTTCAAGGTGGTTACCAGGATTTTTCCGCTGGTTTTCAGTTCACGTACTGTCAGTGTTTCAGGTACATCGTCGTAATAAGTTTGGCTCATCCAGGAAGGCCGTTGCCTGGGCTTTTTCAACGCCACCAAATGATCTTCCGATCCCAGTGATTACCCTAGTTGAAAGTCCGTACTGCGCCGCCTGGCACCGTATTGTTCGAACACACCGTCGATTCCACGATGATGCAGTTCACACAGCAAAAATTACGTCGCGTAGTAGGCGTCGCCCAACACAACGTCGCCTCGATTAACCGTGTCGAGCATCGTTCTGAGCAGTGTCTGCTCATCGCCACCCTTGCCTCGAAAGCGCCCCAGCGAGGCATCTAAAACGGCACCGCTGGCTAGGCAAATGATCCTCACCAAACGGCAGATGGGGAAACCCAACCCGACTTTCTGGCCACAAGACTGCGGATAGGCATTTTGGTTGGCCGTGGTGTCCGGCATGGTCACCGTGGTGCCATCCACTAGACGCACTGGGCGCCCCATCCAGCGCCATGATGGTGGCACGTTGTGACTCATTGATGATCCCGTGGAGCGCAACAACGTTGAAACCATTTCTACCGGCAACCGCGCCCGTGCTTTGCAATAAGCGCCGGTGTGCACGCTGTTGGGCTTCAATCCATCGCAGCAACGTTTGATCGAGAAGTCATTCACGGCATTCTGGCAAGAACGGTCGGCGTTCATGGCCTGGGCCAGAAACATCAACAGGGTCTCAGTGGGTGTGAACAACCGTTGACGATGCTTGGGCATCACGGGCTCGACTCGCTGTAGCAGCTCTGGGTCGGCGAGCAACTTGAAGAATGCTGGAGCATTGCTGTTTTTGGCGTGCTGATGAAAGCGCTGCTGTTGATGATTGACAATTTGACGTCTACGATTCACGCGGGCTGTGTCCTTGTTCTATTGGTGTGTGTTCGCAACTATCACCGTAGACCAAGGCCAGCCTTTTTCAATTTTTTCAGCAGGATCAGAGGGTTACCTGTTAAGTAAGTGCCATTCGTGTTTGACATATTTACACCTATACAATTTCCATTCTAGGATAGCTTGAAATCAGGAGAAGATAGTTTTTTGTTTCTTATGTATTTATATACTAAAAAACAACCAAAAAGCTGAATACGCATGATAAGTTCTTAACGAAACTTAATTTCACAACCAATCATTTATAATCTTTTTTAAAGGCTGGCATCTGCAGTCGTTTTTTAATGGCCAAATAGGATCGTACCAAGCTATAATATAACATCAAAACAATCTGTTCAAATTTCGCACTCATCATTTGGGATATGCTCTTGCCGTTTAAAATACATCCACAGTTATTATTTCGGATAATTATTTTTTTCTTTAGCTAA
This sequence comes from Pseudomonas lactucae, assembly GCF_036688725.1. Classification (NCBI taxonomy): domain Bacteria; kingdom Pseudomonadati; phylum Pseudomonadota; class Gammaproteobacteria; order Pseudomonadales; family Pseudomonadaceae; genus Pseudomonas; species Pseudomonas lactucae. Next base: position 7,329 of record NZ_JAQQPT010000038.1, on the reverse strand, counting down.
TTTTTTTTGTCCGACCGACGGGCTACGAGGAGCCGCGTTTCTCAGGTAGTTGCTGCGTCTACCGGCTAGGGAAACTCCGAACAAGTCTCTGAGTATGCTGAAATACAGCCTCACCACCTGACCGGAGTGCTTCATGAGCCAGATGAGCTTTTCCGATTTCGAATACGCGGGCAACACGCCGCGAACGGTTCCTCGCCGAGATTGATCAGATCGTACCTTGGAGCAGTTTACTGGCTTTGATCGATCCGTATTATCCGAAGGCTGGCGGTGGCCGCAAACCGTATCCGCTGGAAACCAGGCTGCACATTCACTTGCTGCAAAACTGGTTCTCGCTGAGCGATCCTGCCATGGGAGAAGCTCTGTATGAAATCACGCCCATGCGCCAGTTTGCGGACTTGACCCTGTGCGCGCCGATCTTTGAAGACACCACGATCATGAGCTTACGGCACCTGCTGGAGAAACATAAGTTGGCGCCGGCGATCCTGGCCGTCTTCAACGGTTATTTGCAGGAGAAAGGCCTCTCGCTGCGCCCGGACACTCTCGTCGATGCGACGATTATCCACGCGCACGGTTCGACTAAAAACGAGGACGGTAAACACGATCCAGAGATGCATCAGACGAAGAAAAGCGATCAATATTTCTTCGCAATAAAGGTCCATATTGGTGCCGACGTTGAGTCGAGGCTGGTTCACCACGTTCACGGCACCGCGGAAAATGTAGCCGATGTCACTCAGGTAGCCGAACTGCTGCACGACAGGGAAAACGCGGTCTATGCCGATGCTGGCTACACCGGTGTCGAGAAGCGCGACGAGCATGAAAACCGTGAAGTGCTCCTCGCGACGCATCACCTATTCCAATCGGAGCAAGCGCAGCGTGCTATACAAAGCCAAGCACAAAATTGAGCACCTCAAAGTCCAGACACTGGCCAAGGTCGAACACCCATTTCGGGTGATCAAACGTCAGTTCGGTTATGTGAAAGTGTGCTTTGTGGACTGATGAAAAACACAGCTCAATTGACCACGCTGTTTGCCTTGTCCAACTTGTGGATGGCTCGAAAAAAGCTGATGAGTATGGGCTAATTACGCATGTAACACGGAGAAATGGGCTGACACGCTCGCAAAGGCCGCACGTACGAGGTATCTCGCGGTCAATGACGCCGAACTCAGCGAGATTTTCAACTTGCCGCACGGCTGCGGCAAGTTGTTCGGTGGGTCCCTAAGGGGGAAGAAATTTTGAACAAGGTACAGCGAGCCCGTGAGGTAATGGTCTCACAGGAATGAGGAACTTTGTTTGTGAGACGGCAGACTAGTGCCCAGACAAGGCGTCGTTGAGTACGCACAAGTCTGCAGTGTCTGCCAACAAAAGCGCAGCAATACTGGCAGTGACGGCTGAGATAGCTAATTATGAATATCGATAACGGCTATATAAGTTAAAGATGTCGCTGCCCTGTTTTCACGTTGTTTTTCCCCTGCTACGCGTAATGGGATGATCGTTAATGTACTACACGCTAGTCGCCAAAAGCTTGGGCGAAAAGCTACTTAAATGTCCAATCCAACTTCGAACACACACATTTTCGCTCAGGTGCTCAGGATAAAAAGCATGGATACCCTGAGATGCCAGTCGATAGGCCGGAAGAACATTGATCAAACGTCGCCAACCATTTGTGTCGTCTGGGACATATGCCCAAGCCTGAGCAAACGGCTTCGACAATGGCGTCGCCCCAGCTGAACTGAAAGGATGTACACATTGTACGGCACCATACGGCCCTTCAAACGCCCAAGTGTCGGTAAGCTCCATTGGCATTTCGCCGGGGGTCAGGCACTCATGCTTAATGAGATCCGCGGGGACATGTGGCGTGCCCTTGCGAGTCAGATGCACATAACATGCTGTACTGTACATCGCATCTATATTCCTTGAAATAAAGCAATCTTCCTTAGGTGGTGATAATGAAATCGCCACATCAAAATTTTCTGAGTACAGATCCGGCACTCTGTCCTTGACCACGAGATCAATCGTGACAAAGGGGGGGTTGACGCCGGTAGTCAGCGATGACGGGTAATAAATAACTCTTTCCGATTTCATTCGTCGCATGCCCCCTTATATGTCCCTCTGGAAGTACATTGCTGTCAGCGACAGCGCTTAGCGCCACGTCAACATTAAAAATCATGTGGGTACAACGCTGGAAGAAATCTTGCCCCACCTGAAGAAGTTGAATCTGTTGCGCAGCCCTGTTCAGTAAAGCGGCATTCGGATAGTACTCCAGCCGAGCAATGCTTTTTGAAACTCTCGGAAGCCTGATATTCAACGCCGTCGCTGCGGCGCTGCAGCTACTCAGCTTGGCAACAGATACGAACGTTCACACATGGTCAAACAAGTTCACGATCACTGCTTAAATGACCAAATTAAAAATAATAGCATCCGAGTGCGATGGGAAAAACAACGTAGGGAGAAAGTCACAACGCCATGACTTGGAGGAAACAGATAAAACGAGACGAGACACGAGAAAGAAGGAACTGGTGTACACTTTACCGGAGTCGCTATCAGTACATTTATGAGACTTTCGATAACCGCTATCGAACACTTTCAGCCACATGAAAATACTTTTGTTTTTTGTATGAGCGCCGTACATTTAAGTGTCCGATTAAAAGCTCGCACTATTCACCATTGCGATACTTGCTACTCACCAAAACATTACCTGTCACACCGGGTTTTCTTTACCCTGCTTGCCTCACAGGCAGCGTCCGAAGCCAAGACCTGTACCTCTGTGAATACGTAGGTACAGAAATACGGCCGACTATCTAAGGTCCCAGTAAAACGAATTGAGCTGCGCAATCTCCATCTATCTCCTGACGTCGTCGCACAGCCCTGGTGAGCTTCAAGATACTGCAGTTCCTCACATCGAACCGCTGGACTACGCGCGGTCAGCGTCCATAGACTGGCTACTGGCTTTTCATCCAGAAAGGCAGGATGACGGAAGAAGGATGCATTACCAATGAATCGAAATGAACTGCGCAAGGCCGATATGAACCTGATGGTGGTGTTTGAAACCCTCATGCTTGAGCGGAACGTGACGCGGGCGGCCGAAAAGCTATTTCTCGGGCAGCCCGCGATTAGCTCCGCATTGAATCGCCTGCGGGCACTTTTCAATGATCCGTTATTCATCCGCGTCGGCCATCGTATGGAGCCCACCGCACGCGCCAATGAAATTATTGTTCACCTTTCTCCAGCCCTTGACTCGATGTCGACGGCGTTGAGCCTGACCCGGGACTTCGACCCCGCCAGCAGCAATATAACGTTCCGAATTGGGCTATCCGATGACGTTGAGTACGGCCTGCTGCCCAGCTTTCTGGCAGCACTTCGTGTGGAAGCGCCCAATGTGGTGATCGTCATCAAGCAGGCTAACTACTGGAATATTTCTGAACTGCTGATAGCCGGTGACATAACTGTCGGCGTCTGCCTGACAAAAGAGTTGCCGGCCAACGCCAAGCGAAAACTGTTGCGGACCATGAAGCCCATGTTCGTGCGCGCGGACGCGCCGGACACACCGCTGACACTGGAGGAATATTGCGCTCGTCCGCACGTTGTGGTGTCGCACGTAGCCAATATCTCCAGCTTTGCCGATGAGTGGCTCGCAGCAGTGGGCCAAAAACGCCGCGCCGTGCTTTCCGTTCCCCAATACACAACACTGCCGGCGATCATGGTCGGCACCAATCTGCTGTGTAATCTGCCCGACTATTTGAGCGGTGCGCTGAGCCAGTCAGGAATGCTCCACGGAGAGCCTCTGCCCTTCAATACACCGGAACTGGAGCTTTCAATGGTCTGGCTGAGCGTGATGGACACGGACCCCTCCGAGCGATGGCTACGCAAGAAGCTGGAGCAGTACATGAGCGACAGGAGCAGCGCCTGATACCTGGCGCGACTAACCTTTTCCGCCCTCAATCACTGGCGATTTAACGCTTCGATACGGGCAGCATGCCCTTGAGGATCTCATTTTTGTCGACAAAGTGATGCTTGAGCGCTACCAGCACATTCCCACCAACCAGCGTATCGCAGAACCACGCGAGACATCTATGGGTCAGTTTGGCCACATCATAGAAGTCAGGATTGGGGGCGACTCACGGCGGCAAAACAAACAGACCAGCGACCAAAATGGCTTTGTCCGCCACTGAACTCCAATACAAGCCAGACACAGGCAGCGCTATCAAGGCCAGCGTATACAAAGCAGGTGCTCCAACACCACACCGCGCTTAATCAGCTGGCTAATGCTGGCCGGCAGGCGAGTGGGCGCTTAATCGAACGCCAAGAGATCTGCAGCACAATCAGAAAGAGCAAGGTGCTGGCCGCGGCCTTATGTAGAAATATCAACTCATGGTGGGGGTTGAGTTCCTCAAGCCAATGGATGGCGAGAATACCAAAGCACCGGTTGCCGAGCCAAATCAAGCCCATCCCCCAATGAAGCCACTTGATATTTATCCTCGTGCTGTCCAGGCTCTATCGTCGCTTGGCAGCGAGTTGATTATATCCGGTGTGTCCAACTGACAGGTGGCGCTTGAAACGCCGCTCGAACGTTATTTGAATCGAAACAGGATTGGAACATGAAGTACCCCCTGATCGATCGCTCCCGGCCATGGTCGGCGAAGACTTTTACTTTCCCAACGAAATCATTGGCCAGCCATTTGCGCCTCGGACTTTCCCGACCTTAAAATCAGCAGCTTCAGCATCAGTGACCGTTTAAATTTGGCGTACTGGGAAACAGGTGCTGGGGAGCCATTGTTTTTCATTCCGGGCTGGTTGGCCAACAGGCCGATGTATTTCTACCTCATGCAGGTCCTCAGCAATCACTATCACGTCTACGTGCTGGATGTTCGCAACCAGGGCTTTCCGAAAAAACCGTGTCGGGCAACCGCATTTCCCGTTATACCGTGGACGTAAAAGAGTTTGCCGAGCATGTGGGTGTGCCCGACGCGCACTATTGTGGATGGTCGATGGGCGCCTCGGTGATATGGTCCAACATTGATCTGTTCGGAACTCAGGGTGTTCGCACCTTGAGCATCATAGACCAGGCACCTTCGGTCTATTGTCACGCCGATTGGACAGAATAACAGCGACTCGATGCCCGTGCGTTCACCTTCTCACCGGAACGCAAGATCGACTTCTGCGAGAACATGACACCAACCAATTAATTGACTTCAGGAACTCACGTGCTCGAGCGCACAATGGCACTTGACTCAACACTCACCCTACTTCCACAATACAATCAGCTTGGTCTAGGCGCAGCCATAAACGACGACATTGAGTTTACCGGGTTGGTGCTTTTTGATCACGTCACCAACGACTGGCGAGATGTCCTCCAAACCAAGATCGACGTGCCGACCGCGATATTTACCGAGGAATACGGTGACTGATTGGACAGTCAGAAGTGAATGAACTCAGTGGTCCATCACTCGGTACTGTTTGCGTACGGCAAGGTCGAACAGGGTGACCCCTTTCTGATATTCAAGAATCCGCAGAAACTCGCCGCTGACCTGCACAGTTTTTGCAGCGCTCCTGATGCGTGCAGCTTAAACCCTTTAGCGCTCCCACTCGGGATGGGCGAAACGTTCAGTAAGAAAGCTGATCAGCGCCCGAACCTTGTTCGCTAGGTGTTTGCGCGGGGGATAATCCACGTAGATGCCCAACTCGATGGAGCGGTATTCAGGCAGAATTTCCACTAGGGCTCCGCTGCGTAAATCCTCACCGACCATAAAGCTTGGCTGCAGGGTAATGCCGCCACCCGCAATGGCAATACTGCGGCACGTATCGCCATTGTTGCAGCGCACGCTCGAACGAGTGCGCACGCTGACGCGACCATCGGGCCCGTCGAACGGCCATTCATTGTCCGTCGCAAAGTTTGTATAGGCAATGACGCCATGCTCAGCCAGGTCAGTCGGTGTGCGCAGCGGGGGATGTCTCGCCAGATAATCGGGGGAAGCACACAGGCACATACGCGTGCCCGCCAGCCGCCGCCCCACCAAGGATGAATTCTCCATGCACGAAATGCGTATCGCAGCGTCAAAGCCCTCGTCCACCATGTCCACCAAACGGTCATTCAGGCTGATATCCAACTCGACGTTTGGGTGGGCGCTCATGAATGCCCCCCACAGCGGCGCAAGTTGCAGAACGCCGAAACTGACCGGCGCATTCAACCGCAATACACCGCTGGGTTCCGGCGCTACAGACGATACGGCCTCCTCTGCCTGATCCATCAGAGCCAGAACCTCCCGTGCCTGATGGTAGAACTGCCGACCCTCTTCGGTCAGCGAGAGCTTGCGCGTGGTGCGATGCAGCAGCCGCGCACCCAGGCGTTCCTCAAGGGCGCTCACATACCGCGAAATGGACGTCTTGGATATTTCGAGGGCGTCGGCCGCGCCTACAAAAGTACCTTTGTCGACCACCGTGCAGAACACCTGCATCTCAAATGCTCTATCCATAAATGTCTCATTTAGTAGAACGATCTATAATATATGGCCTTATTTATCCCAAGATCACAACTTATAAACTGGGCCCATCGAAACGCACACCAACACACAAGAGGTCGATATGAAAATCACAGTAGTGGGTACCGGCAACATGGGTTCAACCTTGGTTGAGCCTTCGCCAAGCAATTGTCTGACGCAGGTCACGTTGTCCGTATTTACGGGCCATGACATCCAAAAGGCAGAAACGCCGACGCCCAATTCCAACAGGTAACCGACTTCACCGCCGATCAGGAGCTGGGCGACAGAGATGTGGTGGCCTTCCTTGAAATCCACGCTGCGAAGAATGCCGTTCACCTGACTGACCGCTGTGATACTGCGCGTAGGAGTAACGGTGCTGAGGACATCAAGGTAGACCCGCACGTTTTGTAAACCACCGGTACCACTGCAACCGGCTCTCAAGTAGAAGGCAACTTGTCGTTGTGGACATCGGAAAAAAGTGTAAGCCCAGTTCAATCAATAGGGTTACCACCAACAACGAGCCTACTCTAGAGACGAACCTAAACCGTTTATTTTTTCTCCACAGATTCTCACTCTAAAGCCGAACACCGAACTGGCGTATATTCTAGCCACAAACTTTGACGGATGGGGTTACTAATGCGAGTTCATTCAGCGTCAAGACAGACAACGCCAATGAATTCTCCGTCATACCAGGCTGCAGCAACTTTTTGAACACTACGTGAAGCCATGAAGATTTCCACGCCATTCAAATCTAATAGAAAGTCCTCTAGGGAGGATCTGAAGTAGCCGCCTATTTTTCGACGACTAAGCCATCGGCGTTTTCAAAAAACGACAGCCGTTCAAAATCGGTCAA
>NZ_JAQQPT010000037.1:0-27296 GCF_036688725.1 Pseudomonas lactucae | reverse complement strand
GAGACCAAGCGGGGCACGAACGCTGAAGGTAACGTGCAGGCCCAGGCCAAGACCGATACCACACCGGGCACGAACGCCGATGGCAAGGTCAAGGTCGAGGTCGAGGTCGAGACCAAGCGGGGCACGAACGCTGAAGGTAACGCGCAGGCCCAGGCCAAGACCGATACCACACCGGGCACGAACGCTGATGGCAAGGTCAAGGTCGAGGTCGAGACCAAGCGGGGCACGAACGCTGAAGGTAACGTGCAGGCCCAGGCCAAGACCGATACCACACCGGGCACGAACGCTGAAGGTAACGCGCAGGCCCAGGCCAAGACCGGTACCACACCAGGCACGAATGCTGGTGGCAAGGTCAAGGTCGAGGTCGAGACCAGGCAGAGCGCGAACGCTGAAGGTAACGCGCAGGCCAAGGCCAAGGCCGGTACCACACCGGGCAAGAACGCTGATGGCAAGGTCAAGGTGGAGGTCGAGACCAGGCAGGGCACGAACGCTGAAGGTAGCGCGCAGGCCAAGGCCGGTATCACACCGGACGCGACGCCAACTTCTACCGTTGTACCGGATATCACCTCCAAACTATTGCCTGAAGAGCCCGGCGAGGTATTGACCAGCCCAGGCCCTGATGAAATTCAATTTAATGCAAGGAACTGGCAGTTAAATGTTCGGAATGCGTACAAGTCCTGAGTTGATTTCCCGGCGTTAACGCTTGAAGTAATACAGGTACCTGCGCGGATATAAGTATTCGCAGGGGTACCTGCTTAGGGGGAATACATGTCTATAGGTTCAATTCAAAGCATTGCTCGTATCATCGATGCAGGAACAGTGGTAGGTGGTGATACGCGTGCTGTCAGTAATGAACTTTACCTTCAGCCTGTTGCTGTCGATAAATACATTGCGCGGGGAAGCTGTCGTTATTCCGATTCGGAACTGGTGCAAGCAATAGATTCAGGGCGGAAATCAGAAACGCGCACTCAGGTGCCGAATTCACTGGCTTTTTTCTTTGCTCGAATGTGTAACTTTCGGCTTAGTGAAAGTAATGAAGTGCCTGACAAAAAAACCGTGTCACCCGCGATCATCCCGCACGTTCTGCCTGAGCGCGTAGTACCTGCACCCAATCACTCACGGGATATCCCTGGCCTGTCCAGCAAACGCAACGGTGCCAAAGCGGACAATATCTGGAGCGGATTTCGCCAGGGCCCTGATGGTAACTGCGTGACGGTGTCGGCCATCAAGGCGGCGATGCATCGATTTGGCCAAAGCCCCACGGATATCTACAAAGAGGTCAAGCGCGTCGACGGAGGGTATCGGGTCATCATGCGTGATGATTTCCAACTCACCCTCAGTGACCGCGAACTGGCCGCAGGTGCCCGCGGTTCGAGGTTTGTCGGGCAAGACAAAGACATGCTCAAGGATGCGCATTTTTTGTTTGCGGTCAGTGCCAAGCGCGCGCAGATGGAGAATAACGATGGTATGGCGAGCAGGAGTTTCCAGGCGGCTATCCACAGTTTGAACGATGGCGAGGATGAGCGCGGGCCAGGGGAAGGGTTCATGCGGCTGGGGTTGAAGAAGCACATGAAGCGAGTGTCCGTACGCGACCTTGCGCGCGGGCAAGTGGGAATGTGCAACCGCACCGGGCATTCGGCGGCGGTCATCAATGGTCGTGAAGAAATGTGGGGTCGCAAGGGCGCGCCCCCCACCCGCGGTGACGCGGTAGCGCTGATGTGAGCATGGACGGGGCGCGATAAGCAGTATGGCCAGGGCACGGTGCCAACCGGGCCGTCGCTTCTGGCTGTCTGTTGGTCAATTTGTTTCAAACAACCAGGAAACCAGTCGATGAGTATCTCAGTAGGTGCCCCTTCGGTGCTGCCGGTGATAAGTGCGGGCGGTGCGTTTTCAGCGGTTTCCTCAGCGGGGGCAGGCAAAAAAAACAATGAGGTTGCCCCGTCGTTCGATATCGCCCAGAGACGCTTTGGCGAGGACTTCGATGTCAGCACCCACGGCGCGGTGATCAAGATGATGATGAGGGTGCTGGGCTCCACCCCGGCGGATATGTTCAATCAAGTCACCCCTTCCGCCGGGGGCTATGACGTGACGATGAAGGATGAATTCAAGGTGCATGTCAGCCAGGACGAACTAAGGCGAGTCACGCAGGCGTCGAGGTTCAGTGGCGCTGACGCCGAAGCCGTCAAGGCTGCCAATTTTGCGCTGGCTGTCTTTGTGAAACGCAAGCAGGCCATGGGCGGTTACGCCCGTTTTGACGAGGCCCTGGCAAAAACCCTGCAAGGCGAAACCACCTTCAGGTGTTTGCAGGGCATGGGTGTGCGTGGTCTTACCCAATACGTAGCGCCGAGCGAGATGGTGGGTCAGGGGGTGGTGGCGGTGGTGGGCAGCCATAACCTGGGCAGCGCCCTGGTGGTGGATGGGGTGGCGCATCACTACGCCGACCGGCGCAAGGTGGGCAATCGGTATGGCTATCGCCTGTTCCCTGATCACTCGCGGTTGAGGCCCTCTCTGCACAAGGCGCCCGTGAAGCCAAAACCCAAGGATATCTGGCGCGGCTTCTACCAGGGGTACGAGGGTAATTGCGTGACGGTGTCGGCGATCAAGGCGGCAATGATGAGGTTCGGGCAAAGCCCGGCTGACATTTACCGAGCGGTGACAGTCAGCCCCGCTGGTTACGAGGTGGTCATGCGTGATGGTTTCACCCTGACCCTTACCCGTGATGAGCTGGATAAAGCCAGGCGTGGCGCTCACTTGCGCGGCGGCGACCAGGCGCTGTTGGACGATGCCAATTTCCTGTACGCCGTGAGTGCCAAGCGTGCCCAGTTGAACAATAACGACTTTCGGGCCAGGGAAAGCTTCGAGGCCGCCATGGGCACCCTGAACGATGGTGAGTACCCGGGACAAGCCCTGCGCCGGCTGGGACTGTTGGGCTATCTGCGGGAGAGCACTGTGCGCGAACTGGCCAATGGCGCCATCGGTACCCTGGCCGATAACGGCCATTCGGTCGTGGTCATCGATGGCGCCCTGGATTACTACGGGTCCAGGTACGACCTGCGCTCATCGGCGCATTGGATGAATCGCGGGTTCAGGGCCCTGAAGCTGGTCTAGCCCAACAACTGGCAGGCCTTCGATTGGTGAAGGACTGTGGCGCAAGTCTCTTAAAAATACGGCGCCCCACCTAATACGGGTGTGCCGGAACTCGATCAGGAATCTGTCTTATGTACACCGGCGTATCAACTTACCCACTCGCTGCAAGGAACACTCAGTACTTTCCCTCCTTCGGAGACGGTGCAAGGGGTTCCAGGCAAGAAAAAACGCATCATGTCGTGAACGCCTTCGATGTCGCCAGGCGGCAGTTCGGCGAATACTTCGATGCCAGCAGCCATGCGGCCGCGATCAAAATGATGATGGCCGCTTTCGGGCCTGCTCCAACCGATATGTTCGAGCAAGTCACGCCTTCCAGCGGCGGCTACGAGGTGACGCAGAAGGACGGGTCCAAGCTCCACATCACCCAGGATGAATTGAGCCGAGCGGCGCAAGCCTTCAGGTTTCACGGTACCGATTCCGACGCGCTCAAAAGCGCTAACTTCGCAGTGACGGTCCTGGTAAAGCGCAAGCAGATGGAGGAAGGCCATGTCCGTTTTGACGCCGCTCTTGCGCAAAGCGTGCGGGGCGAATATCTGCGTGATTGTTTGGGCAGTCTGGGGGTGCTGGGTTTTGCTCAACCGGTGCGGGGAAGCGATATGGGCGAGGGCTTGTCGGTACTGTCTTTTGGCCGTGAAAGCTCAGTGGTGCTGGAGGGGGTCGAGCATTATTCCGTACACAGATTTGAGGTCGATAAACACGCTAAGGGGTACAAGTTATACGCTGATGCCTCATCTGCGAAGTCGCCTTTGGGCAAGGCGCCTCTGAGAAAAAAACCCAAGGACATTTGGCGCGGATTCTTTCAGGGCAGCGCGAATAATTGCTTGACGGTGGCGGCGATCAAGGCGGCGATGATGAGGTTTGGACAACGCCCTTGCGATGTCTTCCGGCAGGTCACTGCTCGGCCCTATGGTTTTGAGGTGACCATGCGTGACGGCTTCAGGCTCACGCTCACCCGTGAGGAGTTGCGCAAAGCCGGGAGTGCCTCAGACCTGCGCGGCGATAATCAGGCGCTGGGTGACGATGCCAACTTCCTGTACGCCGCGAGTGCCAAGCGTGCGCTGTTGGAGAACAACAGGTCCTTCAAGCGTATCCAGAGTTTTGAGAGGGCCCTGGAGGAACTGGGCCAAGGCGAACAACTTGGATACGCCTTGCATCGGCTTGGGCTGGTAGCCCACATAAGGGAAAGTAGTGCGCACGAGCTGGCCAATGGCGCCATCGGTGTTCTGGACGTAGGCTTCCACGCTGCGGCGGTGATCGAGGGTGCCGTCGATGATTATGGGGTGAAAAGCGCCCTGTCCTCACCCAAATGGACGGACAGATCGTACCGGGCCCTCAAGCTGATCTAGCCCAACAACCGCCTGAACCCCTCGATCGGCAGCGGCCGGCTATGCAGATAGCCCTGGAACAAATGGCACCCCAGCTGTTGCAGGAACGCCAGTTGTTCCAGGGTCTCCACGCCTTCGGCGATCACCTCCAGGTTGAGGCTGCGGGCCATGGCCACGATGGCACGGATGATTTCGGCGTCGTTGGGGTCGTGGGTTGCGTCGCGGACAAACGACTGGTCGATCTTCAGCGCATCCACCGGCAGGCGTTTGAGGTAGGTCAGCGACGAATAGCCGGTGCCGAAGTCATCCATGGCAAAGCTCACACCGAGTTTTTTCAGGCGGCGCATCTTGCTGATGGTGTCATCCAGGTTCTGGATCACGATGCCTTCGGTGATTTCCAGTTTCAGCAGGCTATAGGGCAGTGAGTGCTGGTTGAGGCTGTGTTCCACCTTTTCCACGAAGTCGTTTTGACGAAACTGGCGGGGGCTGATGTTGACGCACAGGCTGAAATTCAACGGGTCGACTTTGCCTTCCTTGATCAGTTGTTCAAAGGCGGCGCACGCCTCGTCTAGGATCCAGGTGCCCACTTCGAGGATCAGGCCGCTGTCTTCCAGCACCTTGATGAATTCGGACGGTGACTGCGCGCCCAACTCCGGGTGATGCCAGCGCACCAGCGCTTCGGCACCGATGATCTTGTTGCCGCGCGCATCCACCTGGGGTTGGTAATGCACGCTGAACTCGCCTCGCGACAGGGCCAGGCGCAGGTCGGTTTCCATGCGCAGGCGTTCGCTGGCGGTTCTCTGCATGCTGTTGTGGAACATCTGCGTGGTATTGCGTCCCGAGTCCTTGGCGCGGTACAGCGCGATGTCGGCGCGCTTGAGCAGGTCGGCCGGGGTCGAACCATGGTCGGGGATCAGTGCCACGCCGATACTGGGGGTAACCTGCAGGCGTTGGCCGTCGAGGAACATGGGCTCCGAGAGCAATTCGCGCAGGGTGTCGGCCAATGCCTGCACCTGCTTGCTGACTTGCGTGCGTGAGCCGTCCAGGCCGCTGAGCAGCACCACGAACTCATCCCCGCCCAGGCGTGCCACGGTGTCTTCCATGCGCACACTGGCCTCCAGGCGCGCGGTGACGATCTTCAATACGGTGTCGCCCACCGGGTGGCCGAGGGAATCGTTGATGTGCTTGAAGTGGTCGAGGTCCAGGAACAGCAGCGCACCGCGCAAGTTGTGACGCTTGAGCAAAGCGATCTGCTGGCTCAGGCGGTCCATCAGCAGCGCACGGTTGGGCAGGTTGGTCAGCGGATCGTGGTAGGCCAGGTGGCGGATCTGCGCCTGGGCATTTTTCAACAGGCTCACATCCCGGGCGGTCAGCAGCAGGCACGGGGTTTCGTTGAGGGTGATGGGCTCCACCGACACTTCCACCGCCAGCAAGTCACCGCGCTTGTTGTGCCAAATCATCTCCATGTGATGAATGCGGCTCTTGATCTGCAGCTCGGCCAGCAACGCCGAGCGCTGGTTCTCGTCGGCCCAGATGCCGATCTGGTACAGAGTGAGGCCAATCGCTTCTTCGGCGCGGTAACCGGTCAGGCGACAGAAACCGTCGTTGACCTCTACATAACGGCCGGTCTCGCGCTCGGTGATGGAAATCGCGTCGGGGCTGGAGTGGAAGGCCTTGGCGAATTTCTCTTCGCTGGCCTTCAGGGCGGCTTCAGAACGCTGTTGCTGGGTGATATCGCGCAGCGTGGTGACGATGCACGGTTGATCGCCGACCTTGATCAAGCGGCTGGAAATGACGCAGGTCAGGCTCTGGCCATTCTTGTGATGGACCACCACGGCCACGTTGCTCAACGCCTGGTCACGAATCACCCGCTCGATACGCTGCACGCGCTGGTTCGAGTCGTCCCACAGGCCAATCTGGTCGGCGCTTTTGTCGATCACCTCGGCGGCGGTCCAGCCAAACGTCTGGGTAAACGCCGGGTTGATTTCGACAAAGGCGCCGCTGTCCAGGCCGGTGACGCAGATCGGGTCGGGGCTGGCCTGGAACAGGCTGGCGAATTTCTCTTCGGAGGCACTCAGGCGTTGTTCGCGCTCCACCTGATCGGTGATGTCCAGCAAGGTGCCGGCCATGCGCAGGGGCGCGCCGCGCTCATCGCGGTACAGGCGGGCGCGGCTTTCCAGGTAGCGCGAAGTGCCGTCTTCCATGGGCACGCGGTAAGTCAGTTGATAGTTGCCGGCCGGGCCTTCGCGCAGGGTGCGGTAGGCGCTGCGCATGTTGTCGCGTTCTTCGTCGGGCATGCCCTCGAAGAATGCATCGAATGATTCATGGAAGGGTTCGGGCGGCAGTCCATGCAGTTGGGCGGCGCGCGCCGAGCCATAGAGCATGCCGGTGGGGATGTGCCAGTCCCAGGTGCCCAGTTGGGCGGAGTCCAGGGCCAGGTCGAGACGTTCCTGGCTGTCCTTGAGGGCTTGTTCGGCGTTCTTGCGTTCGGTGGTGTCGAGGAAGGTGCTGATCAGGTACGCCTCACCTTCGAGCTCGACCTTCTGCGCGCTGAGGGTGCCATCGTGGATCTGGCCGTTACTGGCGCAAAACTGCACCTCCATGGTGATGGGCTCGCCCTTGCGTTGGGTGGCCTTGACCAATTGCATGCGCTGTTCGGGGTGGTGCCACAGGCCCAGGTCCAGGGTGGTGCGGCCGATGGCGTCGGCCACCGGCCAGCCGAACAGCATCTCGAAATACTGGTTGGCCTCACTGATCAGTCCATCGGACTGGCGCGTCAGCAGGACCATGTTGGGGCACAGATGAAACAGCGTGGCGAAGCGTTTTTCGGAATGGCTGAGGGCGGCTTCACGCTCGCGCTGGTGGGTGATCTCGCGGATCACCCCGATCATGCGCCGCCGGCCGGCCTTGTCCGGCAGCAGACTGCCATTGATTTCCAGCCAGTGCTGGCTGCCATCCGGCCACCGGATGCGATGGTGCATGGCCTGCTCGAACGGCTCGCCGGCCAATACCGCGTGGAACGCGCGGATCACACGGGCGCGATCCTCCGGCGCCAGCAGGTCCAGGTATTCCAGGTCCTTGGGCAACGGCTGCCGGGGGTCAAACCCAAACAGCGCCTGGGTGCCTCGCGACCAGCTGATTTTTCCGCTGTCGATTTCCCAGTACCAGGCACCCAGCCGGGCGGCGTTGAGCGCGGCCAGCAATTGCGGAGCGCTGTCCCAGCTCTGTTCCGCCTCTTGCGGGTCGAGGGCGTAAATGCGGGGCAAGGGTGGCACTGAGTCGACGGGGTTGCGCATTATCAAAGGGCCTTGGCTCGATGGACGGACAGCGCGGGGTACTCATGCCTGAAGCCGTAGCGAATCATGCCGGTGTTCCTGGCAGATCCGTTTGTGCGTCCAGCAGGCTCATGAACGCCCGCGCAGCGTTCGACAGCGTCCTTTCGGTGTGCACGATATAGCCTAGCTGGCGACTGAGTTGTATGCCCGGCAAAGCGATACTCGCCACCTGATCATCGAGCATGGTGCGTGGCAGCACGCTCCAGGCCAGGCCGATGGACACCATCATCTTGATCGTTTCCAGGTAGTTAGTGCTCATCGCGATGTTGGGCGTCAGGCCCTGGGCTTCGAACAGTCGGCTGACAATATGGTGGGTAAAGGTGTTGCCGCCAGGGAAAACCGCCGGATGGCGAGCAATATCCGCCAGGCTGATGGTGCCGTTGCCGGCCAGGCTGTGTTCGAGTGCCACGACGAAATCCAGCGGGTCGTCCCACACCGGGGTGGCGCGCACCAGGTGGTGGGGATCGGGCGCCAGGGTAATCACCGCCACCTCGGCGCGGCCATGCAGGATTTCTTCGTAGGCCACTTCCGAATCGAGAAATTGAATATCCAGCGCCACGTTCGGGTATTCCCGGGTGAAAGTGCGCAACACCGGCGGCAGGCGGTGCAGGCCGATGTGATGGCTGGTGGCCAGGGTGAGGCGGCCGCTGACTTCGCCGGTGAGGTTGGTGAGCGCGCGGCGGGTGTCGTCCAGCACGTTGAGAATCTGATAAGCGCGCGGCAACAGGGCCCGGCCGGCTTCGGTCAGGCCGACTTCGCGACCCAGGCGGTCGAACAGGCGTACCTTGAGTTGTTGCTCAAGCCCGGCAATGCGTTTGCTGACGGCCGGTTGGGTCAGGTGCAAGCGCTCGCCCGCACCGGAGAAGCTGCCGGTCTCGGCGATGGCGATAAAGGCATTGAGGTTGGCCAGGTCCATGGTGGTATTCCAGTTGGTAATCCAAAGCATAAAAAATATGAATTTGAGTTATTTAATGTAGCGCCATACCATCAGCCTCACAAGCCAAAGGGTTATTGAAAAGCCCGGCGCATGAAACATCGCTGATGAGGACCGACTGATGGCCGGCAAAACGCTTTACGACAAGCTTTGGGATTCCCATGAAGTGAAACGGCGCGATGATGGGTCGTCGCTGATCTACATCGACCGTCACATCATCCATGAAGTGACCTCGCCCCAAGCGTTCGAAGGCCTGCGACTGGCCGGGCGCAAGCCATGGCGCGTCGACTCGATCATCGCCACCCCGGACCACAACGTCCCCACCACCCCGGAGCGCAAGGGCGGCATCGACGCCATTGTCGACACCGTATCGCGTTTGCAGGTGCAGACCCTCGACGATTACTGCGATGAATATGGCATCACCGAATTCAAGATGAATGACGTGCGTCAAGGCATCGTGCACGTGATCGGCCCGGAGCAGGGCGCCACTTTGCCGGGCATGACCGTGGTCTGCGGCGACTCGCACACCTCCACCCACGGTGCCTTTGGCGCCCTGGCCCATGGCATCGGCACGTCCGAGGTGGAACATGTGTTCGCCACCCAGTGCCTGGTCGCCAAGAAGATGAAGAACATGTTGGTCCGCGTCGAAGGCACTTTGCCGTTCGGCGTGACCGCCAAGGACATCGTCCTCGCCGTGATCGGCAAGATCGGCACCGCCGGCGGTAACGGCCACGCCATCGAATTCGCCGGCAGCGCCATTCGCGATTTGTCCATCGAGGGCCGCATGACCATCTGCAACATGTCCATCGAAGCCGGTGCGCGTGTGGGCATGGTGGCGGCGGATGAGAAAACCGTTGAATACGTCAAAGGTCGCCCATTCGCGCCAAGCGGCGCCGATTGGGACGCCGCGGTCGAAGCCTGGAAAGACCTGGTGTCCGACGCCGACGCGGTGTTCGATACCGTGGTCGAGCTCGACGCCGCGCAGATCAAGCCGCAAGTCAGCTGGGGCACCTCGCCGGAAATGGTCCTGGCCGTCGACCAGAACGTGCCGGACCCGGCCCGCGAGGCCGACCTGGTCAAGCGCGGTTCCATCGAGCGTGCGTTGAAGTACATGGGCTTGAAAGCCAACCAGGCGATCACCGACATCCAGTTGGACCGCGTATTCATCGGCTCCTGCACCAACTCGCGGATCGAAGACCTGCGCGCCGCGGCGGTGATCGCCAAGGGCCGCAAAGTCGCCTCGACCATCAAGCAAGCCATCGTGGTGCCGGGCTCGGGCCTGGTCAAAGCGCAAGCCGAGGCCGAAGGCCTGGACAAGATCTTCCTTGAGGCCGGTTTTGAATGGCGCGAGCCGGGCTGCTCGATGTGCCTGGCGATGAACCCGGACCGTTTGGAGTCGGGCGAGCATTGCGCGTCCACCTCCAACCGTAACTTCGAAGGGCGTCAGGGCGCCGGCGGGCGGACCCACCTGGTCAGCCCGGCCATGGCCGCCGCCGCTGCCGTCAACGGTCGTTTCATCGACGTTCGCGAATTGATCTGAGGAATACCCGATGAGAGCTTTTACCCAACACACAGGTCTTGTCGCGCCGTTGGACCGTGCCAACGTGGACACCGACCAGATCATCCCCAAGCAGTTCTTGAAGTCGATCAAGCGCACCGGTTTCGGCCCTAACCTGTTCGACGAATGGCGCTACCTGGATGTGGGCTACGCCTACCAGGACAACTCCAAGCGCCCGCTGAACAAGGACTTCGTGCTCAACGCCGAACGTTACCAGGGCGCCAGTGTATTGCTGGCCCGGGAAAACTTCGGTTGCGGTTCCAGCCGTGAACACGCGCCCTGGGCCCTGGAAGAGTATGGCTTTCGCAGCATCATTGCGCCGAGCTACGCCGACATCTTCTTCAACAACAGCTTCAAGAACGGCCTGTTGCCGATCATCTTGACCGACGCAGAAGTCGACGAGCTGTTCAAGCAGGTTGAAGCCGAGGTGGGCTACCAGTTGACCGTCGACCTGGCCGCGCAAACCGTGACCCGCCCGGACGGCAAGGTGTACCACTTTGAAGTGGATGCGTTCCGCAAGCACTGCCTGATCAATGGCCTGGACGACATCGGCCTGACCCTGCAGGACGGCGATGCGATTGCGGCGTTTGAAGCCAAACACCGGGCGAGCCAGCCTTGGTTGTTTCGCGACGCCTGATTTGCTGTAGGCAGGACTGCCGCCATCGGGAGCAAGTCGAATCGTCGCACCGCCCCTCCCACATTTTGATCTGTGAATGCAGTCAAGGGTGGGAGGGGGCTTGCCCCCAATAGGGCCAGTGTTAACAACACAACACCCAAGGAAAACCACCATGACCACCACCGCCCACACCCAAGTCGTGCAAAAACAATTCGGCGAGCAGGCTGCGGCCTACCTGAGCAGTGCCGTGCACGCCCAAGGCACCGAATTCGCGCTGCTCCAGGCCGAACTGGCCGGGCAGGGCAGCGCACGCCTGCTGGACCTGGGCTGCGGTGCCGGCCATGTCAGCTTTCATGTGGCGCCATTGGTTAAAGAGGTGGTGGCCTACGACCTGTCCCAGCAGATGCTCGACGTGGTCGCCGCTGCTGCGCAAGAGCGTGGTTTCACCAATATCAGCACCGTAAACGGCGCCGCCGAACGCCTGCCGTTCGCCGATGGCGAATTCGACTTCGTGTTCAGCCGCTACTCGGCCCACCATTGGAGCGACCTCGGTCTGGCCCTGCGTGAAGTGCGCCGCGTGCTCAAGCCCGGCGGCGTGGCGGCTTTCGTGGATGTGTTGTCACCGGGCAGCCCGCTGTTGGACACTTACCTGCAAACCGTCGAAGTGCTGCGCGACACCAGCCACGTGCGCGATTACTCCGCCGCCGAGTGGATGCGCCAGCTCAGCGAAGCCGGCTTGCATGTACGCAGCAGCAGCCGTCAGCGTCTGCGCCTGGAATACACCTCGTGGGTCGAGCGCATGCGCACGCCCCAGGCCTTGCGCGCGGCAATCCTTGAACTGCAGCAGGCGATGGGTCAGGAAGTGCGCGATTACTATGAAATTCAAGCCGACGGCACCTTCAGCACCGACGTGCTGGTGGTGTGGGCCGAACGCTGATCAATTTTCCGACCTGCCCCCGGGCAGGTCGCTCGATGAAATGAGGAACGCATGAGCAAGCAGATTCTGATTCTCCCAGGCGACGGTATTGGTCCGGAAATCATGGCCGAAGCGGTCAAGGTCCTGACACTGGCCAACAGCAAATACAGCCTGGGCTTCGAGCTGAGCCACGACGTGATCGGCGGCGCGGCCATCGACAAGCACGGCGTGCCCCTGGCCGACGAGACCCTGGCGCGCGCCCGTGCCGCCGACGCCGTGCTGCTCGGCGCCG
The DNA here is from genome assembly GCF_036688725.1 of Pseudomonas lactucae. Lineage (NCBI taxonomy): Bacteria > Pseudomonadati > Pseudomonadota > Gammaproteobacteria > Pseudomonadales > Pseudomonadaceae > Pseudomonas > Pseudomonas lactucae. The sequence continues at coordinate 15,173 of NZ_JAQQPT010000037.1, read as the reverse complement.
TAGGTGGCCCGAAATGGGACAAGATCGAGCGTGACATCCGTCCTGAACGCGGCCTGCTGAAAATCCGCGCGCAACTGGGCCTGTTCGGCAACCTGCGCCCGGCAATCCTCTACCCGCAACTGGCCGAGGCGTCGAGCCTCAAGCCGGAAGTCGTCGCTGGCCTGGACATCCTCATCGTGCGTGAGCTGACCGGCGGTATCTATTTCGGCTCGCCACGCGGTGTGCGTGAGCTTGCCAATGGTGAGCGCCAGGCCTACGACACCCTGCCGTACAGCGAGAGCGAAATCCGCCGTATCGCCCGTGTCGGCTTTGACATGGCTCGCGTGCGTGGCAAGAAGGTCTGCTCGGTCGACAAGGCCAATGTCCTGGCGTCCAGCCAACTGTGGCGTGAAATCGTCGAAGAAGTGGCCAAGGACTACCCGGATGTCGAGCTGAGCCACATGTACGTCGACAATGCCGCCATGCAACTGGTGCGTGCGCCCAAGCAGTTCGACGTGATCGTCACCGATAACCTGTTCGGCGACATCCTGTCCGACCAGGCGTCGATGCTCACCGGTTCCATCGGCATGCTGCCGTCGGCGTCCCTGGACACCAACAACAAGGGCATGTACGAGCCGTGCCATGGTTCGGCGCCGGACATCGCCGGACAGGGCATTGCCAACCCGTTGGCGACCATCTTGTCGGTGTCGATGATGTTGCGTTACAGCTTCAACCTGTCCGATGCTGCGGATGCCATCGAGAAAGCCGTGAGCCTGGTACTGGACCAGGGCCTGCGCACCGGCGACATCTGGTCGCAGGGTTGCACCAGGGTGGGTACGCAAGAAATGGGCGACGCAGTAGTCGCCGCGCTGCGGAATCTGTAATCTCTCGGGCCCGCTGGCAGTTGTTGCTGCCAGGCGGCCCACTTTTTAACAAGGTGTAGTTGCGATGAAACGTGTAGGTCTGATCGGTTGGCGCGGTATGGTCGGTTCCGTGCTCATGCAGCGGATGCTGGAAGAGCAGGATTTCGATCTTATTGAGCCGGTGTTTTTCACCACGTCGAACGTGGGTGGTCAAGGGCCGTCCGTGGGCAAGGATATTGCCCCGCTCAAGGATGCCTACAGCATTGACGAGCTGAAAACCCTCGACGTGATCCTGACCTGCCAGGGCGGCGACTACACCAGCGAAGTGTTCCCCAAGCTGCGCGAAGCCGGCTGGCAAGGTTACTGGATCGACGCCGCCTCGAGCCTGCGCATGCAGGACGACGCCGTGATCGTTCTCGACCCGGTCAACCGCAAGGTCATCGACCAGCAACTGGACGCCGGCACCAAGAACTACGTCGGCGGCAACTGCACCGTCAGCCTGATGCTGATGGGCCTGGGCGGCCTGTTCGAAGCCGGCCTGGTCGAGTGGATGAGCGCCATGACCTATCAGGCGGCGTCCGGCGCCGGCGCGCAGAACATGCGCGAACTGATCAAGCAAATGGGCGCCACTCATGCGGCCGTCGCCGATCAACTGGCCGACCCGGCCAGCGCGATCCTCGACATCGACCGCCGTGTGGCCGAAGCCATGCGCAGCGATGCCTACCCGACCGAAAACTTCGGCGTGCCCTTGGCCGGCAGCCTGATCCCGTGGATCGACAAAGAGCTGCCGAACGGCCAGAGCCGCGAAGAGTGGAAGGCTCAGGCCGAGACCAACAAGATCCTCGGTCGCTTCAAGAGCCCGATCCCGGTCGACGGCATCTGCGTGCGCATCGGCGCCATGCGCTGCCACAGCCAGGCGCTGACCATCAAACTGAACAAAGACGTGCCGATCGCCGATATCGAAGGGCTGATCAGCCAGCACAACCCGTGGGTCAAGCTGGTGCCGAACAACCGCGATATCAGCATGCAGGAGCTGAGCCCGACCAAGGTCACCGGCACCCTGAATGTACCGGTGGGGCGTCTGCGCAAGCTGAACATGGGCAGTCAGTTCCTCGGCGCGTTTACCGTGGGCGACCAGTTGCTGTGGGGCGCGGCTGAACCGCTGCGTCGCATGTTGCGGATTCTGCTGGAGCGTTGATTGCTTGAGGCAATATGAGAAACCCGCGTTCTGGTGACAGGCGCGGGTTTTTTGTTGTGCTTTCGGGCCCCCGATAGCGCCTTCAGCCACCCCACAAGCCCAGGTTAATTGCCTCACCCCCAGCCACCCGGTAAAGTGCCGCTCCCCCCGTAATGCCCGAGGCAGACCCATGACCCAGACCTTTGAAATTGCCGTGATCGGCGCCACCGGCACGGTTGGCGAAACCCTGGTGCAGATTCTCGAAGAGCTGGAATTCCCGGTGGGCACCCTGTACCTGCTGGCGGGCAGCAACTCCGCCGGCGCGTCGGTGCCGTTTCGCGGCAAGAATGTGCGGGTCAAGGAAGTCGATGAGTTCGACTTCAGCAAGGCGCAACTGGCGTTCTTCGCTGCGGGCCCTGCGGTAACCGTGAGCTTTGCGCCACGGGCCACGGCGGCGGGTTGCTCGGTGATCGATTTGTCCGGCGCGTTGCCCGCCGACCAGGCGCTTCAAGTGGTGCCGGAAGCCAATGCGCATGTCCTTGACGGTCTGAAAAAACCGTTCCAGCTCGGCAGCCCAAGCCCGTCCGCGACCAACCTGGCGGTGGTGCTGGCGCCGTTGCGCGGTTTGCTGGAGATTCAGCGGGTCAGCGTGACCGCGAACCTCGCAGTGTCGGCCCAGGGTCGCGAAGCGGTCGGTGAACTGGCCCGCCAGACTGCCGAGCTGTTGAATGTGCGTCCGCTGGAGCCACAGTTCTTCGATCGGCAGATGGCTTTCAACCTGCTGGCACAAGTCGGCACGCCGGATGCCCAAGGTCATACAGACTTGGAGAAACGTCTGATACACGAACTGCGTGCCGTGTTGGACACTCCTTTGCTAAAGATTTCAGCAACATGCGTTCAAGCTCCGGTGTTTTTTGGCGATAGCCTGACTGTGTCGTTGCAATTGGACGCGCCGGTCGACCTGGCCGCCGTCAACCGCGTACTCGACGCCGCGCCCGGCATAGAGCTTGTAGAGGCGGGGGATTACCCAACGGCGGTGGGCGATGCGGTGGGCCAGGATGTGGTCTATGTTGGCCGGGTGCGTGCCGGCGTGGATGACCCGGCGGAACTAAATCTGTGGCTGACGTCAGATAACGTACGCAAAGGCTCGGCGCTTAACGCCGTGCAACTGGCGCAGTTGTTGATAAAACGCCTTGTGTAAAAGATACTTGGCGGCAATTTGTAGATTGATTCTAACCAGGCGCTATGCTTGGCCCCAAGCAGGAACAGTTGCGTGTCGGTGACCTATCGGCTCGCCATGCCTTATGGCAAGCGGTTACCAACCTTCTCGCAGGCCGGGGAGTGTTCAGACAAAGGATGAGGCTATGGTTCAAGTTCGCAAACTGGTGTTAGCAATAGCGGCCGCCTCGGCGCTGTCCTCCGGTATGGCGCAGGCGCTTCAACTGGGGGAAATGACCCTCAAGTCGAAGTTGAACCAGCCGTTGGCGGTGGAAATCGAATTGCTCGATGTCGGCGGCCTCAGCGCTTCCGAGATCACCCCCAGCCTGGCCTCATCCCAGGCGTTTGTGGATGCGGGTGTGGATCGCCAGGCATTTCTCAATGACTTGACGTTTACCCCGATCATCAACCCCAACGGTCGCAGCGTGGTGCGTGTCACCTCCAGCAAGCCGCTGCCCGATTCCTACGTGCGCTTCCTGCTTCAGGTGCAGTGGCCCAATGGCCGTCTGATGCGTGACTACAGCGTGCTGCTCGACCCGGCCAAGTTCGACCAGCAGGCCCCGACCACCGCTGCGCCGGCCCCACGCCTGAGCGCGCCCGCGACGAGCACGTCGGCCCAGCACACCACCACCGCCCGCGACACCCTGTGGGAAATTGCCGAAAAACACCGCAATGGCGGCTCGGTGCAGCAAACCATGTTGGCTATCCAGGCGCTGAATCCTGGTGCGTTTGTCGGCGGCAATATCAACCGCCTGAAGACCGGCCAGGTGCTGCGCCTGCCGGATACCGTACAGAGCACCGCACTGCCGCAACCCCAGGCGATTGCCGAAGTGCGCGCGCAAAACGAGGCCTGGCGCCAGGGGCGTCGCTCCGCCAACAGCCAGACGGCGGGCAAGCAGCAATTGGACGCCACCAAGCGTACCCAGGCGGGTGACGCGCCGGCGAGCACCAATGCCAAGGACAATTTGAGCCTGGTCTCGGCCGAGGCGGCCAAGAAGGGGGGTAAAGGCAAGGCGGGTGACAGCCAGGTTTTGAGCGACAAACTGGCAATGACCCAGGAGCAGCTGGACACCACCCGTCGTGACAACGAAGAACTCAAGAGCCGCGCGGCAGATTTGCAAAGCCAGTTGGACAAGCTGCAAAAGCTGATTCAACTGAAGAACGATCAACTGGCGCGTTTGCAGGCAGAAAAAGCCGACCCGGCAGCGCAGGCCACGGCGGCGATGCCCGCACAGTTGGCCAGCGATCCGGCAGCCACCCCGGCAGCCCCCGCTGAACCGGCAGCCACGCCGACCCCGGTTGCGCCAGCGCCGGAGCCGGCCAAGCCGGTTGCAGCCACGGACACCACCGAAGGCAAGTTCAACGAACTGCTGACCAACCCGGTTGTGCTGGGGGTCATTGGCGGTGCGGCGGGCCTGCTGGTGTTGCTGCTCCTGCTCCTGTGGGCGCGCCATCGCAACGCGCGCCGCGAGGAGGAGAAACATTTGCGCATGGCGCGTGCGCTGGCCGAAGAACCGGTGTTCAGCTCGAGCATCGACCAGGACCTGCCGTCGGACAGCTTCGAAGGCCTCGAAGTACCGCCGCCGAACGTCAAGCTGGCAGCCGCTCCCGTCCCTGCACCGGTGGTCGCGCCCGCCGCGGTTGTACCGACCGTTGCGTCGGTGCTGGCGCCGCTGGCTGTCGCCGTGGCCCCGGTCAACGCCAATGACGCGCTGGCGCAAGCCCAGTCCCATATCGACCGTGGCCACCTGAACCAGGCCGCCGATGTGCTGGAACAGGCGATCAAGCAAGAGCCCAAGCGCAGCGACCTGCGTTTGAAACTGATGGAGGTCTACGGCCTGCAGAACGACAAGGACGGCTTTGTCACCCAGGAGCGTCAACTGGTGGCCAATGGTGAAAACCATGCGCAGGTCGAACAGCTCAAGAGTCGCTTCCCGGCCATGGCCGTATTGGCGGCAGGTGTCAGTGCGGCAGTGGCCGCGGCCGCCCTGGACGCTCAATACGTCAAGGAACTGCTGGAGGACAAGCCGGCTGCACCGGCCCCTGAGCTCGACACGTTCGACACTGATTTTGATTTGAGCCTGGATGAACTGGAAGCGGCGTCGCCGGCCAGCCTGGACGATGAACAGACCTTTGCCGCGTTGTTGCAGCAACAGACAGACGCCAAGGCGGGCCCGGAAGAGGACCTGTCTGACTTCGATCTTGACCTGCAATTGGATGCGCCGGCCTCGGCACAATCGGATGACGACTTCCTTTCCGGGCTGGAAGAGCAGATGAAGGACGTGCCGGCCGTCGAGCCGCCGACCCTCACGCCTGCCGCCCTGGACGACTTTGACCTGCCGGAGGATTTCGATCTGTCCCTGGCTGACGAGCCGCAAGCTGCCGCCAAGCCCGATGCCTTCGCGTCGGAGCTGGATGACGTCAACGCCGAGCTGGATCGCCTGTCCCAGCACCTGGAAAACCCTGCCCTTGAGCCATCCTTCACCGCTGAAGACGCGGCGTTGGGCGATGATGAGCCGGAGTTCGACTTCCTCTCCGGTACCAATGAAGTCGCCACCAAGCTGGACCTGGCCCAGGCCTATATCGATATGGGCGATGCGGATGGCGCGAAAGACATCCTGGCCGAAGTGCTGATCGAGGGCGATGAGGTGCAGCGCGGCGAAGCCAAGGAAATGCTCGGCAGAATCTAACGGCTGGAGCAAGCCCCTCCCACATTGGTATGCGTCAATCCATAACAAAAGCGCGCGCAACGCACCTGTCGCCTTATAATGGCCGCCTTTGCGCAACTCATCAGGCTCTCAATTCTTGGCAAATTTAGATAACCCGGCCGCCGAAATGGCGGCCGCCGGCTTTTACCGCATCGCCCTGGGCGTGGAATACAAAGGCTCGCGCTATCGTGGCTGGCAGCGCCAGGCGTCGGGCGTGCCCACGGTGCAGGAAACCCTGGAAAAGGCCCTGTCCAAGGTTGCTGATTCGTCGGTTTCGCTGATGTGCGCCGGGCGTACCGATGCTGGCGTCCATGCGTGTGGCCAGGTGGTGCACTTTGACACCCAGGCCGAACGCACGATGAAGGCGTGGGTCATGGGCGCGAATATCAACTTGCCCCATGACGTCAGCGTCAGCTGGGCCAAGGTCATGCCGGCGCATTTTCATGCGCGCTTCAAGGCGATCGCCCGGCGCTACCGCTATGTGATCTACAACGACCAGATCCGCCCGGCGCACCTCAACGAAGAAATCACCTGGAACCACCGCCCGCTGGACGCCGAGCGCATGGCCGAAGCCGCGCAGCACCTGGTGGGGGTGCATGATTTCAGTGCCTTCCGTGCCGGCCAGTGCCAGGCCAAATCGCCGATCAAGGAAGTCCATCACCTGCGTGTGACCCGTCACGGCAAGATGATCGTGCTGGACATCCGTGCCGGCGCGTTCCTGCACCATATGGTGCGCAACATTGCCGGGGTGCTGATGACCATCGGCACCGGCGAGCGCCCGGTGGACTGGGCCAGGGAAGTGCTGGAAAGCCGCATCCGCCGCACCGGTGGCGTCACCGCGCATCCGTTCGGGCTGTATCTGGTGGATGTGGAGTACCGCGACGAGTTCGAACTGCCGGACCGTTTTATCGGGCCACACTTCCTTACCGGTTTCAGCGAACTTGGCGGCTGACGCCCGGAATAGCTTTTGTTACCATCCGGGACTTTCTCGGCCAAACCCTGAGGCTTCTACGACATGTCAGCCGTTCGCAGCAAGATTTGCGGGATTACCCGCATAGAAGACGCGCTGGCGGCAGTCGAGGCGGGGGCGGACGCCATTGGCCTGGTGTTTTATGCCAAGAGTCCGCGTGCGGTGAACGTACTGCAGGCGCGGGCGATCATCAAGGCATTGCCGCCGTTCGTCACCACGGTGGGCTTGTTCGTCAACGCCAGCCGTTGCGAACTCAACGAAACCCTGGATGCCGTGCCGCTGGACATGCTGCAGTTCCACGGCGACGAAACCCCGGAAGACTGTGAAAGTTACCAGCGCCCGTACATCAAGGCGCTGCGCGTCAAGGCCGGGGATGACATCGCTGCCGCCTGTGCCGCCTATGCCGGGGCACGTGGGATTCTGCTCGACACCTACGTCGAAGGCGTACCCGGCGGTACCGGTGAAGCGTTTGACTGGTCGCTGATCCCCGAGGAGCTGAGCGCGCCGATCATCCTGGCCGGCGGCCTCAACCCGGCGAATGTCGCGGCGGCCATCGAGCAGGTTCGTCCCTATGCCGTGGATGTCAGCGGCGGGGTGGAGCAGGGCAAGGGCATCAAGGATCACAGCAAGATTCGCGCGTTCATGCAGGCCGTGCGCAACAGCCGTGGCGGGATGTGACGGCTGGCAGTCTGCCGCCGTCCATAACTACCACTGTGTAAAACAGCCCGGTGCCGCCTGTGGGTGTGCCGGAAACGAAGTGGCAACCCTGCGTTGGCAGGTTGTCTGGAAGGCTGAGGATGCAGGCTGGAAATGGCAGGTCGAACGTCTGACCCCGTCCAGCCCGCGTCATCGCCACATATGAATTTAGCTCAAGGGCATACGCGGGGCTGTGTTCAAGCCACCGGTACTGGAGAAAGAAAGCATGAGCAACTGGTTAGTAGACAAACTGATCCCTTCGATCATGCGTTCCGAGGTGAAAAAAAGCTCGGTTCCTGAAGGTCTGTGGCACAAATGCCCATCCTGCGACGCGGTGCTGTACCGTCCGGAGCTGGAAAAGACCCTGGACGTTTGCCCCAAGTGCAACCATCACATGCGTATTGGCGCCCGCGCGCGTATCGATATTTTCCTCGATGCCGACGGCCGTAACGAGCTGGGCGCTGACCTGGAACCGGTTGACCGCCTCAAGTTCCGCGACGGCAAGAAGTACAAGGATCGTCTGAGCGCTGCGCAAAAGCAGACCGGTGAGAAGGATGCGTTGATCTCGGTCAGTGGCAAGCTGCTGGGTATGCCGGTGGTGGTGTCGGCGTTCGAGTTCTCCTTCATGGGCGGTTCCATGGGGGCCATCGTCGGCGAGCGCTTTGTGCGCGCCGCCAACTACGCGTTGGAAAACCGTTGCCCGATGATCTGCTTCGCCGCCTCCGGTGGTGCGCGTATGCAGGAAGCCCTGATCTCCCTGATGCAAATGGCCAAGACCTCCGCGGTGCTGGCGCGTCTGCGCGAAGAAGGTATCCCGTTCATTTCCGTGCTGACCGACCCGGTCTACGGCGGCGTTTCCGCCAGCCTGGCGATGCTGGGTGACGTGATCGTTGGCGAGCCAAAGGCCCTGATCGGCTTTGCCGGCCCGCGCGTCATCGAGCAGACCGTGCGTGAAAAACTGCCCGAAGGCTTCCAGCGCAGCGAGTTCCTGCTGGAGCACGGTGCCATCGACCTGATCATCCCGCGTGGCGAGCTGCGTCCACGCCTGGGTAACCTGCTGGCGCAAATGATGGGCCTGCCGACGCCTGTGTACGTCGCGCCTAAAGTCGAGCCGATCGTTGTGCCGCCGGTGCCTGCGAACCTATGACCCAGCGTACCCTGGGCGAATGGCTCGCCTACCTTGAGCAGTTGCATCCGTCCGCCATCGACATGGGCCTGGAGCGCTCGCAACAGGTAGCGGCCCGCCTCGGGTTGGGCCGTCCGGCGCCGCGTGTGATCACGGTGACCGGCACCAACGGCAAAGGCTCTACCTGCGCCTTTGTCGCCGCGTTGCTGCAGGCCCAGGGGCTGAGCGTCGGCGTTTACAGCTCGCCGCACCTGCTGCGCTACAACGAGCGGGTGCAGCTCAATGGCATCGAAGCCACCGACGAGCAGCTCTGCGAAGCCTTCGCCGCGCTGGATGCGGGGCGCGGCGACACATCCCTGACTTACTTCGAGATGGGCACCCTGGCGGCGTTCTGGCTGTTCGAACGTGCGCAACTGGACGTGGTGGTGCTGGAGGTAGGCCTGGGCGGGCGTCTGGACACGGTCAACGTGGTGGATGCCGACCTGGCGTTGGTCACCAGTATTGGCGTGGACCACGCCGACTACCTGGGCAATACCCGCGAGTCCGTTGCCTACGAAAAAGCCGGAATCTTCCGCCAGGGCAAGCCTGCGCTGTGCGGTGACCTGGACCCGCCGCAACCCTTGCTGGACAAGGTGCGTGCGCTGGATTGCCCGTTCTTCCTGCGCGGGCGCGAATTCACGCTTGAGATTGGCGACCAGCACTGGCAGTGGCGCGGGCGTGATGCGCGTGGGCAGACAGTTGAGCTGCGCGATTTGCCGCTGCTGAACCTGCCGATGGAAAACGCCGCGCTCGCGCTGCAGGCCTATCTGTTGCTGGATCTGCCGTGGAATGCCGAACAGATTGCCGCGACCTTGCTGGCGACCCGTGTTGTGGGGCGTCTGGACCGTCGTGCATTCGAGTGGGAAGGCAAGCGCCTGAACCTGTTGCTGGATGTGGGGCACAACCCCCATGCGGCGCAATACCTGGCGCAGCGTCTGTCACGCACGCCGCCGGCCGGTCGTCGTCTGGCGGTGTTCGGGTTGCTGGCGGACAAGGACCTGGAAGGCGTGGTTGCGCCGTTGCTCGGCAGTGTCCAGACGTGGGCGGTGGCACCGCTGGGCACTCCGCGCAGCCGTCCGGCGTTGGAGCTGGAGGCAGTGTTGCAGAACCTTGGGGCGCCCGTGACGTCGTATGCAAGCGTGAGTGCCGCCCTTGAGGCGCAATGCGCGGTCGCGACGGCCGAGGACGAAATCCTGTTGTTCGGGTCATTTTATTGTGTTGCCGAGGCGCTTGAGTGGTTGGCCCGGCGCTCCACGGAGGAAGCTGCACATGGCATTACTGGATAGCGCATACAAGCAGCGGATGGTCGGAGCCCTGGTTCTGGTGGCGCTGGCGGTGATTTTTTTGCCCATGCTGTTTTCTCGCCAGGACGAAGAGCGCCAGGTCGTTGTTGAAGCGCCGGCTGCGCCTCAGGCTCCCGCCGTGCCGCAAGTGCAGATTGAACCGGTCGTAGTGCCGGAGCCTCAGGCATTGCCGCAGGAAGAGCCGGTACCGAGCGATGAGGAAGTGGCTGCACAACAGGCGCCGTCGATGCCGGTTCAGCCAAGCGTGCCGGTGGTCAAGCCCGCGCCAGCCGTTGCCGCCAAGCCTGCCGCGCCGGCACCTGCGCCCAAGCCGGTCGCGCCGCAACCCGCCGCGCCGGGCAAGCCGGATGTCGGGCAGAGCCGCATCGACCCGAATGGCTTGCCGATCAGTTGGTCGATCCAGGTGGCCAGCCTGGGCAATCGCGAAGGGGCCGACGCGTTGCAGAAGAAGCTGCGTGCCCAGGGGTATAACGCTTACATCCGCAGTGCCGACGGCAAGAACCGCGTGTTTATCGGGCCGCTGATCGAACGTGCCGAGGCGGACCGCCTGCGCGATTTGCTGGATCGTCAGCAGAGCCTGAAAGGGTTCGTGACCCGGTTCCAGCCTGAGCGCGGCTGAGCCTACATTGATTTGTGGTGGGGGTTGAAACGCGATTGGCTCGCCACAAACTACTGATTTGCAAAGCAGCCGCAATCACAGCTTACCGATAGCCCGGCGCTCTGCTAAAATGCGCCGCCTTATCTGTCCGTAGGCTCAAACGTGCCATTTACCTGGGTTGATTGGGCGATCGTCGCCATCGTCGCCATCTCCGCGTTGATCAGTCTAAGCCGCGGCTTCGTAAAAGAAGCACTGTCGTTGCTGACCTGGATCATTGCAGGAGTCGTCGCCTGGATGTTCGGTGGCTCGCTGTCGGTCTATCTGAGCGGATACATCGAGACACCTTCGGCTCGCGTCATTGCGGGCTGCGCCATCATGTTCATCGCCACGCTGCTGGTGGGAGCAATGGTCAATTATCTGATTGGCGAGTTGATACGTGTCACCGGCATCGAAGGGACCGATCGATTTCTCGGCATGGCCTTCGGCGCCGCGCGTGGCGCGTTGCTGGTGGTCGTGGCGGTCGGGCTGTTGAGCCTGGGGCCGGTACAGCAGGATTCGTGGTGGCAGGAGTCGGTACTCGTGCCAAAATTTCTATTGGTTGCAGATTGGTCCAAGAACCTCATTCTGGGGTGGAGCAGTCAGTGGCTGGCCAGCGGAATCAGCGTACCCGCTGATCTTCCGTTCAAGGAACACCTCTTGCCGGCCAAAACGCCTCAGTAAGCTGTGTTCAGTCAAGATTCATTAAGTAGGGGTTGCGTCGCATGTGTGGCATCGTCGGTATCGTCGGTAAGTCGAACGTCAATCAGGCGCTGTATGACGCGCTAACCGTCCTCCAGCACCGCGGCCAGGACGCTGCCGGTATTGTGACCAGCCACGACGGCCGGTTATTCCTGCGCAAGGACAATGGCCTGGTGCGTGACGTGTTTCATCAGCGTCACATGCAGCGCCTGGTCGGACACATGGGCATTGGCCATGTGCGTTACCCGACTGCCGGTAGCTCGACCTCGGCCGAAGCTCAACCGTTCTACGTCAACTCGCCTTACGGCATCACCCTGGCGCATAACGGCAACCTGACCAACGTTGAACAGCTGGCCAAGGAGATTTACGAATCTGACCTGCGCCACGTCAACACCAGCTCCGACTCGGAAGTGCTGCTCAACGTGTTCGCTCATGAGCTGGCCCAGCGCGGCAAGCTGCAGCCGACCGAAGAAGACGTGTTCGCCGCCGTAATCGACGTGCACAACCGTTGCGTCGGTGGTTACGCCGTGGTGGCGATGATCACCGGTTACGGCATCGTCGGTTTCCGCGACCCGCATGGCATCCGTCCGATCGTGTTCGGCCAGCGTCACACCGACGAAGGTGTCGAGTACATGATCGCTTCCGAAAGCGTGTCCCTGGATGTGCTCGGCTTTACCCTGATCCGTGACCTCGCGCCGGGCGAAGCGGTGTACATCACCGAAGATGGCAAATTGCACACCCGTCAGTGCGCCGTGGCGCCGACCCTCACCCCGTGCATCTTCGAACACGTCTACCTGGCGCGTCCGGATTCGATCATCGACGGTGTGTCGGTATACAAGGCGCGCCTGCGCATGGGTGAGAAGCTGGCCGACAAGATTCTGCGTGAGCGTCCCGAGCACGATATCGACGTGGTAATCCCGATTCCGGACACCAGTCGCACCGCCGCGCTGGAGCTGGCGAACCACCTGGGCGTCAAGTTTCGCGAAGGTTTCGTCAAGAACCGCTACATCGGTCGTACCTTCATCATGCCCGGCCAGGCAGCGCGCAAGAAGTCGGTGCGCCAGAAGCTCAACGCCATCGAACTGGAATTTCGCGGCAAGAACGTGATGCTGGTGGATGACTCCATCGTACGCGGCACCACGTGCAAGCAGATCATCCAGATGGCCCGCGAAGCCGGCGCGAAGAACGTGTACTTCTGTTCCGCGGCGCCTGCGGTGCGTTACCCGAACGTGTACGGTATCGACATGCCGAGCGCTCATGAGCTGATCGCGCACAACCGCACCACCCAGGACGTGGCCGACCTGATCGGCGCCGATTGGCTGATCTATCAGGACCTGCCGGACCTGATCGAAGCGGTCGGTGGGGGCAAGATCAAGATCGAGCAATTCGACTGCGCGGTATTCGACGGCAAATATGTGACCGGTGACGTCGACGAGGCCTACCTGAACAAGATCGAGCAGGCGCGTAACGACTCCTCGAAGATCAAGACCCAAGCGGTCAGCGCGATCATCGATCTGTACAACAACTGAGTAAACACCGGCCCTGAGGGGCCGGTTTTGTATGTTAAATAAAGCATTCAAGTAAGGAGTGGCAGCATGAGTCAGGAATGGGATGCCGGTCGGTTGGACAGCGACCTCGATGGCGTAGCTTTCGATACCCTGGCTGTGCGCGCCGGCCAGCACCGTACCCCGGAAGGTGAGCACGGCGACCCGATGTTCTTCACCTCCAGCTATGTGTTCCGCACCGCGGCCGATGCCGCTGCGCGCTTTGCCGGTGAAGTGCCGGGTAACGTTTACTCGCGTTACACCAACCCGACCGTGCGTGCGTTCGAAGAGCGTATCGCCGCCCTGGAAGGCGCCGAGCAGGCGGTGGCCACGGCAACAGGCATGGCGGCGATCCTGGCCGTGGTGATGAGCCTGTGCAGCGCCGGCGACCACGTGCTGGTGTCGCGCAGTGTGTTTGGTTCGACCATCAGCCTGTTCGAGAAGTACTTCAAGCGCTTCGGTATCGAGGTGGATTACGTGCCTCTGGCGGACCTGTCCGGCTGGGATACGGCGATCAAGGCCAATACCCGCTTGCTGTTCGTCGAATCGCCGTCCAACCCGTTGGCCGAGCTGGTGGATATCGCCGCCTTGTCCGAAGTGGCTCACGCCAAGGGCGCCATGCTGGTGGTGGATAACTGCTTCTGCACGCCGGCCTTGCAGCAGCCGCTGAAGCTGGGCGCGGATATTGTGGTGCACTCGGCCACCAAGTTCATCGACGGCCAGGGTCGTTGCATGGGCGGTGTGGTGGCGGGGCGCAGCGAGCAGATGAAGGAAGTGGTGGGCTTCTTGCGCACCGCCGGCCCGACCCTGAGCCCGTTCAACGCCTGGATCTTCCTCAAGGGCCTGGAAACCCTCGGCCTGCGCATGAAGGCCCATTGCGCCAATGCCCAGGCCCTGGCCGAGTGGCTGGAGCAGCAGGACGGTATCGAGAAGGTCCACTACGCCGGGCTCAAAAGCCACCCGCAACACGAATTGGCCCAGCGCCAGCAGCGTGGCTTCGGTGCGGTGGTGAGCTTTGAGGTGAAGGGGGGCAAGGAGGGCGCCTGGCGCTTTATCGATGCCACGCGCCTGATCTCCATCACCGCCAACCTGGGCGACAGCAAAACCACGATTACCCACCCAAGTACCACTTCTCATGGCCGCCTGGCGCCGCAGGAGCGTGAGGCGGCGGGTATTCGCGACAGCCTGATCCGCGTCGCGGTGGGCCTGGAAGACGTGGCTGATTTGCAGGCCGACCTGGCCCGCGGGTTGGCGGCCTTGTGATCGAGTGGTCCCTGGAAGCTGCCGCGGCGACTAACGGGCGCGTCGCGCTGGTAACGGGCGCGGCACGGGGCATTGGCCTCGGGATCGCGGCGTGGTTGATCAGTGAAGGTTGGCAGGTGGTGTTGACCGACCTCGATCGCGAGCGCGGTGCCAAGGTGTCCAAGGTGCTGGGCGACAACGCGTGGTTTATCACCATGGACGTGGCGGACGAGAAACAAGTCGCCCAGGGTGTCGCTGAAGTGCTCGGGCAGTTTGGTCGCCTGGATGGGCTGGTGTGCAATGCGGCCGTGGCCGACCCGCACAATATCACTCTGGAAAGTCTCGACCTGGCGTATTGGAATCGCGTGCTGGCGGTGAACCTCAGCGGGCCCATGCTGCTGGCCAAGCACTGTGCGCCGTATCTGCGCGCCCACGGTGGGGCCATCGTCAACTTGGCCTCGACCCGTGCCCGTCAATCGGAGCCGGACAGCGAGGCCTATGCGGCGAGCAAGGGCGGCCTGTTGGCCCTGACCCATGCATTGGCGATCAGTCTCGGGCCGGAGGTCCGTGTGAATGCCGTCAGCCCGGGCTGGATCGATGCGCGTGACCCGGCCGTACGACGTGCCGAGCCGCTGACCGATGCCGATCATGCCCAGCATCCCGCGGGCCGGGTCGGCACGGTCGAGGATGTGGCGGCGATGGTCGCGTGGCTGCTGTCGCGCCAGGCCGGGTTTGTCACCGGGCAGGAGTTCGTGGTGGACGGCGGCATGAGCAAGAAGATGATTTACAGCGAGTAGGGTGGTCTTGACGCTGTTTTGGTTTTTTTAGAAAAACTTCAAGCAGGCTATTGACTTAGGTCCGCTACCTGCGTAAATTTCGCGGCCTCACGAAGCAAAGGGTGATTAGCTCAGCTGGGAGAGCATCTGCCTTACAAGCAGAGGGTCGGCGGTTCGATCCCGTCATCACCCACC